>JANPDN010000132.1:0-31882 GCA_031431555.1 Rubrivivax sp.
GTCGACATCCAGCCGCAGCACCTTGATCGACTCGTTCCAGTTGTCGTTGACACCGCGCATATTCGGGCTGGCGTAGAGCACTTCCTTGGCCCGGTCGGCCCACAGCCGTGCCTCGCGTGCATCGGGCCCGACGACACGAAACTGCACTGGGTACGGCACCGGCGGTCCGTTGGGCAGCAGCTTGACGCGGCCGCGCACCTCGGGGAATTCGGTCGCCAGCAGCGCGGCTAAGCGCAGCCGCAACGCTTCGCGAGTGGCCAGGTCCTTGGGCAGCAGGATCGACTGCGACACATTGGCCTGCGGGAAGATCTGGTCCAGCGGCAGATAAAAACGCGGCACGCCGCTGCCGATCCAGGTGCTCACCGACTCGATACCGGGCTCGCTTCGCATGCGCGCCTCAAAGGCCTTTGCGATCGTCTCGCTTTGCTGGATCGTCGAGCCTTCGGGCAGCCACAAATCGACCAGGATCTCTGGCCGGCTCGAGTCGGGGAAAAACTGCTGCTGCACCCGCCCCATGCCGGCGATGCCGAGGGCGAAGCTCAGCAGCGTCAAGGCAATCGTGATCCAGCGGTGCTGCACACACCAGTTCACGGCGCGCCTGAAGCGGCTGTAAAACGGCGTGTCGAACAGCTCGTGCGGGCTGTCAACGCTGGCTTCGGCAGCCGCGGCGCCATCCAGCGCCGCCGGCTTGCGCCGCGTGTGCAACAGCCAGGCGCCGAGGTAGGGCACGAAGTAGACCGAGACGATCCACGAGATCAAGAGTGCCGCAGTGGTCACGGCGAAGATCGCAAACGTGTACTCGCCGGTCAGCGATTTGGCCAGGCCGATGGGCAGGAAGCCGGCCGCGGTGATCAAGGTGCCGGTCAACATCGGCATCGCCGTCACGTCGTAGGCGAAGGTCGCCGCGCGCATCTTGTCGTAGCCCTCTTCGAGCTTGCGCACCATCATCTCCACAGCAATGATCGCGTCGTCGACGAGCAGGCCTAAAGCGATGATCAGCGAGCCGAGCGAGATCTTGTGCAGGCCGACGCTCCAGTAGTACATCGTGACGAAGGTGATCGCCAGCACCAGCGGGATCGTGATGCCGACGACCATGCCCGGCCAGATGTCGACCCGCAGCGGCTTGGTGTGCAGGCCCAGGCTGATGAAGCTGACCGCGAGCACGACCAGCACCGCCTCGAGCAGCACGCCGACAAATTCATTCACCGACCGGGTCACCGCCTTGGGCTGGTCCTGGATCTGCGACAGCGTGATGCCGATCGGCATCTCTTGCTGCAGCTTGGCCGCGGTGGCGCGCAACGATTTGCCAAGCGCGATGATGTCGCCGCCCTTGGCCATCGACACGCCCAGCGCGATGACCTCCTGGCCCTGGTGGCGCACCAGCACTTGTGGCGGGTCGATCGTGGCGCGGCGGATGTCGGCGATATCACCGAGGCGAAACGAACTCGCCTGGCCGCTGGCGGCGTTGACCGCGCGGATCGGCAGGCGGCGCAATTCGTCCACCGAATTGAACTGCCCGCCAATGCGGACCTGGAAGTTTTCCGCCCCCGCATTGAGCACACCAGCGCCTTCGACCGCGTTCTGCGCGCCGATCTGCGCGATGACCTGGTTGAAGTCCAGCCCGAGCTGGGCCAGTCGAATATGCGAGATCTCGACGAACAGTTTTTCGGGCTGCGCGCCGAAGGTCTCGACCTTGGCCACGTCGGGCACCGCGAGCAACGCCTGGCGAACGCGGTCGGCGTGGACACGCAGTTCTTCCTTGCTGAAGCCGTCGGCCGAGAGCGCGAAGATCGAGCCGTAGACATCGCCAAAATCGTCGTTGAAAACCGGGCCGATGACACCGGCCGGCAGGGTCTGGCGCATATCGCCGACCTTCTTGCGCACCTGGTACCAGACCCCGGCGACCTCTTTGGGCGGTGAAGAATCCTTGATCTGAAAAATCGTCAGCGATTCACCGGGTTTGGTGTAACTGCGGATCTTGTCGGCGTAGGGCACCTCCTGCAGCGTCTTCTCGATCATGTCGGTCACCTGCTCGGCCATCTGCTGCGCGGTGGCACCCGGCCAGAAAGCCTGCACCACCATCGCGCGGAAGGTGAACGGCGGGTCTTCGTCCTGCCCGAGCTGAAAGTACGCTGCAAAGCCGAGCACCATCAGCACGACCATCAGGTAGCGGGTCAGCGCCGGATGTTCGAGTGCCCAACGCGAGATATTGAAGCGGCTCGGCGCGGGCTCGATGTCGCCGTGCGGGTGATTCTGATTCTGGGAGTTCATCGCGGGCGCGCCTTGTTCGTTGCGCGCTCAGCGACTTGCGGCCGGCGCGGGCGCCGGTGCGGTGGGTGCGGCAGGCGTGGTCAATGCGCCCGGCGTCGCCGTTGCCGCAGCTGGGGAAGGCATTGCCGCTGCGGTGAAAAGTTTGACCTTCTGGCCCGGCGTCAGGGTATGCACACCCGCGGTGACGACGACCTGGCCCGGCGCCAGCCCGGCGGCGACGACGACCTCGTTGCCGTCGGCACCAGCGACGACGATCGGCTGCGGCTTGACGCTCATGCTCGTCGTGTCGAGCAGCCAGACCGAGGTCTGGCCACGGACTTCGAGCACCGCGGTCAGCGGCAGCTTGGCAATGCCGCTGATCTGCGGCATTTCGATGACCACGGTGGCGGTCTGCCCCAACCGCAGTGCGGCCCGGCCGACATCGGCCTTGACCAGGAAGGTGCGTGTCGCCGGGTCGGCGGCAGCCGCGACCTCGCGCACCGTCGCGGGCAGGGTTTCGCCCGGCGCCGCGCCCCAGAGCCGCACCTTGACACCGCCGCTGCGGCCGAGCAGCGCGCGCATCGCGTTGACGCGGTCCTCGGGCACCGCGAAGACGATGTCGCGCGGGCCGTCAACGGCCATGCGCAGCACCGGCGTGCCGGCGCCGAGCACCGCACCGACCTCGGCATCGACGGCGGTGATGACGCCGGCGGCGTCGGCGACCAGCGTCGCATAGCCTGCCTGGTTGCCCTGCACGCCGGCTTGGGCGCGCGCTTGGTCCAACTGCGACTGTGCGGCCTTGAGCGTCGTTTCGCGGCGCTCGAGTTCGGCAGCGCTGATGAAGCCCTGATCACGCAGATCCTTGAAGCGGCGGAAGTCAGCCGCGGCCTGCGCCGAATTGACTTCGGCCGCGCCGACGCTGGCGCGGGCCGCGTCCTGCCCGAGCTTGAGATCCTGCGCGTCGATGCGCGCGAGCGACTGGCCAGCACGCACCACATCGCCGACATTGACCGGTCGCTGCACCAGCTTGCCGCCGACGCGGAAACTCAGGCGCACTTCGGTACGCGCGCGCACCTCGGCGGCATAGTCGTGCGCGCCGCCGGCGCTGCCGGCCTGCACGGTCATCGTGCGCACCGCGCGCACCGGTTCTGGCGCTGGTGCCGGGCGTGAACAGGCGGCGAGCAGCAGCGCTGCAATCAAGGGCAAAACGAGGGCGTGGCGCAACATGGGGCGGGCTCGGCGCGGACCCTGGCACATGACGCAGGAATCCTTAGTGACTGACCGGTCAGTAATATAGAAGCGCAGCGAGCGCCTGTCAAACGAAGCTTGAAGAGGCTCCCGGCCGGTTGGGGGCTTGTGTCTGGCCCGGCATCCGGCCGGGCGCCAGCGACCCCGTGCAACGCCGTGGACAATCGCCCCGCCGTGAATGCCAACGTGACCACCCCGCACTACGAAAACTTTCCCGTGGCCTCGCTGCTGTGCCCGCCGGCGCTGCGGCCGGCGGTTATGGCGATCTATCACTTTGCACGTACTGCTGACGATATCGCCGACGAGGGCGAGGCGACGGCTGCGCAGCGCCTGGCCGACCTGCACGACTACCGCGCCGAACTCGACGCGGTCTTTGCCGGCGCTGTGCCATCGGCACGCTGGGCCGGCGTTTTTGCCAACCTCGTCGCGGCGCGGCGATCTCATGCCCTGCCCCACGCGCCACTGGCGGCGCTGCTCGATGCGTTTGTGCAGGACTGCGCCAATCCGCGGTACGCAGACCGCGCCGATCTGCTCGACTACTGCCGGCGCTCGGCCAACCCTGTCGGCCGCCTGCTGCTGCATCTGTATGGCGTCACCGACGACGCGTCGCTGGCCCAATCCGACGCAATCTGCACTGCGCTGCAGCTGATCAATTTCTGGCAAGACCTCAGCGTCGACCTGCCGCGCGGCCGCGTCTATGTGCCGGCCAGCGACGCAGCGCGCCATGGCGTCAGCCTCGCCAGCCCGTCATCGATGGCCGACACCGCGGCGACACGTGCGTTGGTGCAAGACCTTTGCATCTGGGCGCGCGAGCTGATGCAACGCGGCGCGCCGCTGGCGCTGCGCCTGCCCGGCCGCGCTGGCTGGGAATTGCGCTTCGTTGTGCAAGGCGGCCTGCGCGTTCTTGAGAGAATCGCCGCCATGGGTCACCAGACAATCCGGCAGCGTCCGGTGCTGCGCAGCGCCGATGCCTTGCCTGTTGCCTGGCGGGCATTGACGATGCGCGCTGCGCCGCGGGATCGCCCATGACGCCGCAGCAATATGTGCAGGACAAGGCTGCGCGCAGCGGGTCGAGCTTCTACTACGCCTTCATGTTTTTGCCGCCACCCAAGCGCGCGGCGATCACCGCGTTTTATGCCTTCTGCCGCGAGGTCGACGATGTCGTCGACGAGATGCAAGAGCCCTCGGTCGCCGCGACCAAACTCGTCTGGTGGCGGCAAGAAGTGGCACAGGCTTTTGGCGGCAATGCAGCACACCCGGTGACACAAGCGCTGCTGCCGCTGGCGGCCGAGCACGGCATCGAAGCGCGGCATCTGCTGGCAGTCATCGAAGGCTGCCAGACCGACCTCGACCAGACGCGGTTTCTCGACTTTACGGGCCTGGCGCGTTATTGCCATCTGGTTGCCGGCATCGTCGGCGAAGTCGCCAGCGGCATCTTCGGCCGCACTCAAGCAACGACGGTCGAATACGCCCACCGGCTCGGCCTGGCGATGCAGTTGACGAACATCATTCGCGATGTCGGCGACGACGCGCGCCGCGGCCGCATCTACCTGCCGATGAGCGAGTTGCAGCGCTTCGATGTCAAGGCGGCTGAGTTGCTGGCGCGTGATGCGCCCTGGGGTTACAGCGATCGCTTCGGCAAGTTGATGCAGTTTCAGGCGGCGCGCGCGCACGCGACTTTCGACGAAGCCTTCGCGCTGCTGCCCGACGCCGACCGGCGCGCGCAGCGGCCGGGTTTGATGATGGCCAATATCTACCGCACCCTGCTGCGCGAGATCGAGGCCGGCGGCTTCCAGGTGCTGCACCAGCGCACCTCGCTGACCCCGCTGCGCAAGCTGTGGATCGCCACGCGCACCCAGTGGCGCGGCGCTTGAAGTCGGGCGCGCCTCAAGGAAATGGGGCCTTGCCACTTTCCTTGATCCCCCTGGCGGGCGGCCGGCTTCGGCCGGCCTTGAGGCACTCATGAAAACGGTCGCCGTGGTCGGTGCCGGCTGGGCCGGGCTGGCCACTGCCGTGCGCGCCACCCGCGACGGCCACCGCGTGACGCTGTTCGAGATGGCACGCCAACCCGGCGGGCGCGCGCGCAGCGTCGAGTGGCGTGACGAAAAACTCGACAACGGCCAGCACATCCTGATCGGCGCCTATGTGCATACCCTGGCGCTGATGCGCGAGGTCGGGGTGAATCCCGACCTTGTGCTCCAGCGGCTGCCGCTGGCCCTGACCTTGCCCGACGGCAGCGGGCTGCGCCTGCCGCCGGGGCCGCCGATTGCCGCTTTTGCGCGCGGGGTGCTGGCGCACCGCGGCTGGCCGCTCAAGCACCGATGGGCGCTGCTGCTGCACGCCAGCGGCTGGGCCTTGCGACGGTTTCGCTGTGACAAAAACTTGACCGTCGCCGACCTATGCACCCGGATGCCGGCCGAATTGCGTCGTGACCTGATCGACCCGCTGTGTGTCGCCGCGCTGAACACACCCGCCGAAGCCGCCAGTGCCGCGGTGTTTTTGCGCGTGCTGCGCGACGCGCTGTTCAGCGGGCCCGGCTCGGCCGACCTGCTGTTGCCGCGCCGGCCGCTCGGCGAATTGCTGCCCGAGGCGGCGCTGGCCTGGTTGCAGCAGCGCGCCGTGCCGCTGAAGTTGGGCGTTAGGGTCGAGCAGGTCGGACGCGATGGTGCTGGCTGGGCGGTCAACGGCGACCACTTCGACACGGTGGTGCTGGCCTGCACCGCCGTCGAGGCAGCGCGGCTGGTCAGCACAGTGGCACCCGAATGGGCCGCGTCGGCGGCAGCACTGCGCTACGAGCCGATCATCACGACCACGGTCGACTCGGCCGGCACCCGCCTCGCCGCGCCGATGGTCCTGCTGCGCGAAGGCGCGGCGCAGTTCGTTTTTGATCACGGTGCGCTCGGGTCGAAGCCGGGCCGGTTTTCATTTGTCATCAGCGGCGCACGCGAATGGGTCGACCGCGGCCGCGAAGCTACCGACGCAGCGCTGCTGGCGCAAGCCAGAACGCAGTTTCCGGCAGGCACGTGGGTACAAGCGCCGGCGGTGCGGGCATCGATGACCGAACAGCGGGCGACCTTCGCCTGCACACCGGCGCTGCGGCGCCCGCCGGCGCTGGTCGCGCCGGGCCTGCTCGCCGCCGGCGACTATGTCAGCGGCCCCTACCCAGCGACCCTGGAGGGTGCGGTTCGGTCAGGCAACTCGGCCGCCGGGATGCTCGGCTGAACGACTTGCGCGTACCCGCCGTTGTGTTTTGGATGCCGGTATGCAAACTCCGGTTCCGCGATGCAAAATGCCGGCTTGCCGCCAAGGTGCCTCGAATGAAATCCGACGACCCCCGATCACCGACCATCCAGGTCCTGGAGCGCACGTTTTCGCTGCTCGATGTGCTGGCCTCGCACCAGGAACCGGTGAGCCTGAAGCTGATCAGCGAAACGACCGGCCTGCACCCGTCGACGGCGCACCGCATCCTCAACGACCTGACCCTCGGGCGCTACGTTGACCGGCCCGAGGCGGGCAGCTACCGGCTCGGCATGCGCCTGCTCGAGCTGGGCAATCTGGTGAAGGCCCGGCTCGACGTGCGCGAGGTGGCGCTGGCGCCGATGCGCGAGTTGCACCGCCTGACGCAGCAGCCGGTGAATCTTTCGATGCGCCAGGGCGACGAGATCGTCTATATCGAACGCACCTACAGCGAACGCTCGGGCATGCAGGTCGTGCGCGCGATCGGCGGGCGCGCGCCGCTGCACCTGACCTCGGTGGGCAAGCTGTTCCTTGCCAACGACGACGCGGCGCGGGTGCGCGCCTACGTCACCCGCACCGGCCTGGCCGGCCACACCAAAAACAGCATCACCGAGCCAGCTCGACTGGATCGCGAACTGGCCTCGGTGCGCGCCCACGGCTGGGCCAGGGACGACGAAGAGCTCGAACTCGGCGTGCGCTGCATGGCCGCCGGCATCTATGACGACCAGGGTCGGCTGATCGCCGGCCTGTCGGTTTCAGCGCCGGCCGACCGGCTTGAAGAAGCCTGGCTCGAACGCGTCACGAGCACGGCCTCGGAAATCTCCGCCGCCCTCGGGCATGTGCACCGCGTCGCGAAGCGCTGACATCACGCGGTTCAACGCGCGCGCTCGACAGCCTCTCAGCGTGGCACGGCGGCGCTAGCGACCGCGGGCAAGGTGGCCGACAGCCACATGCGGATGCGCTCAGCATCGGCGATGCGTGAATAGCGCCCAGCCGAATCGAGCAGGACCATGATCAGGTTGCGCCCAGCAAGTTGGGCCTGCATGACGACACAACGGCCGGCCTCGGAGATGTAGCCGGTTTTCTGCAGGCTGATGTCCCAGCTCGAGTCGCGCACCAGGCCGTTGGTATTGCGGAACTGCACCTGGCGCGGCCCGACCGCCACCGAGGTATCCAGCGCGGTCGACAACTCGCGGATCAGCTGGTGCTCAGACGCCGCCTTGACCAGCAAGGACAGATCGTTGGCACTCGACTGGTTGCTGCTCGACAGCCCCGTCGGCTCGACGTAGCGGGTGTCGTTCATGCCGAGCTCGCGCGCCTTTTTATTCATCGCCACGACGAAGGCCGGCGCGCCGCCGGGATAGTGCCGCCCGAGCGCGTTCGCGGCGCGGTTCTCCGACGCCATCAGCGCCAGATGCAGCATCTCGCCGCGGCTCAGTTCGGCGCCAACTTTCAGCCGTGAGCGGCTGCCCTTTTCGGTATCGATGTCGTCGGCGCCGATGCTCAGGCGCTCGTGCATCGGCAGGCCGGCTTCAACCACGACCAGCGCTGTCATCAATTTGGTGATCGACGCGATCGGCAGCACCGCCGACGAGTTTTTGCTGAACAGGACTTCGTGTGTCAGCGGGTCCATCACCAGCGCGACGCTGGACTTCAGGTCGAGCGGATCACTGCCACCGTTGAGGCCGGCGCGATGCCCAAACGAGGGCCGGGCGGGCACGATCGCTACGCTGCGCAGCGCCGGTTTGGCGCGCTGAAAGCGGCTCGGTTTGACCGCCGCTTTCGGTGCGGCCTGGTGCTTGGTCGCCTTGGAGTTGTTGCCCGTCGAGGCTGCGGCCTTCGCGGCCGCCTGCGGCACGACGGCGGTTACGGCGAACGTTGCCAGACAAGCCAACAGCACGCCTTTCAAGGTAAGCAATCTTTTCTGATTTGGCACAAGCAGCCTTCCCATCGACCCGTCAAGTGTACGCGGGCCGAAAAAAGCACGCAACATCAAGCGCTTGCGTGCGTCTTCTCAAGTTGCGGCTGCAATCGTGCGGTATTCCTCAACCCTGGGCCGCAACGCGCTCGACCTTGCTGTGCAGCTTGTTCAGCGCTGACAAATAGGCCTTTGCCGAAGCAACCACGATGTCGGGGTCGGACCCGACGCCATTGACAACTCGCCCGCCGTGTTGCAACCGCACGGTGACTTCACCTTGCGACTCTGTGCTGCCCGAGGTGATCGCGTTCACCGAATAAAGCAGCAGTTCGGCGCCCGTCTCGAGCTTTGACTCGATTGCCTTCAGGCTGGCGTCGACCGGGCCGTTGCCGTCACTCTCGACACTGAACTCCTCGCCCCCGGCGGCGAAGGTCACGCTGGCGTGCGGGCGCTCGCCGGTTGCCGAGCGTTGGTCGAGCGACAGCAGGCGGTAGTGCTCCTGTTCGCCGGTGACACTTTCGTCGCCCACGAGCGCGATGATGTCCTCGTCGAAGATGTCACTCTTGCGGTCGGCAAGATCCTTGAAACGCGCAAACGCTGCATTGACTTCGGCCTCGGACTCGAGCTCGACGCCGAGTTCGAGCAAACGCTGTTTGAAGGCATTGCGGCCAGAGAGTTTGCCGAGCACGATTTTGTTGGCCGCCCAGCCGACATCTTCGGCGCGCATGATTTCGTAGGTGTCGCGGGCCTTGAGCACGCCGTCCTGGTGGATGCCAGAAGCATGCGCAAAAGCATTCGCGCCAACCACCGCCTTGTTCGGCTGGACCACAAAGCCGGTGGTCTGCGCGACCAGGCGCGACGCCGGCACGATCTGCGTCGCATCGATGCCGACATCGAGGCCGAAGTGGTCGCGCCGCGTGCGCACCGCCATCACGACTTCCTCGAGCGAGCAGTTGCCGGCGCGCTCACCCAAGCCGTTGATCGTGCATTCGATCTGGCGTGCGCCGCCGATCATCACGCCGGCCAGCGAGTTGGCCACGGCCAGGCCGAGGTCGTTGTGGCAATGCACGGACCAGACCGCCTTGTCGGAGTTGGGCAAGCGCTCGCGCAGGTTGCGGATGAAGGCGCCGTACAGCTCGGGGATCGCATAGCCGACGGTGTCGGGGATGTTGATCGTGGTCGCGCCTTCATCGATCGCGGCTTCGAGCACACGGCACAAAAAATCGGGGTCGGAGCGGTAGCCGTCTTCGGGCGAAAACTCGACATCGCCGCACAGATTGCGCGCGAAGCGCACCGACATCCTGGCCTGCTCGAAGACCTGATCGCGACTCATGCGCAGCTTCTTTTCCATGTGCAGCTCACTGGTCGCGATGAAGGTATGGATGCGCGCGCGCGCCGCACCTTTGAGGGCCTCGGCGGCGCGCGAGATATCGCGGTCGTTGGCGCGCGCGAGCGAGCAGATGATGCTTTCGCGAATGTGCTCGGCAATCGACTTCACGGCCTCGAAGTCGCCGTTGCTCGATGCCGCAAAACCGGCCTCGATGACATCGACGCGCAGGCGCTCGAGCTGGCGCGCGATGCGCAGCTTTTCGTCGCGGGTCATCGACGCACCGGGCGACTGTTCGCCGTCGCGCAAGGTGGTGTCGAAGATGATGAGTTTGTCGGTCATGCTGCGCTCCAGAAAATTTTCAGGCGAGTGTTCAGGCGAGGTGTTCAGGCGAGTGTTCCGGCAGCGAGGACCCGTGATTCGATGGCCACGCCGCAGCGATGCAGCGCCGACACCACCGCCTTCATCGACGCGGTGACGATGTTGGCGTCGATGCCGACGCCACACAGGGTGCGGCTGCCGTTGATGCGCAGTTCCAGATAGGCCGCGGCCTGGGCCTGGGCACCGGCGTGCATCGCGTGTTCATGGTAGTCCAGGACTTCGATGGCGCAGCCGGTGGCGCGCTGCAGCGCGTCGACAAATGCAGCCACCGGGCCGGCGCCCTCGCCGGCCAGATCGACTGTGCTGGTGCCGGCGCGCAAGCGTGCCGACAGCGCGGTGCGGCCGTCGAGCTGTTCGTGAAAATGCTGTTGATCGATCACCACCTGGCCGAGCCGGTACTCGGCCTCGAACAGCGCCCATAGATCGCCAGCGCTCAGCTCGCGGCCCTGCTCGTCCATCACCGCTTGCACCGCGGCCGAGAACTCGATCTGCAGCCGGCGCGGCAGTTCCAGGCCCTTTTCGGTTTCGAGCAGATAGGCGATGCCGCCCTTGCCCGACTGGCTGTTGACGCGGATCACCGCGTCGTAGCTGCGCCCCAGGTCCTTGGGGTCGATCGGCAAATAGGGCATGTCCCAGATCGCACCCGCTTGGCGCGCGGCAAAGGCCTTCTTGATGGCGTCTTGGTGCGAGCCAGAAAACGAGGTGTAGACCAGGTCGCCGACATACGGGTGGCGAGGGTGCACTGGCAACTGGTTGCAATGTTCGACACAACGGCGCACGGCGTCGATGTCGGAAAAGTCAAGCCCTGGGTTCACACCCTGGGTGTAGAGGTTGAGCGCGATATTGACGAGGTCGACATTGCCAGTGCGCTCGCCGTTGCCAAAGAGGCAGCCTTCGACGCGGTCGGCGCCGGCCATCAGGGCCAGCTCAGCCGCCGCGGTGCCGGTGCCGCGGTCGTTGTGGGGGTGCACCGACAGCACGATGCTGTCGCGCCGCTCAAGGTGGCGGTGCATCCACTCGATCATGTCGGCAAAGACATTCGGCGTGCAGTGCTCCACCGTCGACGGCAGGTTGACAATGCAGGGCTGCTGCGGCGTGGGCTGCCAGACGGCCGTCACGGCGTCCACCACACGTTTGCTGAAATCCAGCTCGGTGCCCGAGAACATCTCCGGCGAATACTCGAAGCGCCACTGCGTCGCAGGTTGGCGGGCTGCGCAGTCGCGAAGTTGGCGCGCATGTGTCGTGGCCAGTTCGACGATGCCATCTTCGTCCAGCCCCAGCACCACCCGGCGCATCACCGGAGCGGTGGCGTTGTACAGGTGCACGATGGCGCGCGGCACGCCGACCAGAGAGTCGAAGGTGGTGTCGATGAGCGGCGCACGCGCCGGGGTCAGCACCTGGATCGTCACATCGTCCGGGATGTGCCGGCCTTCAATCAACAGCCGCACGAAGTCGAAGTCGGCCTGTGAAGCTGACGGGAAACCGACCTCGATTTCCTTGAAGCCGACCCGCACCAGCATCTCGAACATGCGCAGCTTGCGCGCCGGGTCCATCGGCTCGATCAGCGCCTGGTTGCCGTCACGCAGGTCGGTGCTCAGCCAGATCGGCGCTTGGCTGAGCACGGCGTTGGGCCAGTGGCGGTCGGGCAAGGCGACGGGCGGGAAGGCGCGGTACTTGTCGGCGGGGTGGTTGAGCATGGGCATCACGGTTCCTCGTTTGGTTCTGTGCGACGCAGCCCGGGAAGGCAAGAAAAAAGGCCCGCTGCGTTGCGCTGGCGGGCCTTTGATCCGGGAGAGACGTAGTCGTGGATGGTCAGCGCGCCGAATGCAATCCGGGTAGTAGGAGCAAAATCAGAGCGGCGCGGAACATATCAAAAAGACTTTAGCACATCAACGGTGCAGGCCCTGCTCGTCGGGCTCGTCGGTCGATGTCGCGATCACGCTCGCGTGCCGGCCCTTGGCCTTGCGCCAGGCGTACACCGCGTAGCCTGAAAGGCCGTAGATGCAGAACACCGCAAACAGCACACGCGGGGGGTCGAGTGCGATGAATGCGATGCCCAGCGCAATGGCCACGATCACGGCGAACGGCACCGTGCGTTTACCGCCAACGACCTTGAAGCTGTAGAACGGCGCGTTGGTGACCATCGACAGCCCGGCATATAAAGTCACGCCGAACGCCGTCCACGCCAGCCAGGCGATCTCGTACGCGTCCTTGAAGCCGAGATCGTCCATCACATAGATCAGCCCGATCACCAGCGCCGCGGCGGCCGGGCTCGGCAGGCCTTGAAAGAAGCGCTTGTCGACAACGCCGATATTGACGTTGAAGCGCGCCAGCCGCAGCGCGGCACCAGCGATGTAGACAAAGGCCGGGATCCAACCCAGGCGGCCGAGGTCTTTGAGTGCCCATTCGTACATGATCAACGCTGGCGCAGCGCCGAAGCCGACCATGTCGCACAGGCTGTCCATCTGCTCGCCAAACGCACTTTGTGAGTTCGTCATGCGCGCGACGCGGCCGTCCAGGCTGTCCAGGATGGCGGCGGTGAAGATGCCGATGCAGGCAACGTCGAAGCGGCCGTCCATCGCCATCACGATCGAATAAAAGCTGGCGAACAGCGCCGCCAGCGTGATCGCGTTGGGCAGGACGTAGATGCCCTTGCGCCGCGGCCGTTGCGGCGCCTCGGGTTCTTCGGCGCCGGACGTGGTGCGCGATTCGTCGTTCATAGGCCGTCGTTCATCTGCGCGAGGATACCGCCTGCGTCGGTGGGCACAACCCTGTCAGTTGCGGCTGCGGTCGACGAGCTTGTTGGCCTTGATCCACGGCATCATCGCGCGCAGCTTTTCGCCGACGACCTCGATCTCGTGTTCGGCCATCAGGCGGCGGCGCGAAAGCAGCGTCGGCGCGCCGGCGCGGTTCTCGAGGATGAAGCTCTTGGCATATTCGCCGGTCTGGATGTCACGCAGGATCGCGCGCATCGTCTCCTTGGTCTGTGCAATGACGACCCGCGGGCCGCTGACGTACTCGCCGTACTCGGCATTGTTCGAGATCGAGTAGTTCATATTCGCGATGCCGCCTTCGTAGATCAGGTCGACGATCAGCTTGAGCTCGTGAAGGCACTCGAAATACGCCATCTCGGGCGCATAACCCGCCTCGACCAAGGTTTCGAAACCGGCCTTGATCAGCTCTACCGCGCCACCGCAGAGCACGACTTGCTCGCCGAAGAGGTCGGTCTCGGTCTCTTCGCGGAAGTTCGTCTCGATGACGCCGGCCTTGCCGCCACCGTTGGCCGCGGCGTAGCTCAAAGCGAGGTCACGCGCCTTGCCGCTCTTGTCGACATGCACGGCGATCAGGTGCGGCACACCGCCGCCACGGGCATAGGTGTCGCGCACGGTGTGACCGGGGGCCTTGGGCGCGACCATCCAGACATCGAGATCGGCGCGCGGCACGACCTGGCCGTAGTGCACGTTGAAGCCATGCGCGAAGGCCAGCGACGCGCCTTGCGGGATATTCGGCTCGATGTCTTCGCGGTAGACGGTGGCAATCTGCTCGTCGGGCAGCAGGATCATCACGACGTCGGCTTCTTTCACCGCCTCGGCGACCTCCCGCACCTTCAGCCCGGCCTTCTCGGCCTTGGCCCAGGACGCGCCACTGCGGCGCAGGCCGACGGTGATCTTGACGCCGCTGTCGTTGAGGTTCTGCGCATGCGCATGGCCCTGCGAGCCGTAACCGACGATGGTGACGTTCTTGCCCTTGATCAGGCTCAGGTCGGCGTCTTTGTCGTAGTAGACCTTCATGATTTCTTTCTCCTGTTGAACGGAATGGAATGGGACGGAATGGGATGGCTGGGCTTGGTCGACGTCAGACGCGCAGGATGCGCTCGCCGCGGCCGACGCCGCTGGCCCCGGTGCGCACGGTTTCGAGAATCGCCGCGCGGTCGACGGCGACCAAAAAGGCGTCGAGCTTGGCGGAGTCGCCGGTGAGCTCGATCGTGTAGCTCTTTTCGGTGACGTCGATGATGCGGCCGCGGAAGATTTCCGCCATGCGCTGCATCTCGTCGCGCTCTTTGCCGACCGCACGCAGCTTGATCAGCATCAGCTCGCGCTCGATGAAGCTGCCCTCGGTCAAGTCAACGACCTTGACGACTTCGATCAGCCGGTTCAAATGTTTGGTGATCTGCTCGATGACTTCGTCGGAGCCGGTGGTGACGATCGTCATGCGCGACAACGAAGCGTCTTCGGTCGGCGCGACGGTCAGGCTTTCGATGTTGTAGCCGCGGGCAGAAAACAGCCCGACCACACGCGAGAGTGCACCGGGCTCGTTTTCGAGCAACACGGCAATGATGTGTTTCATATTCACCTCGGCGGCTCTTCAGGTTGCAAGCCGGTAAGCCGGCAGCCCTTGGCAGCGTTGATTGGATGTCGATCGGATGGTCTTGCCTTGCCGCTGGTCTTGCCACTGTTCGTGGCGCACTTGCCGCCGGGGCCCGGGAGGCGTCGCGGTAACGACGGGCCCGGCCGCGGCTTTGAGCGCGCTACAGGTCTTCCGACCCCAGCAGCATCTCTGAAATGCCCTTGCCCGCCTTGACCATCGGCCAGACGTTTTCTGTCGGGTCGGTGCGCACGTCGATAAAAACCGTGCGGTCCTTCAGGCGCATCGCCTCGCGCAGCGCGGGCTCCACGTCGGCCGGTTTTTCAACCAGGATGCCGACATGGCCGTACGCTTCGGCGAGCTTGACGAAGTCCGGCAAGGCGTCCATGTAGCTGTGCGAATAACGCCCGCCGTAGTCGATCTGCTGCCACTGCCGGACCATGCCGAGATAGCGGTTGTTCAGCGAGACAATCTTGACCGGCGTCTTGTATTGCAGGCAGGTCGACAGCTCCTGGATACACATCTGGATCGAGCCTTCGCCGGTGATGCAAAAGACATCCGACTCGGGCTTGGCCAGCTTGATGCCCATCGCGTAAGGCAGGCCGACACCCATCGTGCCCAGGCCGCCCGAGTTGATCCAGCGCCGCGGCTCGTCAAAGCCAAAATATTGCGCCGCCCACATCTGGTGCTGGCCGACATCGCTGGTGATGTAGGTGTCGCGGCCGCGCGTGAGCCGGTGCAGGGTCTCGACCACCATCTGCGGCTTGATGACTTCGCTGCTGTCGGTGTATTTCAGGCAGTCACGCGCACGCCATTCGCCGATCTGGTTCCACCAGGCTTTCAAGGCTGCAGCGTCGGGTCTGGCTTGCGCGGCGCGAATCTGCGTGATGAGTTCTTGCAAGACGTCTTTCACATCGCCGACGATCGGGATGTCGACGCGCACGCGCTTGGAGATCGACGAGGGGTCGATATCGATGTGGATGATCTTGCGTTCGACCTGTGCGAAGTGTTTCGGGTTGCCGATCACGCGGTCGTCGAATCGTGCGCCGACTGCCAGCAGCACGTCGCTGTTCTGCATCGTCATGTTCGCTTCGTAGGTGC
Organism: Rubrivivax sp.; assembly: GCA_031431555.1. GTDB lineage: Bacteria > Pseudomonadota > Gammaproteobacteria > Burkholderiales > Burkholderiaceae_C > Rubrivivax. The sequence goes on from JANPDN010000132.1 coordinate 15,828, forward strand.
CGTGCATGCCCAGCATGCCCAGGAAGCGCGGGTCGGTGGCCGGCATCGCGCCGAGGCCCATCAGCGTATTGGTGCACGGGAAGCCGAGCAGGTCGACCAGTTCGCGCAGCTCGGCCGACGCATTGCCCAGGATCACGCCGCCGCCGGTGTAGATGTAGGGGCGCTGCGCCGACAGCAGCAGTTGCACCGCCTTGCGGATCTGCCCGCCATGGCCTTTGCGCACCGGGTTGTAGGAGCGCATCTCGATCCGCTCGGGGTAGGCAAACGGCGTCGTCATCAGCGAGACATCCTTCGGGATGTCGACCACCACCGGGCCCGGCCGGCCGCTGCGTGCAATGTGAAAGGCCTTCTTCATCGTCAGCGCGAGGTCGGCGACATCCTTGACGAGGAAGTTGTGTTTGACGATCGGGCGCGTGATGCCGACGGTGTCACATTCCTGGAAAGCATCGAGCCCGATCGCCGGTGTCGGCACCTGGCCGGTGATGATGACCATCGGGATCGAGTCCATATAGGCGGTGGCGATGCCAGTCACGGCATTCGTCACGCCCGGCCCGGAGGTCACCAGCGCGACGCCGACGTTGCCGGTGGCCCGCGAATAGCCGTCTGCAGCATGCACAGCGGCCTGTTCGTGCCGCACCAGCACATGCTCGATGGTGTCCTGCTTGTACAGCGCGTCGTAGATGTAGAGCACCGCACCACCGGGGTAGCCCCACAGGTACTTGACACCTTCGGCCTGCAGGCAGCGCACCAGGATCTCCGAACCGTTGGGTTCGGCGGCAGGCGCGTCGGGAGCGTGGGGGTTTTGCGGCTGTGCCACGGCGGTACGCTTGACTTCAGCGGCAGTAATTTCCATATCGAACCTTTGTGAATTTCTCTGACGAAAAACCATCGGTGTACCTCCATCGCACCCTCGTGAGGCGGCTTCGGTACCTGCGGGATCAAAAACGCCGCCCACCGCGGTCGGGGGGTCGGCCAAAGACCTGAATCGCTTTGTTGCGAAGCAGCATTATTGCATCGCTTGCCAACCCGGCGCCAACCGGCGGCGTCGCTCGAGGCACCATGACGGGGCGATGACATAATCGTCCGCATCCCGAGCCGGGTGCGGCGTGCACCTCAACGAGCCCAAAAAAGAGCGTTGGCCACCGAGCAAGAACTGTCGAGCTTCCTCAAGAGCGTCGAGAAGCGTGCATTCAAGCGCACCGCCTTCACCGTTCGAGATGACGACGCCGCACTGGACATCGTGCAGGATTCGATGATCCGCCTGGCCGAGCGCTATGCCGACCGGCCGCCGGCAGAGTTGCCGCTGATCTTCCAGCGCATCCTGTCCAACGCCACGATGGACTGGTTTCGCCGCCAGAAGGTGCGCAACGCGCTGATCTCGAACCTGTCGGATTTCGAGTCACCCGGCGACGACTCCGACTTCGACCTGCTCGAGTTGCTGCAGTCGGCGTCAGGCTCGCCAGGCACCGAAAGTGCATCGGACGCCGTTTCGCGGGCACAGATCCTGCGATTGATCGATGCCGCCGTCGGCGAGCTGCCAGGGCGTCAACGGGAAGCGTTCCTGCTACGTTACTGGGAAGAGTTTGATGTCGCCGAGACAGCGCAGGCCATGGGTTGCTCAGAAGGCAGTGTCAAGACACACTGCTCCCGTGCCGTGCATGCGCTGGCCAAGGCCATGAAAGCCAAAGGAGTTTCACTGTGACCGCCGAGAACCGCAGCCCCCGCCCAGCAAGTGTCGAGGCCGCCGAGGCCCGCTTTGCCAAGCGCGTTGCCGCCGGCCTCAGCGCGCATCACGCGACCCTGCCGCACGATATCGAGCAGCGCCTGCGCATCGCCCGCGAACAAGCCTTGCAGCGCGCCCGCCACGCCCGCGCGGCGGTGGCCGCGCCGGTCGTGCTGGCCCAGGGCGGCGGGACGGTTGCCATCGGAGGCTCGCCATGGTGGTTGCGCCTGGCCTCGATGGCGCCAATCGCGCTGCTCTTTGTCGGCCTGATGCTGATCGACCGCCTCAACAGCGAGCAGCAGATCCTCGCCGCCGCCGAAATCGACGCTGTCCTGCTCGCCGACGACCTGCCGCCAGCGGCCTACACCGACCCCGGCTTCGGCGAGTTCGTCAAACAGCCGCTGCCGTGAACCGGGCTAGTCGAATCCAGCGGCTGAGTCGCTTGGAAGTTGCTGTTGTCGTCGCGATGGCCGTGCTGGCCGCGGCGGCCTTGACAGCCCCGCCAGCGAGCGCACAAACAACCGTTGCCGCGGCCCCGGTCGCGGCCGAGCAGGGCCCGCGCTGGCATAGCCTCACGGCGGCCCAGCGCAACGCGTTGACACCGCTGCAGCGCGATTGGCCGTCGATCGATCTGGCCCGCAAGCAGAAGTGGATCGAGGTCGCTTCGGTCTACCAGACGATGAGTGCCCCTGAGCGCGAGCGTGTCCAACAGCGCATGAACGACTGGGCGCAGATGACCCCCGCCGAGCGTGGCCGCGCGCGCTTGCAGTTCCAGGAAACCCGCCAGCTGCCGGCGCAGGACCGCCAGGCCCGCTGGGACGCCTACCAGGCGCTGGGCGATGACGAGCGCAAGCGGCTTGCAGCCCAGGCCGTCCCGGCGCTGCCGCTGACTCGCGCGGCGTCATCTGCCGCCGCCCGGTTAGCGGGCGTTCGCGCGCCCGAAGACGCAACCAAGCGCAACGTCGTTGCCAACGTGCCGCCACCGGCCGGCGTGAACAAGCCCATCGCGCCGACTGTCGTGCAGGCGCGGCCGGGCGCGACGACGACGCTGGTGTCCAAACCCGCACAGCCGCCGGCGCACCACCAGCCTGGGCTGCCGAAGATCGCCGCGACGCGCGGTTTTGTCGACCCGGCGACGCTGCTGCCCAAACGCGGCCCGCAGGGCGCGGCGATCGCCGCTGCCCCGGCGGCGTCGAGCAGCAACACTGGCCGGCCGTGACTGCACCGCAGCCGCCCGCGGTGCAAGGCGCACCGGGGCGCAAGCGCGGCGCCGCGCCAGCCCAAGTCTTGGACGCCCCGTCGGACGATCGCGCGGTGCCCGCAAACTCCGGTGGCACCATGAACCTGGTGGCGCCTGGCCTGCTGCGGCGAATGGCCTGTTTTGTCTACGAAGGCACGCTGCTCTTTGGCGTTGTCATGATCGCGGCATATCTGTTCTCGAGCCTTACCCAGCAGCGCCACGCGCTGCGCGGTCAAACCGCCTTGCAAGCGTTTTTGTTCGTCGTGCTCGGCATCTATTTTGTTTTTTTCTGGAGCCGCAGTGGCCAGACGGTGGCCATGAAAACCTGGCATATCCGCCTGGTCAGAGCCAGCGGCGGCGCGGTGTCACAAGGGCGCGCGCTGGCGCGATATGTCGCGGCATGGCTGTGGTTCCTGCCGGCGCTGGCCGCGGCCCAATGGTCTGGCCTCAAAGGTGGTGCGACGGTCTTTGCGCTCACGCTGACCGGCGTGGTCGCCTACGCGGCGCTGGTCTGGCTGCATCCGCAACGCCAGTTTTGGCACGATGCGTTGTGCGGCACGCGGCTCGTCGACAGCCGTCAGCGGCCTCCGCCAGCCTGAGCCGACGCCCCGCCCCAGGCCCGATCGATGCGACCAGCTCGGGCAGAATCTGCCGCATGAGCAACCCCCACAAAGGCCGCACCGGCATCGACCGGGTGCTGCACGCGACCCGCTTTTCAGCCACAGGCCTGGCGGCAGCCTACCGCCACGAAAGTGCCTTTCGGCAGGAGTTCTGGCTCGCCGCCGTGCTGCTGCCCTTGTCGGTATGGCTCGGCCGCACTTGGGTCGAAACCGCGTTGCTCGCCGGCTCGGTGGTGTTGGTCTTGATCGTCGAGCTGCTCAACTCGGGCATCGAAGCCGCGATCGACAGAATCTCTTTCGAATTGCATGTCCTCAGCAAGCGCGCCAAGGACTTTGGCAGCGCCGCGGTCTTCTTGGCGCTGCTGACCTGTGCGTCGATCTGGATCGCCGCGCTCTGGACGAGGTTTGTGCCATGAACCCAACCGCGCCTTTTTCGCTCTGCGTCTATTGCGGCTCGCGCCACGGCGAGCATGCCGACTACACCGCGGCGGCGGTCGCCGTCGGCACCGAGATCGGCCGGCGCGGCTGGCAGCTCATCTACGGCGGCGGCATCGTCGGCCTGATGGGCGTGGTGGCCGATGCCACGATGGCCGCCGGCGGGCGTGCCGTCGGCGTCATCCCGCGCTCGCTGATGGAGCGCGAGGTCGGCCACCGCGGCCTGCACGAGTTGCATGTCGTCGAGACGATGCACGAGCGCAAGCAGTTGATGGCCGAGCGCTCGAGCGCTTTCATCGCGCTGCCCGGTGGCATCGGCACCTTCGATGAGCTGTTCGAGATCTGGACCTGGCGCCAGCTCGGCTACCACGACCAGCCGCTTGGGCTGCTCAATGTCCGGGGATACTACGACCCACTGCTGGGCTTCTTGCAGCAGACCGTCAACGCCGGTTTTCTTTCAGCCCCGACGCATGCGCTGTTGCAGACCGGCACCGATGCGGTGGCGCTGCTCGACAGGCTCTATGCGCTCGCCGGCGAGGCTGGTGGCCGGGAAGACTTCACGAAGGTTTGAAGCCTCGGGCACTCAGGCACTCAAACCGCAGCTTCGTCGGTCTCGCCAGTGCGGATGCGCACGACCTGTTCGACCGACGTCACGAAGATCTTGCCGTCACCGATCTTGCCGGTCTTGGCGGCCTTGACGATGGCTTCGATGCAGCGGTCGACGTCGACATCCTTGACCACCACCTCGACCTTGACCTTGGGCAAAAAGTCGACCACGTACTCGGCGCCGCGGTAGAGCTCGGTGTGGCCCTTCTGGCGGCCAAAACCCTTGACTTCGGTGACGGTCAGGCCGGACACGCCGACGTCGGCAAGCGCCTCGCGCACTTCTTCGAGCTTGAACGGCTTGATGATGGCGGTGATCTGTTTCATCGCAGGCTCCGAAGAATCGTGGTCGAGATCATGGGCGGAATCGTTGACGCAGATTTAAGCACGGAACTTTGACGTGATGGGGTATCGCCAGTCGCGCCCAAACGCCCGGTGCGTTATGCGGATGCCCACTGGCGCCTGGCGCCGTTTGTACTCGTTGACCTTGATCAGGTACGTCACCCGCTCGACATCGGCGCGCGCAAAACCAGCCGCGACGATGGCCTCGACACTCTGGTCTTCTTCCATGTAGCGCGCCAGGATCGCATCGAGCACGGCATAAGGCGGCAGGCTGTCCTGGTCGGTCTGGTCAGGGCGCAGCTCGGCCGACGGCGGCCGCGTGATGATGCGCTCGGGGATCACCGGGCCGGTGGTGCCGGGTGGGCGGTCAGCGCGGCGGCTCGGCTGCCGGTTTTTCCACTCTGCAAGTTGGTAGACCAGGGTCTTGGCCACATCCTTGATGACTGCAAAACCACCCGCCATATCGCCGTACAGGGTGCAGTAGCCGGTGGCCATCTCGCTCTTGTTGCCGGTGGTCAGCACGATCGAGCCGGTCTTGTTGGACAGCGCCATCAGCAGCGTGCCGCGGATGCGCGCCTGGATATTTTCTTCGGTCGTATCTTCGGCGCGGCCGGCAAACTGCTCGGCCAGCGCGACTCGGAAAGCATCGAACATCGGCGCGATCGCGATCTCGTCGTAGCGCACGCCCAGGCGCTGCGCCATCTCGCGTGCGTCGATCCAGGAAATGTCCGCGGTGTAGGGCGACGGCATCATCACCGTGCGCACGCGCTCAGCCCCCAAGGCATCGACCGCGATCGCCAGCACCAGTGCTGAATCGATGCCGCCTGAGAGCCCGATGATCGCGCCCGGGAAACCGTTTTTGTCGACATAGTCACGCACGCCCATGACCAGCGCCGACCAGACCTGTTCTTCGAGCGAAGGCGCAGCGATGACGTCGCCGCGCACCTGGCCGCCGGCATCGATGTCGACGATGCATGTCGCGGCCTCGAAGCTCGGCGCCCGCGCGCAAACCGCCCCGCTGGCGTCAACCGCGAACGACGCCCCATCGAAGACCACTTCGTCCTGGCCGCCGACGAGGTGCGCATAGAGCAGCGGCAGGCCAACCGCGCGTGCACGCTCGGCCATGCGCTGTTCACGTTCCGCGGCCTTGTCCAGATGGAAGGGTGATGCGTTGAGCACACACAACACCTGCGCCCCGGCGTCGCGCGCCGCGCGTGCCGGCTCGTCGAACCAGGCGTCTTCGCAGATCAGCAAGCCAAAGCGCAAGCCGCCGGCTTCGAAGACCACCGGGCCGTGCCCGGCATCTCGGCCAGAGAGAAAATAGCGCCGCTCGTCGAAGACTTGGTAGTTCGGCAGTTCGCGTTTGAAATAGGTCGCGCGGACTTGGCCGCCCGCCAAGACCGACGCGGCGTTGAAACAGGGCGGCAAGGACATAGACTTGGCTCGCAGGTCGCTAGCGTCCGGCCGCAAAGACGGATGTCCCACCACCAGATGCAAACCCTGCAAGTCCTGAACATCGATCGCCAACTGGCGCAGCGCGGCATCGCAGGCGGCCATGAAGGCCGGCCGCAACAACAGGTCTTCGGGCGGATAACCACTGAGCGCGAGCTCTGGCGCGATGACCACCAGCGCGCCGGCCGCATGCGCCTGGCGGGCGGCTTCGGCGATGCGCTTGGCGTTGCCGGCGAGGTCGCCGACCGTCGCATTGATCTGGGCCATCGCGACTTTCACGATGAGCGGCGCTGAATGAACGGCGAAGGCGATTTCACTGCCGAAGATTATGTCATCCGGGTTGTCGGCGAGCCTGCTTCGATCGACGCGCAAGCCTGGGACCAGTTGCTCGAGCAGCAGGCGCAGCCGACGCCCTTCATGCAGCACGCCTACCTGGCCGCGATGCACTTGTCGGGCAGCGCCGTGCCGAAGACCGGCTGGACGCCAACCTTCATCACCGTGCATCGCGACAAGACGCTCGTTGGCGCAGCAGCGCTCTATCTCAAGGCCCATTCGTACGGCGAATATGTCTTCGACTGGGCCTGGGCCGACGCCTATCAGCGCAACGGCCTGCGCTACTACCCCAAGCTGCTCGGCGCCGTGCCCTTCACGCCCGCGCCGGGCTCACGCCTGCTGGCCGCGGATGCCGATGTGCGCCGCGTGCTCGTCGCCGCCATCGGCAGCGTCGCACGCGAATACAAACTCTCGTCGGCGCACCTGCTCTTCATCGACGACGTCGAGCGCGCTGCGTTCGAAGCCGCCGACTGGATGATCCGCGAAGGGGTGCAGTTTCACTGGACCCGCGATGGCGCAGCGCCGGCTGGCGACTTCAGCGAGTACCTGCAGCGCCTGCAGCGCCACAAGCGCAAAAACATCATCCAGGAGCGCCGCCGCGTCGCCGAAGCCGGCGTGACCTTCACGACCCAAGTCGGCGCGCAGATCGACGGTGCGCTGTGGGACTTCTTCCACCACTGCTACACGCTGACCTACCACGCCCATGGCGGCGCGCCGTACCTCACGCGCGCGTTTTTCCAGCAGATGGCGCAGGCGATGCCGCAGGCCTGGGTGATGTTTGTCGCCTCACGCGGCGGTGAGCCGATCGCCACGTCGCTGATCGCCGTCGACGACGGTCGCGGCCACGCCTGGGGCCGCTATTGGGGCTGCACCGAGCAGGTCCCGTGCCTGCACTTCGAAGCTTGCTACTACCAGCCGCTGGCCTGGTGCATCGAGCGCGGCTACCGCAGTTTTGAAGGCGGCGCGCAGGGCGAGCACAAGATGGCGCGTGGTCTGCTGCCGGTGAAAACCTGCTCTGCGCACTGGTTGCGCGACGACCGTTTTGCGTCAGCGGTGGCCGATTTCCTGGCCCGTGAAGGCAGCGGCATCGAGGCTTATGTCGACGAGCTGCGCGAGCGCAACCCTTTCAAGCCGGGTGCTTGACGCGCCAGTTGGCCATCCCGGTGACGACTTCGGTGCGCGCGCTGTCCAGGCCTTCCCAGCCGATCACCTTGACCCACTTGCCGGCTTCGAGATCCTTGTAGTGCTCGAAGAAGTGCTGGATCGTCTTCAGGCGCAACGGATTCAGATCCTCTGGTTTTTTCCACTGTGAATAGATCGACAGGATCTTGTCGATCGGCACCGCGAGCAGTTTGTTGTCGCCACCCGCTTCGTCGTCCATCTTCAGCATCCCCAGCGGCCGGCAGGTGACCACCACGCCCGGGATCAGCGGTACCGGCGTGATCACCAGCACGTCGACCGGGTCGCCGTCGTCGGCCAGGGTTTGTGGGATGTAGCCGTAGTTGCACGGGTAGTGCATCGACGTCGCCATGAAGCGGTCGACAAACAGCGCGCCGCTTTCTTCATCGACCTCGTATTTGATCGGGTCGGCATTCATCGGGATCTCGATGATGACGTTGAACTCGTCCGGCGCATGGGCGCCCGGCGTGACGTTGTGCAAGCTCATGGCAGGCTCTCTTCAGGGTTGCCCTGGATTCTACGAGTGCCGCTTGCGAGGGCCTGACGACGCCCCGCAATCATGGGGCACCGGAGGAAAACACCCAGCCGGAAGCGTCAAGGGTTTCCTGTAGCATCCCGGCGCGCTCAGCCTCACGAGCCGGCGTCAGCGCACCGAAGCCCGCTTCGTCTGCCCCGATGCAACGCATTCCAAAACGACAGCCCGACCCACGCAAGGAGTCTTCTCAATGTCCACGATGACAGCGCTATACATCGCGCTCGGATGCGGCCTGTTGGCCGTGGTCTACGGTTTTGTCCAGCGCAGCTGGATCCTGAGCCAGGATGCGGGCAACGCCCGGATGCAGGAAATCGCCGCCGCAATCCAGCAAGGTGCTGCGGCCTACCTCGCGCGGCAGTACAAGACGATCGCCATCGTCGGTGTCGTCCTTGCGGTCCTGATCGGAGTCTTCCTCGACCTCACAACCGCGGTCGGCTTTGTGCTCGGCGCAGTGCTTTCCGGCGCCTGTGGGTTCATCGGCATGAACGTCTCGGTCAAGGCCAATGTGCGTACCGCGCAGGCCGCCACCAAGGGCATCGGCCCGGCGCTTGACGTTGCCTTCAAGGGCGGCGCAATCACCGGCATGCTGGTCGTCGGCCTGGGCCTGCTCGGGGTCAGCCTGTTCTTCATGTACATCAGCGGCAACGGCAGCGCGCCGGCCGACAAAAACCTGGCGGGCGTGCTCAAGCCGCTGCTCGGTTTTGCTTTCGGCTCGTCGCTGATCTCGATCTTTGCGCGCCTGGGCGGTGGCATCTTCACCAAGGGCGCCGACGTCGGCGCTGACCTGGTCGGGAAGGTCGAAGCCGGCATCCCCGAAGACGACCCGCGCAACCCGGCGGTGATTGCCGACAACGTCGGCGACAACGTCGGCGACTGCGCCGGCATGGCCGCCGACCTCTTCGAGACCTACGCCGTGACACTGATCGCGACGATGGCCCTCGGCGCTTTGGTCGTCACCGCGGCGCCGATGGCCGCCGTGGTTTACCCGCTGCTGCTGGGTGCCGTCTCGATCGTGGCGTCGATCATCGGCTGCTACTTCGTGAAAGCCTCGCCGGGCATGAAAAACGTCATGCCGGCTTTGTACAAAGGCTTGGGTGTTGCCGGCGTGTTGTCGCTGATCGCGTTTTACTTCGTGACCACGATCGCAATGCCCGCCGACGCGCTGGGCGCCGGCACGCACATGAAACTCTTCGGCGCCTGCGCCGTCGGCCTGGTGCTCACCGCAGCGCTGGTCTGGGTCACCGAGTACTACACCGGCACCCAGTACGCGCCGGTCAAACACATCGCACAGGCCTCGACCACCGGCCACGGCACGAACATCATCGCCGGCTTGGGTGTGTCGATGCGCTCGACCGCCTGGCCGGTGTTGTTTGTCTGCGCCGCGATCCTGGTCTCGTACAACCTCGCCGGGCTCTACGGCATCGCAGTCGCTGCGACGTCGATGTTGAGCATGGCCGGCATCGTTGTCGCACTCGACGCCTACGGCCCGATCACCGACAACGCCGGCGGCATTGCCGAGATGGCCGAGTTGCCCAAGAGCGTGCGTGATGTCACCGACCCGCTGGATGCAGTGGGCAACACCACCAAGGCCGTGACCAAGGGCTACGCGATCGGCTCCGCCGGCCTCGCCGCGCTGGTGCTGTTTGCCGACTACACCCACTCGCTGGCCGGCCGCGGCATGAACATCAGCTTCGACTTGAGTGACCCGAAGGTCATCGTCGGCCTGTTCATCGGCGGCCTGATTCCTTATCTCTTCGGCGCGATGGCGATGGAAGCCGTTGGCCGCGCTGCCGGCTCGGTGGTGGTTGAAGTGCGCCGCCAGTTTGCCGACGGCGCGATCATGGCCGGCAAGCGCAAGCCCGACTACAGCGCGGCGGTGGACATGCTCACCACCGCGGCGATCAAGGAAATGATCGTGCCTTCGCTGCTGCCCGTGGTCGTGCCGATCGTCGTCGGCCTGACCCTCGGTGCCGCGGCACTCGGTGGCCTGCTGATGGGCACCATCGTCACCGGCCTGTTCGTCGCGATATCGATGTGCACCGGCGGCGGTGCCTGGGACAACGCCAAGAAGTACATCGAAGACGGCCACCATGGTGGCAAGGGCAGCGACACCCACAAGGCCGCCGTCACCGGTGACACCGTTGGCGACCCGTACAAGGACACCGCCGGCCCGGCCGTCAACCCGCTGATCAAGATCATCAATATCGTCGCGCTGCTGATCGTGCCCTTGCTGCCGATGAGCGGCACCGCGCAGGCCCCGGCGCATGGCGCAGCGGCACCTGCCGCTGTGGTCGCCCAGCCGATGACGTCGGGCGCAGCGACACCGACGACCACCGCCGCGCCGGCCACGGCAATGCCGGCGGCCTCGGCGGCGTCGAACTGATCTTTGTTTGAACCGGAGACTTCTATGGCCCAGATGATGTTTTACGAACGCCCGGTCGCACTCAACCGCGAGCGCCACAAGGGTTTGAAACTCGAAGCGGTGGCCGGCCACTTTGCATTCGCCGCCAAGACCAACGCCTTGCCGATCGCGAGCACCGAGTTCGCCGAGGCGGCGCGTGACTACCCGATCGTTTTTGTCGGCGAAGAAGGCGGCCCGTTCAACGTCGCCGCCCTCGTCGGGTTGCAAGACAACGTCAACCTGATGGTCGGCGCCGACGGCGTCTGGTCGGCGGGCACCTACGTGCCGGCGTTTGCGCGCCGCTACCCGTTTGTGCTGGCCAAGACCGACAACGAAGAGCGCCTGACGGTGTGCATCGACGAGGTCTACCCCGGCTTGAACAGCGAACGCGGCGAAGCGCTTTTCGACGGCGAAGGCAAGGAGACCGCCTACCTCAAGCGTGTGCTCGAATTCCTGCAACTCTTCCACAACGAAGCCCAGCGCACGACGACTTTTGCGACGCGGCTCAAAGAGCTTGGCCTGCTCGTGCCCAAGGTCATCAATGTCGAGCGCAAGGGCCAGAAGCAGGCCATGCGCGGTCTGTGGATCGTCGACGCCGCGCGTTACCGCGCGATCGACGATTCGCGCGCGGCAGAGCTCTTCCGCTCAGGCTATCTGTCGTGGATCGAGGCGCATCTGATCTCGCTCGGCAGCCTCGGCCGCCTCGTTGCACGCATGGACGCGCAGACCCAGGTCGTCGACGAAAGTGGCCCGGTCGCCGCCCCGGCGAACTGAAGTCTTGCGCTAGGCCGCCGCTGTGCGGCGGCCTACAAGCCCGGCAACGCCGCCCGGCACTTCACGCCACCCGGCAGCGCATTGTTGCCGTTGGGCAGGTCGAGGCGGATCTGGAAGGTGCCACTCGCCGCATCGACGATGCGGTCGACCGATGTCACCGTCGCCGGGTAGCGCCCGGCCAGCGGCTTCTCGGGTGTCACGTCGGCCTTCATGCCCGACTTGACCTTCGGATACAGGCTCGCCGGCAGCACGACCTTGACGCGCAGCGGGTGCGTCTGCGCGAGCTTCAGGATCGCGGCTTTTGATTCACTCGCATCGGCGAGTTCACCGGCATGCATGCCCTGCTCGACGACGACACCGTCGATCGGGCTGCGCAGCACGCGCTGCCCGAGTTGCGCCGTGGCGTAGCTGAATTCCAGGTTCGCCAGCGATTTGTTTTCGCGCGCCGTCACCGCCTCGGCCAGCGCGACGGCACGTTCGGCCTCGGCGTCGTCGCGCTCCTGCACCGAGGTAAATTTTTCCTCGGCCATCTCGGTCTTGCGCTTGAGCTTGCGCTCGGAGTGCAGCACGCGGCTGTCGGCCAGCTGCACCGGGCCGTTCATGGCAGAGCGGAATTTCGCCAGGTCCACCGCCGCGCGCTCGACGGTCGATTCCAACGTCACCAGGACCATGCCTTTTTTCACGGCACTGCCGCGCTCGGCATGCACCTTCTCGATCAGGCCCGAGACGGGGCTGCGCACATCGATCGTCTGCGAGGCTTCGATCAGGCAGTCGAACTCGGCCGCGGCGGCAGGTGAAGCCAATACCACGAGGGACGCGGCGAGCGACGCTGCCAGTGTGAGCGGAACTCGCACCGGCACTGACGCCGGCTTGGATGAATCGTCAACAACCTTCATTCTGGGAGTCCTGCAAAAGCGAGCTGGTCGCGCATGACGCGGTCGTGCCGCATCGTCGCACGCCGTTGCGCTGCATTGTTGCTTTCGGCGCCGGCCTGCACCCAGCGGCGCAGCGCCGTCGCCGCCCAGGCCGGCGGCTGACCGGGCCAGCGCCGCGCCAGTGCGTCGGCCAGCGTCGAGGCATGCAACTGCACGATCTCGTCGTCGAGCGCGACGATCGCGCGGCACGAGCCGGCATCACCCTGGCGCGCGCCGCGGCCGAACAGCTGGCGGTCGATGCGCGCCGACTCGTGCCATTCGCTGAGAATCACATGCAGGCCGCCCGCTGCCGCCACCTCGGGTGCGAGCACGATATCGGTGCCGCGGCCGGCCATGTTGGTGGCCACCGTCACGGCACCCGGCTGGCCGGCGGTCGCGATCAGCTCGGCCTCGTCGGCATCGTGCAGCGCGTTGAGCAGCCGGTGCGCGACGCCGTCGGCAGCGAGTGCCAAGCCGATCGCCTGCGAGGCCCACACCGAACGGGTGCCGACCAGCACCGCCTGGCCGCGCGCCAGTGCGGCGCGCATGTCGGTCACGATGGCGGCTTCCTTGGCGGCGCGGTCGCGCAGCAGCAGCGTGGGCAGCGTGATGCGCTGACAGGGCCGGTTGGGCTCGACGCGGGTGGTGCGCACCAGGTACACCGAACCGAGTTCGCGAGCGACCTCGCGCAGCGTGCCGCTCATGCCCGACAGGCGCAGGTAGCGCGCAAAAAAAGCCTGGTAGGTCAGCCGCGCGAGGGTGCGGTTCTGCGCCGTGATCGTGCAGCCTTCCTTGGCCTCAACCAGCTGGTGCAGTCCCTGCTCCCAGCTGCGATCCGCCAGCAGGCGGCCGGTAAATTCGTCGACGATGACGATCTTGCCGTCGCTGACAACGTAATGCTGGTCGCGCCGCAGCACATGCAGCGCGCGCAAGGCCTGCACGATGTAATGCTCGCGAACCCATTCGACGTGGCGGAATTCGTCCAGCGATTCATGCAGCGCAACATCCGGCGCACCCCTCGGCACGCCGCCGTCGGCTTGGCCAGCAGCAAACGTTTCGAGCCAGCGGCGACCGGCGGGCAGCAGCTCGGGCACCTGCGATACATCTTGCAGCTTGAAATGCCGATCGGCTTCGAGCCGGCCGGCAACCTCGAGCATCGCGCCCCAGGCGGCCTGCGAGGCACCGCTGTCGTGCAGCGTCGACAGGATCAGCGGCGTGCGCGCCTCGTCGATGAGGATGCTGTCGGCTTCGTCGACGATCGCAAAATGCAGGCCGCGCAGGCGCAGACCCTCGTCGTGGCGGCTGCCGGTATTGAGCTGCCGCACCGAGCGCTGCGCGTTGCTGCGCAGGCCCCGCGAGCCGACGCGGTCGCGCAGGTAGTCGAAGACCAGATCCTTGTTGGTGCAGTAGGTCAGGGGCTGAGCGTACTCAGCCGCGCGTTCGGCTTGTTCGACGCCGCTGTGCACGATGCCCACACGCAGGCCGAAGAGTGCAAACAGCGGGCCCATCGTCGTCGCATCACGCTGCGCGAGGTAGTCGTTGACGGTGACGACATGAGTCGGCACACCGGCGCAAGCGGCGATGCAGGCCGCCAGCGCCGCGGTCAGGGTTTTGCCTTCGCCGGTGTCGAACTCGACGCAGCGGCCGTCGACCAAGTAGGCCGCAGCGATGAGCTGGGCCGGATGCGGCAGCAAGCCGAGTGTCTGCTGCGCCGCTTCGCGCACGATCGCCAGCGCCAGGGCCAGTGCCTTCGCGTCGCGTTCGACAAAAGCGGCACGCGCCACCGCCGGCAAGGCCAGGCGCAGTTGCGCCGGCGTCTGGCAATGCAACGCTTCGGCTTGTGCCAGCACCTGCGCGAGCAAGGCCGCACGTCGGCGCAAATGCGCTGAGCGGCTGCCGCCGCGTGCCAGCCAGAGGCCGGCTACCCAGCGGTCGAACGCTGTCTCGCGCGAGTCGCGTCGCTCGGCAAACAGGCGCGGCGCCAGCGCCAGCCCGCGTGGCGGCCAAGCCGGGACAGCGAGCACCGCGACCGTGGGGTCAGGCATCGGCTGCATTCGAGCGCGCCGACAGCGGCTTGGGTGGACGGTTAGGCGTCACGTCGAATTTCACGTCAGGCATGAAAGTGCGCCAGGAACAAACGCCGCAAACCACGCCAGACACGCGGTGCGATCGGCTCAGCGGCGTGTTCAAACCGCACCGATACCAGGCTGCCGATGAGCCGGTGCGGAAACTCGGCAGGCAGCGCGAGGTCGATCTCGAAGTGCGTTGTCAACGACTTGCGGCCGGATTCGTCGCGTGGATCGGTGACCACCGAGCCGCCACCGCCGAGGCCCAGCGCTGCGCTCGGCAGCTCGTTGGTCGCCGCGGGCACAGCCCGCAATACCGTCGCCGGCCACACCGGGCTCGGCGCAAAAGGCAGCCGCACGCTGATGGATTTGCTGTGCTGCCGGATCAGGTCTTCATCGGCCTGCTCGATGACCAGGCGCACATGCGGCGGCGCGGGCGGGATCACATAGCCAATGACCTCGCCCTTGCGCACATAGACCCCCGGCAGATCGTCGCTGCGCACCTGCCACAAGCGCCCCGCGGATTCGCTGCGCACGGTCAACAGGCCTGAGCGCGACTGCAAATGTTTGAGCTCGGCCTGCGTCTGGCGCAGCTCGACCGCAAAGCGCTCGCCCGCCGCCGGGCCTTCGACGCGCGCGGCCTCATAGCGCGCTGCCGCAGCCGCTTCGCGCGCGGTCTGTGCCGCGACCTTGGCATCCAGCTCTGGGTCGGCGAGGGTCAATACCGAAGCGCCTGCTGCCACCATGTCACCCGGACGCGCGTCCATCGCTGTGACAAAACCGGCCTGGCGCGCGCGCAGGATCGCGCTGTCGGGCAGCCAGAGCACCCCGGCGACTTCCGTCTTGTGGGGCAGCGGCAGAAGGAACAGCACCCCAAGCACCAGGGCCATGGCGCTGAGCACCACAGCCCTTGCGCCACCACGCGCCGAAACGCCGACGGTGTGCCGCGCGAGCCACGACAAGGCTTTCCACAGCGGCATGCCGAAGCTGGCGAGCAGCGCCCAGATTGCGATCAGCACACCGACCGCGAAGTACTGGGTTGCGACGAAGATCGCGATCGAGAACATCACGAAGACGCGGTAGGCAAACGACAGCGGCGAGTACAACGCCAGCCAGATCGCTTCGCCAGTTGAATTTGCCGGCGACGCCGCTTGGCGCCGGCGCAGCGCATGGCGCTGGAAGAGCCAGCCCCACCAGCGGCCGGCACGCTGCGCGAGGTTGGGGATTTCGATCGCGTCGCTGAGCACGAAGTAGCCGTCGTACCGCAGCAGCGGGTTGGCGTTGAAGATCACGGTCGTCAGGCTGGCGAGCACCACCACGTCGTAGGCGATGCCACGTGCGGTGCCTGGCTGCAAGAACAGCCAGAGGTAAAACGCGATCGCGGCGATG
Source organism: Rubrivivax sp. (assembly GCA_031431555.1). Taxonomy (GTDB): domain Bacteria; phylum Pseudomonadota; class Gammaproteobacteria; order Burkholderiales; family Burkholderiaceae_C; genus Rubrivivax. The sequence goes on from JANPDN010000132.1 coordinate 31,834, forward strand.
CCCAGTTCGACGAGCATGCCGGCAGCGCCGACGAGCATGCGGTCGCGCT
>JANPDN010000133.1:0-6941 GCA_031431555.1 Rubrivivax sp.
CCCGGCCAGTTCCGAACCGATTCAACCCCGAGGCGCTTCAACGCCCCACACCGTGCATTTCAACGAAGGAGACAGATCATGAGTTCACTGCAACGGGTCAGCGGCATCGCGCTGGCGCTCGGCGCGGCGCTGCTTTCGGCCAGCGCGTGGGCACAGCAGCCCATCAAGATCGGCGCGATCAACCCCTACAGCGGCCCGCTGGCGCTGTACGGAAACGAGGTGACCCGCTGCTACGTTCTGGCGGTTTACCAGAAAAACGCCGCCGGCGGCGTGCTGGGCCGCAAGGTCGAGCTGGTGCGCGGCGACGCGGCCAATGCGCAGCAGGGCATCGCCACGGTCGAGCAGCTGGCCACGCGAGACAAGGTGGACATGTTCACCGGCACCTATGTCAGCGGCATCTCGCTGACGGCCAGCGACGCCGCCGCGCGCTACAACAAGTTGTACTGGGAGACCAACGCCATCGTGCAATCGCTGGTCGAGCGCGGCCTGCCCAACTTCGTGCGCACCGGGCCGGACAGCGGCACCTTTGCCGCCACTGCAGTGGCCACTGTGCGCAACCTGATCGCGCCTGCGCTGAAGAAGGAAATGAAGGACCTGCGGGTCTGGCTCGAACATGAAGACTCGATCTACGGCACCTCGGTCGCCGAAGCGCAGAAACGCATGCTCGAAACCCTGGGCGCCAAAGTCGTCGGCGTCGGCGCCCATTCGGCGCGTGCCATCGACCTGAACGACTCGGTGCTGCGCGCCAAACAGGCCAACCCCGACGTGCTGATCCAGACCGGCTACGTGCCCGACGGCAACCTGTTGTTCCGCACCGCGCGCGAGCAGGGCTTCAAACCCGCCGCGATGCTCTGGGTCGGCACCGGCGACACGCCGGAGACGCTTGAAGCCGTGGGCGCGGCCTCGCTTGAAGGTGTGCTGGTGGTGGGCTATCCACGCACCGACATCGCCGAGTCCTACGGCCCTGGCGCCAAGGCCTACCTGACGGCCTACCGCGCCAAGTACAAGACCGACCCCATCGCCCCGCAAGGCATGGCCTCCTACACCGGCCTGCTGATCCTGTTCGAGGCAATCAAGGCGGCCGGCAGCATCGAGACCGAGAAGATTCGTGCTGCGGCGGCCAAGATGGACAAGCCCGAAGGCAGCTACCCGACCGGCTTCGGCGTCAAGTTCGACAAGAACTACCAGAACCTGCGCGTCGGCTTGACCGCCACCCAATGGCAGGCCGGCAAGATGGTCACGGTGTTCCCCAAGAGCGCGGTGCTGCCGGGCGTGCTGCTCAAGCCCCTGGCCCGCCCCTGATGCGCAAGGCCGCCGCGCAAGGGTAGCGCGCGGCGCCATGCGCCCTCTCAAGCGCGCCTGATCAAGAAAGCGAGCGATGGACCAAATCCTCAATGTGCTGGTCATCGGCCTGATGCTGGGCGGCATCTACGGCCTGGTCAGCATCGGGCTGAACCTGATCTTCGGCGTCGTGCGCATCGTCAACTTCGCGCAGGGCGAGTTGGTGATGTTCGGCATGTACGGCAGCTACTACGCCTGGTCGCAATGGGGCCTGAACCCCTATTGGTCGGTGCTGCTGGTGGCGCCGCTGGTCGGCCTGCTCGGCATCGCGATCCAGCGCCTGGTGATCCAGCCGCTGCACGCTGAGCCGAACATGCAGATCTTCGCCACCTTCGGCCTGTTGATCATGTTCCAGAACATCATGCTGGCGCTCTCGGCCGGCAAGGCCTACAGCATTGGCGGCGACGTCGGCGTCGACGTGCTGTCGGTCGGCGACATCAAGGTCAGCGTGGCGCGCCTGGTGACCTTCGGCGCGGCGACCTTCATCACCATCGGCCTGCACCTGTTCCTGTCGCGCACCCTGGCGGGCAAGGCGATCCGCGCCGTGACGCAAGACAAACGCGCGGCGCGCGCCATGGGCATCAACGTCGAGCGCACCTTTCTCATCACCTTTGGTATCGGCGCGGCATTGGCGGGGCTGGCCGGGGTGCTGCTGACGCCGATCTACTCGATCACGCCAGCGGTCGGCGGCAATTTCATCCTGGCGGCCTTCGCGGTGGTGGTACTGGGCGGTCTAGGCAGCGTCTGGGGCGCCTACCTCGGCGGCTTGATCGTCGGCGTGGTCGAGTCCTTCGCCGGCACCTTCATCGACCCGTCGCTCAAGAGCGCCTTCTGGTTCATGATTTTTCTGGTCGTGTTGATCGTGCGCCCGGCCGGCCTGCTCGGCCAGGTCGGCGCCGAAGAAGTAGGCTTCCGTGAACAACACTGAGCATCAACAGGGCGCGGTCGAGTCGGGCCGCAAGGCGCTGCTGACCTACCTGGGCGCGATGGCGCTGGCTTTTGCGCCGCTGGCCTTGCTGGCCGACGACCCGCATTGGCTCAACATCATCGCCTTCACCTATCTGATGGGCGGGCTGGCGGCGGCCTGGAACATCATCGGCGGCTTCGGCGGCCAGTTCTCGCTCGGGCACGGCGTGTTCTTCGCCATCGGCGCCTACGTCACGGTGCGGCTGTACCTGACTTTCGACCTGTCGCCATGGGTCACCATGCTGCCCACGGCACTGCTGGCAGCTTTGGTGGCGGCGCTGATCTCCTGGCCCACTTTCCGCCTGCGCGGCCCGTTCTTCGCCATCGCCACCCTGGCCTTCAACGAGGTGGCGTTCGTTTTTGCCAACCACTTCGATTCGGTCACCGGTGGGCCGCGCGGCATGCAGGTGCCGTTCAAGGCCGGCTTCGCCAATATGATCTTCCTTGAGCGCTGGCATTACGCCTTGCTCATGTTTTGCTTCGCCGCGCTGGTCATCGGCGTCTGCGTGCTGCTGCGCCGGCGCAGGCTGGGCTACTACCTGCTGGCGGTGCGCGAAGACGAAGACGCGGCGCGCGCCTCGGGCATCAATGTGCTGGGCGTCAAGCTGCAAGGCATGGCGCTCAGCGCAGCGCTGACCTCGATCGGCGGCACCTTGTTCGCGATGTACCTGCGCTATATCGACCCGCCAACCTTGTTCACCTTGCCCGAGGTCGGCGTCAAGTTCGCGCTGCTGGCGCTGATCGGGGGCATCGGCACGATCTACGGGCCGCTGCTGGGCGCCGCCCTGATCGTCCCGTTCGAGAACTACCTGCGTGCCGAGCTGGCGGCCTCGCTGCCGGGCCTGAACCTGGCGATCCTGGGCCTGCTGATGGTGCTGGCGGCGCTCTTCATGAAGCGCGGCGTGGTTGGCGTGTGGAGCGACTGGCGGCGCCGCAAGCGCGACCAGGCGCTGCACGAGGCGCAGTGGAAATGACGGCCGGCCCGGTGGCGTCATCGACGGCCTTGCTCGCGGTATCGAACGCGAGCAAACATTTCCTCGGCCTGCGTGCCGTCGACGATGTCTCGCTGTCGGTGACCAAGGGCGAGATCGTCAGCATCATCGGCCCCAACGGCGCCGGCAAGACAACCTTCTTCAACTTGCTCACCGGCCAGCTCGCGCCGACGCAGGGCGATGTGCGCTTGCGTGGCGAGACGATCAACCGGCTTGCACCACATGCCCGCGCGCGCCTGGGCATGGGCCGCACCTTCCAGATCGCCAAGCCGCTGATCGGCTTGAACGCGCTGGAGAACGTGATGATCGGCGCCTTCTTGCATCACCGCGCGTTGAACGACGCGCGCGACAAAGCCTTTGCGGTGCTCGAAAAAGTCGGCCTCGCGCAACATGCCGGCCGGCGTGCCGGCGACCTCACGCTGAGCGAGCGGCGCCGGCTCGAAGTCGCCCGCGCGCTCGCACTCGAGCCCGAGATCGTGCTGCTCGACGAGGTCATGGCCGGCCTCAACCAGAGCGAGGTCGGCCAGGCGATCGAGCTGCTGCAAGGCCTGCACAAGACCGGGCTGACCTTCTTGATCATCGAGCACAACCTGAAGGTCGTTCGCGCCTTCTCAGAGCGGGTGGTGGTGCTCGACCGCGGCCGCCTGATCGCCGAAGGCACAGCCGACCAGATCCTGAGTTCGCCCGAGGTCATCAAGGCCTATCTCGGCGAGCCGGGCAAGGCCGCGGAGATTGCAGCATGACCGCGAACCCGACCGCGATCCTGAGTGTCCAGTCGCTCTACTCGGGCTACGGCGAATTGCCGGTGCTCAAGGACATCACGCTGAATGTCGGCCAGGGCGAAATCGTCTCGGTGGTCGGCGCCAACGGCGCCGGCAAGACGACGCTGCTGCTCACCATCAGCGGCCACCTGCGTGCGCACTCCGGGCGTGTCACGTTCAGCGGCGACGACATCACCACGTTGCCAGCCCACGAGGCCGCGCCGCGCGGGCTGGTGATGGTGCCCGAGGGCGGGCGCCTGTTCCCCTTCATGACCGTGCTCGAGAACCTGCAGCTCGGCGCCTACCACCGCGCTGCGCGCGCGCGCACGGACGAATCGCTGGACGAAGTGATGCGCCTGTTCCCGATCCTGGCCGAGCGCCGGCAGCAGTTGGCCGGGCGGCTGTCGGGCGGCGAGCGCCAGATGTGCGCCGTCGGCCGCGCATTGATGTCGCTGCCCAAGCTCCTGATGCTCGACGAACCCTCGCTCGGCCTGGCGCCGATCATCGTTGCCAAGGTCTTCGAGATGGTGCGCGAACTCGTCGCCACCAAGGGCCTGTCGGTGCTGCTGGTCGAGCAGAACGTCGACAACGCGCTGCGCCTGTGTGACCGCGGCTGCATCATCGAACATGGTGCGATCCTGAAAGTCGCACCCGGCGCCGAACTGCTGCGCGACCCCGATGTGCAGCGTTCCTACATGGGGTTGTGACTGCGATGCCCGGCACGTCTAACGTTTCATCCAAGCCGGTGTGTTGCATCGGCGCGGGTGCCGGTTTTGCCGGCGACCGCATCGATCCCGCGGTGTTGCTGGCCAGCTCGGGCCTGATCGACACTGTCGTCCTCGAATGCCTGGCCGAGCGCACCCTGGTGCCGACCATCAAGGCGCGCGCCGACAACCCCGCAGCCGGCGCCGACCCGCGCCTGCGCCGGCGCCTGACGCCTTTGCTGCCGGCCGCAGCCAAACACCATTGCCAAATCGTCAGCAATCTCGGCGCGGCCAATCCGCGGGCTGCCGGCGAGGCCATCGCGCGGCTGGCCGGTGAACTTGGCCTGAGCGGCACGCGTGTTGCCGCGATCCACGGCGACGACGTCATGCATTTGCGCGAGCACATCAACTGGGTGCGCCCCATTCAAGGCCGTTTGCTCGGCGCGCATGTTTATCTCGGCAGCGCGCCGCTGGCGCACGCGCTCGACGAAGGCGCCGATGTCGTCGTCACCGGCCGCGTCGCCGACTCGGCATTGTTTGCCGCAGCGGCGCGCAAACATATCCAGCCGGGCGAGGCCGCGCTGGCCGGGGCGATCGTGGTCGGCCATTTGCTCGAATGTGCCGGCCAGCTCACTGGCGGCAACTACGAGCCGATCGACGTGAGCCAAAGCTTGAGCGCCGCCGACCACGCAGCACTCGGCTATCCGCTGGCGCATGTCTACGCCGACGGCAGCGCCGAGATCACGATCCTCGACGGCCTGCCGGGGCTGCTTGACACCACCATCTGCACGCTGCAACTGCTCTACGAAGTCCACGACCCGTCGCGTTATGCCACGCCGGACCTCATCGTCGACTTCACCGGCGTGCGCTTCGAGCAGATCGGCCACAACCGCGTGTTGATGACCGGCGCGCGTTCGCTCGGGGCCCCGCCGACCTTGAAGGTCGCGGGCTTTCTGGAACTGCCGGGATTCATCGCCGACTGCGAGATCGGCTTTGCCGGCAGTGGCGCCTGCGACCGTGCGCGCAAATCCGCCGACACCCTGCGGCTGCGGCTGGCCGCTTGGGGCCAGGACGAAATCGCGATCGACCTCGTCGGCATCGACTCGATGCTGCGCGCCGGCTCCCTGCCCGGCCCGCCGCCGGCGGAACTGCGCGTGCATGTCTCGGCGCGCTGCGCCGACGCCGAGATGGCGCAGGTCATCGAAGACGAGATCTACGCGATGACGCTGTGCGGCCCGGCGGGCGGCTGCAGCGTGCGCAGCGAGCGACGGCCGCGCATCGAGGTGCTCGACGGTTATATCGATCCGGCGTTGGTGCGGACCGAGATCGTCTGGAGCCAGGCATGACGAGCCCACGGCGAATGATGCGTGTCGGTGATCTGGCCAGCGGCCGCGCCGGCGACAAAGGTGATGTGCTCGACCTGACACTGGTCGCGCGCGACGACGCGGCGTATGCGCTGCTCGAGATGAGCCTCACCGCCGACGTGGTGCGCGTGGCGCTGAACCGGGTTGTGCCCGGGCCTGTGCAGCGCTACCTGATCCCCGACCTGCGCGCGCTGAAATACGTCGCGCCAGAAGCGCTGGCGGGCGGCGTCTACGCCACCTTGCGACCTGGTCTGCATTGGCAAAAAGCGGCGATCTGGTTGCTGCTCGATCTCGAGATCGACAGCGCCGGCAGGCTGGCAATTCAGGGCGCGGCCAGCGTCGACAGATAGTCGGCCAGCAACTCCAGTTCGTCCAGTGCCAGGCCCTGCGCGGCCGAGGTCATTGTGCCGTCGAGATCGGCGCGGGTCGACGCCTTGAAGCCCTTGAGCTGGGCCAGCAGATAGGCCTTGCCCTGGCCGGCGAGACGCGGAATATGCTGCTGGCCGGTCAGGCTCGGCCGATGGCAGGCGACGCAGTTGTTGCGCTCGGTGATCATTTGCGCGCGCGCAGCCAGGCCGGCGTCCAGCGTCGCGGTCGGCGGCGTCAACGTCTGACTTGAGTAGTACGCCGCAAGGTCGTTCAAGTCGGCGTTGCTGAGCTTGGCCACAAAGGGCGTCATCAGTTCGCTCTTGCGCTGGCCTTCGCGAAACATGAACAGCGCCATGACCAGAAACTGCCGCGGCTGCGCGGCCAGCGACGGGATCTCGGCGCTGACCGCGTTGCCGTCGGCGCCATGGCAGGCAGCGCAGGCCT
>JANPDN010000134.1:0-2654 GCA_031431555.1 Rubrivivax sp.
GGCGCGTCGAAGCTGCCGTCCTGCACCAAGGGCAGTCTCGTGACCGTCTTGGTGGCCGGGTCGAAAGCGTAGTCCCTGGGCATATTCGCCCAGCCGCCCAGATTGATGACGACGCCGTCAAGCCGGCGGCTCGCCGAGCGCAAATCGACATTGCCGACCACCGGCGTGTTGATGCGCTCGCTGCGCACCGCCGGCGTGGCGCGGCCGGCGCGCGCGGGGCTGATCACGATCCGGTGCAGGCCCAAATTTGCGCCCTCGCGCCGGGTCACGTAGACGGCATCGCGCGCGCCGACGATGTTCTCGATGACCGCGTCGCTTTGCGCCATCACGACCTGCGCGCGCCGGATGTCGGGTTGGTCCAGCGGCAGGCGCAGCAACTGGTAACGCGGCGCGCCCTTGGCGCTTTTCAGGATCAATGCGCCGCGGTGCACCGCGAGGTTGACGACCTCGTCGTCGACGTCGAAGACCTTGCGCCATTGGGCCTGCCCGCGCAGCACCGCCTGCATGTCGGCGAGGAAGAGCAGGCCCCGGTTGTCGACGCCCAGGCTGACCCAGGTCGCGGCAAGTTTTGTCCCGACGACCTCGAAGGTGTAGGGGTCGGCGTACGACGGCAACGCCAACTCGGGGTTGTGGCTGGGGCTCATGATGACGCGGTCGGCATGCTGCTTTTCGACTTTCGGGTCGAGCGAGCGGAAGTGCCGCGCGTGGTCCTGGAATCGCTCGGTTGGCGACATGGCCTCATAGCCTTCGCGCAGCCGCGAATAGAAAAATCCGCTGCCGTCGCCGAGCCAGCTGGTCGACGCAAAACGGATGCGGTCGATCGGCTCGAGCAGGGGCTTGGCCGTGACCACATCGACGATGTGCAACACGCCGATCTCACCCCCGCCGACCTGCACCGAATAGGCCAGCTTGGCGCCGTCGGGCGAGGGCTGGTAGTCCATGATCGCGTGCGGCCGGCCGGCGGCCTTGCTCAAGGCTTCGGGGTCGACGATGACCGTATCGCGGCCCTCGGGGCCGTCGCGCCAGACGAGGCGGAACTGGTCTTCGCCGGGGTTGCGGCGCAGGAAAAACAGGCGGCCGTTGTCGGCCCGAACAACCCGCTGCGTGAGACCACCGACCGAGGCTTCGATGCTGCGCATGCGCTCCATCAACGGCACGCGGCCGGGCAGGCGCGCGAGCACGCCGTTGGTGGCGTCGGCCTGCGCGCGCAGCCATTGCTGGACCGCCGGGTCCTTGACGTTTTCAAGCCGGCGGTAGGGGTCGGGCACGGTTGTGCCCCAGTGTGTTTCGGTGACGCTGCCGGCGGGCAACGGCGCTGGCACCTCGACCCCGGCGACGTTGGCGGCCTGGGCGGCGCCGAGCAGCAGGCTGGCCGCGGCGAGCGTGGCCAGGTGTGTGGTCACGAGTGTCGTCACGAGTGTCGTCACGCGCTTGGTCACCAGTTTGGCCAGTGAACCGGCAACCGATGCGACCCGCTGCACAGCGGCATCCCGGGTCGACAACAACTTCGGATTCATGGGTGCGCCTTGGGGCCGATGCCGGCCGCTTTGCTGAACAGGCGCGCAGCGTAACGCAAGCGATGCGACGCCGGACTTGTTCAGGTGCTCTCAGGGCTCGCCGTCCCAGTAGTCGACGCTCGCGCTGCTGCGCTGGATGGCATCGAAGACCCGCTCATCACCGGTTCCCGCCGACGCGCTGAACTTGCCGGAATCCGGGTACTCGCAGATCTCGGGCGTTTCGCGGGTGCTGATGCTCAGGTATTTGATCGGCGCGTCGGACGTGTTGAGGATCTGGTGCGGGTACTCGGGGCCCGGCGGGATGAAGATCACATCGCCAGCGCGGATCGGCAGATGTTCACCCGCCACGCGCAGCGTGCCGCTGCCTTCGAGCACGATGAACATCTCTTCTTGCGCGTGGTGAAAGTGATAGGGGCAACCCTGTTTGCCCGCCGGCACGGTGTCGATCGACGCACCGAGTTTTTGCGCTGCGGTGCCGGGGGCCAGCCGCGCGCCGAGGTTTTCATACAGCGGCGGCCGCGACCAAGCCTCCACGGGCGCGTCGTTGAAATTGCGAATGAGCTTTTGCGCCAGGCGTGTTGCGGTGTCGTTCATGGCGGCGGATTGTGCCGGGGCCGGCGCCTCGCAGGCGAGTCGCGCTCCGTCTGTGCTGTCCCGAGTGCGATGTCCGCGCGATGCTGGCGTGGGTGTCGGGTGACCGGCTCCGTTCATGCCGCGCCGCTTGTATCGCGGCGCGGCCTTCAGCAGCCGCGAAGAGCCTTCCGGCTCTTCACGCGCGGCTTCAGTCCCCCGGCGTCGGCCTATGGCCGCCACCTCCTCCTTTACTTCACGGAGCCGGTCACCCGACACCCACGCCAGCAGGCACCCATTTCTCCCACAAAGGCCATCGCAGCGCGCCCGCGCCGATGGGGCTGCGATATCAACCGAGCCTTCAGTCGCCGCGCACCGCGGCCATGAAGGCGCCGAGCAGGGCGGCATCGAGCCGGCCTTCGTGGCGCACGCGGCTGCACAGGTCCAGGCCAAAGGGCTGCACCGCGTCGATCGCGGCGCGCACGTTGCCGGCATGCAGGCCGCCGGCCAGATAGAGCGGCAGCGGCCAGACCGCATCGCGGATGCGCCGGCTCAAACGCCAGTCGT
>JANPDN010000135.1:0-36221 GCA_031431555.1 Rubrivivax sp.
CGCGGCCATCTAGCACCGCGACAGCGCCCGGTGGGGGCGCCACGCGACGACGTTACCAGAGCACGCGCGGCAAAAGCTTCTGGTGTTCCAGCAGGTATTCGTCGATCGGCCCGGCATGCAGCACCGCGCCGGTGAAGCCGAGTTCGCTGCCGAAGTAGACCCAAGTTTCGATGGGTGCGGGCTCTGGTGCTGGGCCGTTGCTCCATGCGTCGCGTGGCAGTACGCTGATCCGCCGGCGCTCGTAGTAGCCGGGCTCGTCGATGCGCTCGAGCTGGTCCATCAAGGCCAGCGCCTCGTCGTCGACGCTGAACAGCTGGCCGACCACCGGCAGGCCTTGCCCTGGGCGCTGCAAGAGCCAGGGCAGGCCACGGTCGCCGGCGATATACAGCGGGTGCGGCAAGGCGGTCACAAAGTCGCCCGGCACACGCCGGCCGCGGTTGATGTGGAAATTGCGAAAGCCTTCTTTGAGGGTGCCGAAGACGAAGATCAGGTGAGGCATGGGGCGTGATCGTAGCGGCGAAGCGGACATGCGCGGCCGGACCGGATGCGGACGGCCGATGTCGCGCGGGCCATGGGCATTGGGTGCCCGCCGCCGCTCATGTCCCCCGGGCCGGGCTGCGCCCGACCCTCCTCCTTTACTTCGCGGCGGCGGGCACCCAATGCCCACGGCCTTCACTGACTTTGCGGGTCGGACTAGGGCACGGCCCGGGCGCGGGCCAGGTTCTGTCCGGACGCATAACAAAGTGCTGGATCGGGCCGGTGGGGTGCTCTGCGCAACGAAGTAAAGGAGGAGGAGGAGGCCGCAGGCCGACGACGGGGGACATGAGTGGAGCAGAGCGCCCCACTGGCCTGATCTCGCACCGCTACCAACGCACCCGCGCCGCTCAATACGTCGGCAGCGCCGCCTTCTTCGGGATCGGCACGCCGAGCAGATGAAAGGCACCTCTCCCGCTGGCCGCGGTGAGCAGGCCCAGCACGCGACCCGGCTCGCTGCCGACTTGGGGCCAGTCAAAGCGCCAGGTCCAGTTGTCGCCACCCAGCGTGCCGGGGGTATTCATGCGGTGTTCGCTGCCCAGGCCGAGCACGTCCTGCAACGGAAAGATCGCGATATTGGCGACCGACTCGAGTGCGGCGCGGATCATCGCCCAATGCACATCGTGGGCGCCGCAGGCGAGGTAGGTGCCGGCAAATTTGCGTTCGCTTTCCTTGGCCTTGTCCCACCAGCCGCGTGCGGTGTCGTTGTCGTGGGTGCCGCTGTAGACGATGACGTTGCGCTCGTAGGTGTGGGGCAGGAATTCATGCTCGCCATCACCCCCAAAAGCAAACTGCAGGATCTTCATGCCGGGGTAGCCGAGCGCGGCGCGCAGATCGTGCACGTCTTGGGTGATGAAGCCCAGGTCTTCGGCAATGATCGGCAATTCACCGAGCGCGCTGGTGATGGCATCGAACAGCGGCTTGCCCGGCCCCTTGAGCCAGCGGCCTTCCTCAGCGGTCGGGCTGCTCGACGGGATTTCCCAATACCCCGCAAAGCCGCGAAAGTGGTCGATGCGGAAGACATCGCCCTGCTGCAAGGCACGCTGCACACGCGCCGTCCACCAGGCAAAATTTTCGTCGGCCATGCGGTCCCAGCGGTACAGCGGATTGCCCCAGCGCTGGCCCAGCGGCCCAAGCTCGTCGGGCGGCACGCCGGCAACGAGCGTCGGCTGGAAGTTGTCGTCCAGCGTGTACAGATCCGGGCGCGACCAGCAGTCGGCGCTGTGGTGGGCGATGAAGATCGGCAGGTCGCCGACGATCGAGACACCGCGTTCGTGGGCGTAGGTGCGCAGCGCGGCGCATTGTTCGTCGAAGCACCATTGCACAAACTGCCAGAAGCCGATCTCGGCGGCGTGGTCCTTGCGGGCCTTGGCCAGTGCCTTCTTGTCGCGACGGGCTAACGGTGCAGACCAGTCCCACCAGGCATGGCCGTTGTGCGCAGTTTCCAGTGCCATGAACAGGCTGTAGTCGTCAGCCCAAGAAGCCTCGGCCTTGCACCAGGCGGTGAAGGCCTGGTGCTCGGTTTTGCTCGCGCCGGATACAAAACCTGCAAAGGCGGCGCGCAGTTGCTGCATGCGCCACGGCACGACGCGGGCGAAGTCAACCCGGGCGGCATCGAAGCTGACTTCCGGCAGGCTGGGCGGTGCGAGCCAGCCGCGCTGCACCAGCGGCTCCAGCGCCACCATCAGCGGGCTGCCGGCAAACGCGCTGACACTTTGGTAGGGCGAATCGCCGGGGCCGATCGGCGTCGTTGGCAGCCATTGCCAGACCTGCTGGCCACAGGCCTTGAGCCAGTCGACAAAGTGATACGCCGCGGGGCCGAAGTCGCCGACGCCATGCGGGCCGGGCAGGCTGGTGATGTGCAAGAGCACACCCGAAGCACGTTGATGCAGGTTCATGGTTTGTTGGTCTGGCCAGGGTTGATGCTGCGCAGCACCAGCACCGCGCGGGCCGGGATTTTGAAGGGGGAGGCTTCGGTGAAGACGATGCCCGGCGCTGACTGCAGGCTGCTGTCCAGGCGCAGCAACCAGCGGCCGGCGGGCAGGGTGAAGCCCTGGTCGCGCGGCTCGGGGTTGAAGGCGATGAGCAGCGCGTGGTCATCGGGCTGCGTGCCGGCGACGGCCGGCAGATGGCAGGCGAGCACCTGCTGGCCGGCGTCCTGCCAGTCGTGGTGCTGCATCTCGGCGCCGCTGGCGTTGAGCCAGACCAGGCGGCGCTCGCCAACCGGTGCTGCGGCACTGAAAAACCAGCGCTCGTGGCGCAGCGCTGGCTCTTCACGGCGCAGCGAGAGCAGCTGCGCTGTAAAGTTAGCCATCACCTCGTCGGCCTGCGACCAGTCGATCCAGCTCGTGGCGTTGTCCTGGTTCCAGGCGTTGTTGTTGCCCTGCTGGCTGTGGCCGAGTTCGTCGCCGGCGTTGATCATCGGCGTGCCTTGCGCGAGCAGCAGCGTGGCCATCAGCGCGCGGCGCACACGCCAGCGAAGGGTGGTCACCGCAGCGTCGGTGCTGGCGCCTTCGACGCCGAAGCTGGCACAGAGTTCGTTGTCGCGGCCGTCGCGGTTGTCTTCGCCATTGGCGTGGTTGTGCTTGGCCGCATGGCTGGTGAAATCGGCCAGCGTGAACCCGTCGTGCACGGCGACGAAGTTGACACTCGCCGTCGGCCGCCGCGTGCTGTGGTGAAAGAGGTCGCTCGACGCCGAGAAGCGGCGCGCAAATTCGCCGCGGCTCACGCCGGACGGGCCACCTCCCTGACCGCCGGCCTGACCAGTCCGCAGCCAGTACGCGCGCATCGCGTCGCGGAATTTGTCGTTCCATTCACCCCAGCGGCCGGGGAAGCGCCCGACCTGGTAACCCTGCGGGCCAGAGTCCCAGGCCTCGGCGATGAGCCGGGTGCGCGCCAGCACCGGGTCTTGCATCAAGGCGGTGAAAAACGCCGCGTGCGGATCGAAGCCGTGGGCGTTGCGGCCGAGCACGGGTGCGAGGTCGAAGCGGAAGCCGTCGACGCCCATTTCTTGCACCCAAAAGCGCAGCGAGTCGAGCACAAACTGCGTCACCCGCGGATGCGCGACGTTGAGCGTATTGCCGCAGCCGCTGTGGTTTTCGCAGCGCGCGCGGTCGTCAGCCGCCAGGTGGTACCAGCTGCGGTTGTCGAGGCCGCGAAAACTGATCGTCGGCCCCCGCTCGTTGCCTTCTGGCGTGTGGTTGTAGACGACGTCGAGCAGCACCTCGATGCCCTGCGAGTGCAGCGTGTGGACCATCTGGCGGAATTCTTCGTTCACCGCCGCGGGGTCGTCGGGCTGCACTGCAAAACGCGGGTCGGCGCAGAAGAAGCCGATCGTGTTGTAGCCCCAATGGTTGATCAGGCCGCGCTCGGCGAGAAAACCTTCGTCGAGGTGGTACTGCACCGGCAACAGCTCCAGCGTGGTCACGCCCAGGCGCTTGAAATGCGCGATCGCCGCCGGGTGTGCCAGGGCCGCATAACGGCCGCGCAGCGCCGGCGGGATATCCGGGTGCGCTTGGCTGAAATTCTTGACATGGACTTCGTAGATCACGACATCGGCGTCGGCCACACGCGGCGCCAAGCCGGCGCCGCTCTCAAACTGCGGCGGCGCTGTGCCGGTGCCGCGCTCTGACTGCTGCGGCGCAGCGACACGCGCTTTGAGCGCGGCAGCAGCGTTGTCGCGGGTATCGAAAGACCGGGCGCCTTCAGGGTGCCCCACCTCGTAGCCATGGTGCTCAGGCTGCGGCGCCCAGCGCCCGACGATCTCGCGCGCGTTGGGGTCGAGCAGCAGCTTGTGGGGGTTGAAGCGGTGGCCCTGCTCTGGCGCATAGGGGCCGTGCGCGCGCAGGCCGTAGACCAGGCCCGGGCCGGCGCCGGGCAAGAAGCCGTGCCAGATGCCGTCGTGCGGGCCCTGCAATGCATAACGCCGCAGCTCCGCGGTAGCGCCGGCAAGCGCGGCGTCGTCGAAGATGCACAGCTCGATGCGGGTCGCGTTTTGCGAGAAGACCGCAAAGTTGACGCCGCCATCGCGGTTGAGCGCGCCCATCGGCTCGGCGCGCCCGGGTTGCAGGGCCGCTGGCAAGGTGGTCAACATCAGTCGGTCAGCCGGGCATCAGGAACAGCGTTGCCAGCGGCGGCAGGGTCAAGGTGATCGACTGCGCCCGGCCGTGCGCGGCTTGGCGCTGCACCACCAGCGGCCCGGCGCCGTTGCCAAGATTGCTGCCGCCGTAAAACGCCGAGTCGGTATTGAGCACTTCGCGCCAGGCCGTACCGGCCGCTGCAGCGTCCGGCACGCCAAGGCAAAAACCTTCGCGCGGCACCGGCGTCATGTTGGCGACCACGATGACGACACCGCCGGCTTCGTCGCGGCGCAGCCAAGAGAACACCGAAGCCTCGCGGTCCTGCGAGTCGATCCACTCGAAGCCGTGGCTTTCGCAGTCGAGCTGGTGCAGCGCCGGCGTGTCGCGGTACAGCCGGTTCAAGTCGCGCACCAGGCGCTGCGCGCCTTCGTGATTGACATGCTGGAGCAGCCACCAGGGCAGCTCTTCGTCGTGGTTCCACTCCGAGCCTTGCGCAAATTCCTGGCCCATGAAGAGCAGCTTCTTGCCGGGGTGGCCCCACATGAAACCGTAGTAAGCGCGCAGGTTGGCAAAGCGCTGCCATTCGTCACCCGGCATGCGGCCGAGGATCGAGCCCTTGCCGTGCACGACCTCGTCGTGGCTGAGTGGCAAAACGAAGTTTTCGCTGTACGCGTAGACCAGACTGAAGGTCATCGTGTCGTGATGCCAGCGCCGGTTGATCGGGTCCTCGGCCATATAGCGCAGGGTGTCGTTCATCCAGCCCATATTCCATTTGAAGTGGAAACCCAGGCCGCCGGCGTAGGTCGGGGCGCTGACACCGGGGAAGGCGGTGGACTCTTCGGCCACCGTCATCGCCCCCGGGCATTCGGTGCCGACAACTTCATTCGTGCGCTTGAGCAGCGCGATGGCCTCCAGGTTTTCGCGCCCGCCATGCACGTTGGGTATCCACTGCCCGGCGTCGCGTGAATAGTCGCGGTAGAGCATCGACGCGACGGCATCAACCCGCAGCCCGTCGACTCCCTGGCGCTCGATCCAGTACAGCGCGCTGCCGACGAGGAAGTTGCGCACCTCATGGCGGCCGAAGTTGTAGATCAGCGTATTCCAGTCGCGGTGGAAACCTTCTTTGGGGTCGGCATATTCAAACAGCGCGGTGCCGTCGAACTGCGCCAGTCCATGCGCGTCGGAAGGGAAGTGCGCCGGCACCCAGTCGAGCAGCAGGCCCAGGCCCTGGTCGTGGCAGGCCTTGACGAAGCGCGCAAAACCTTCGGGCGCGCCGAAGCGCGAACTCGGCGCGTACAGGCCCAGGGTCTGGTAACCCCAACTGCCGTCAAACGGGTGTTCGCTGACCGGCATCAGCTCGATGTGGGTGAAGCCGAGGTCGGCGGCATACGCCGGCAACGCGGCGGCGAGGTCGTCCCAGCTGTGGAAGCGGCCATCGGGGTGGCGCCGCCACGAGCCCGGGTGGACTTCATAGATCGAGATCGGCGCGCGGCGTGAATTCGCCGCCGCGCGGCCCGCCGACAGCGCGCGCGCCGGCGGCAGAGGTGCCGCGACCACGCTGGCGTTGTCGGGCCGCATCTGCGCGGCCCGTGCATAAGGGTCGCACTTCAGCGGCAGCACCTGGCCGGCGCTGCTGCGGATCTCGAATTTGTACGCATCACCCGTGCCGACATTCGGGATGAACAGCTCCCAGATGCCCGAGGCGCCGCGCGAGCGCATCGGGTGGCGCCGGCCATCCCAGCCGTTGAAGCTGCCGACGACACTCACCCGCGACGCATTTGGCGCCCAGACGGCAAAGCGCACGCCGGCGATCGTGTAAACGTCTTCACCGACCGTGACCGGGTGTGCGCCGAGCACCTCGAAGGGCCGCAAGTGGCTGCCTTCGCCTAGGTAGTGCAGGTCGTGTTCGCCGATCAAGACGCCGTAGCGGTAGGGGTCGCCAAAGATGCCGGCGGTGCCGTCGAACCACTGCACATCGAGCCGGTAGTCAAAAGCGTTGCGACGGCGCGGCAGCAGGGCTTCGAAGAGGCCGGTGCCGTCACGTTCGATGAGCGCGCCCACCCGCCGGCCGCTGCGGGTGTCGCGCAAGGCCACCGCCACCGCGCCGGGCAAGAGCGTGCGCACCCAGAGGTCGCCATCGGCATCGGCATGCATGCCGAGCACCGCGAAGGGGTCGGGGTGGCGGGCTTGCAGCAGCGCCTGGAGGTCGGAGTCGGGCAGCATCGTGGCCTTTGATTTTTGTTCAGCCGGTCGAGCCCTTTTCAGCGCGCCGACCAGACCTGCGCGTTGTACTCGCCAATCGTGCGGTCGACGCTGAACCAGCCCATGCCGGCAATATTTTTCAGCGCCCGCCGGGCCCAGGCCGACGGGTCGGCGAAGACCTTGTCGACCTCGGCCTGCGCCTGCACATAAGCCGCAAAGTCAGCCAGCAGCATATAGGGATCGCGTTGCAGCAGCGTCTGCACGAGGCCGCGGTAGCGGTCATGCTCGTGGTGCGAAAACGCGCCGCCGCCGATGGCGTCAAGCACGGCGCGCAGTTGCAAGTCTTGTTCGGCATACAGGCGCGGGTCGTAACCCAGCGCCTTCATCTGCGCGACCTGCTCGGCACGCAGGCCGAAGACAAACATATTCTCAGGCCCCATCTGCTGCGCCATCTCGATATTCGCGCCGTCCCAGGTGCCGATGGTGCACGCGCCGTTGAGCGCAAATTTCATATTCCCGGTGCCCGAGGCTTCGGTGCCCGCGGTCGAAATCTGCTCGGACAAGTCCGCCGCCGGGATGATCTGCCCGGCCAGGCTCACACCGTAGTTGGGCAAGAAGACCACCTTGACCTTGTCGCCAACCCGGGCGTCGCTGTTGACCACGCGCGCGACGTCGTGGATCAGCTGGATGACCTGCTTGGCGGCGACATAGGCCGACGCCGCCTTGCCGGCGAAGATCACCGTGCGCGGCTGCCAGTTGGCCTGCGGGTTGGCGACGATGGCCTGGTAACGCGCCACGACATGCAGCACGTTGAGCAATTGGCGCTTGTATTCGTGGATGCGCTTGATCTGCACGTCAAACAGGCTCGTCGGGTCGACCGCGATGCCAAGCTCGCGCCGGATCAGGTCAGCCAGACGCTGCTTGTTGGCGAGCTTGGTGCGCAAGAACTCCGCGCCGAGCCGCTTTTGCCCGGCCTTGGCACCCAGCGCCTTGAGCGCGTTGAGGTCGCCGCGCCAGTCAGCGCCAAGTTGACGATCGAGCAGCGCCGACAGCTCGGGGTTGGCCTGCTCGAGCCAACGCCGCGGCGTGACGCCGTTGGTGATGTTGATAAAGCGCTGCGGCCACAGCGCGGCGTAGTCGCTGAACAGGGTCTGCACCATCAGATCGGAGTGCAGCGCCGAGACGCCGTTGACCTTGTGCGAGGCGACCACCGCGAGCGCGGCCATGCGCAAGCGGCGTTCGCCATGTTCGTCGATCAGCGACATCCGCGAGGCGCGGACGTCGTCACCCGGAAAACGCAAACGCACCTGGGCCAGGAAGCGCGCGTTGATCTCGAAGATGATTTCCAGATGCCGCGGCAGCAGGCGCTCGAACAGCGGCAGGCTCCAGGTCTCCAGCGCCTCGGGCATGAGCGTGTGGTTGGTGTAGCTCACCGCCTCGTGGGTGACGGCCCAGGCTTCGTCCCACGTCAGCCCAAATTCGTCGAGCAACAAGCGCATCAGCTCGGCCGGCGCCAGCGCCGGGTGGGTGTCGTTGAGATGCACCGCGTTGTGGCGGCCGAAGGAGCGCACCGCGTCGCTTTCGCTGACCTGTCCGCGGGCAGGGTCGCGGGCATGGTCGCTGGTGTGATCTCGGGCATGTTCACGCACATGGCGCGCCAGCATGTCTTGCAGCGACGCGCTGACGAGGAACATTTCCTGGCGCAGCCGCAACTCGCGCCCGGCCGCATTGCTGTCGTCGGGGTAGAGCACCCAGTTCAGCGATTCGGCCTCGTGCAGATGCTGCGCCGCCGCCAGGTGCTCGCCGCGGCAGAAGGCCGCAAAGTCGATCGGTCGCGACGCGCCAGCATGCCATTGGCGCAGCGTCGACACCCGTTCGGTGCCATGCCCGGGGACGATGAAATCGTAGGCCTGGCCGATGATCACCTCACCCGGCAGCCAACGCCGCGTGCCGGCTTCGCTGTGCACCGCGCCGCCAAAGCCGACCGCGTAACGCAGCTCGGGCCGCAGCATCTCCCAGGGGTTGCCGTGGCGCAGCCATTCGTCGGGCACTTCGGCCTGGCGGCCGTCCTGGATGACCTGCGCGAACATGCCGTGTTCGTAGCGCAGCCCGTAGCCGAACGAAGGCAGGCCGAGCGTCGCAAAAGCGTCGAGAAAACAGGCCGCCAGGCGGCCGAGGCCACCGTTGCCCAGGGCCGCGTCGGGTTCGTGCTCGATCAGCTCGGCCAAGGCCGGGGCGCCCGCGCCAAGCAGGGTGTCGAGGCGGTCATCGAGCTTGAGCGCACAGAGTGCGTTGTGCATCGCGCGGCCCATCAAAAATTCCATCGACAGGTAGTGCACACGCTTGACGGCCTGGCCGCCAACGTGCCGGCGTGCATCGGCGGCTTGCGTCGCGGCCCAGCGATCGGCGAGGATCGTTCGTGCGGCCAGCGAAACAGCGCTCGATGCCGCAGCGGCAACGTCGGCGGGGGTGTTGCTCTGGGCATCGCTGCGCTGGCCGAGTTCGCGCCAGTAGGTGGTGGTGAATGAGGCCTCGTCGCCGCTGAGGCGCGCGGCACGGGGCTTGAGTTCCTGGCTCATCGGGTAATCCCTCCATCGAGTCCAGCAGTATCACGACAGAACAGGGACTTGTGTAGTTCTCCTACATCGGGATTGCACCAATAAACCGTTACCCCTGTCTAAGCTGTTGATTTATAAGGGTTTGAAACTGTGGCGCCGGGAAAACACCGCGTTGTACCGGCACCGGTTGCTCTGTATATTACCTACACGCTGATGGATCAGCGCCGGCCTGCAATGGCCCCGAAAGAGGTGACCGAGTGGCCCACGTCCTGCTGAAAAATGTGCAGAAGTCCTACGGCGACGTGCATGTGCTGCGGGACATCAATCTTGAAGTGCGCGACGGCGAATTCATGGTTTTTGTCGGGCCGTCGGGTTGCGGCAAGAGCACCCTGCTGCGCACCATCGCCGGCCTCGAAGACATCACCGGCGGCGAGCTGTCGATCGGCGGCGTCGTCGTCAACGACGTGCCACCGGCCGAGCGTGGCATCGCGATGGTCTTCCAGAGTTATGCGCTGTATCCGCATATGGACCTCTACGAAAACATGGCCTTCGGCCTGCGGCTGGCCAAGGTGCCCAAGGCACAGATCGAAGAAGCGGTGCAAAACGCCGCCAAGATTTTGCACATCGAACATCTCTTGCAGCGCAAACCCAAAGACCTGTCGGGCGGCCAGCGCCAGCGCGTCGCCATCGGCCGCGCGATCGTGCGCAAGCCCGAGGTTTTTTTGTTCGACGAGCCGCTGAGCAACCTCGACGCTGCGCTGCGCGTGAAGATGCGCTACGAATTTGCCAAGCTGCACGAAGACCTGAAGACGACCATGATCTACGTCACCCACGACCAGGTCGAGGCGATGACCCTCGCCGACCGCATCGTCGTGCTGTCGGTCGGCAAGATCGAGCAGGTCGGCTCGCCGCTGGAGCTGTACGAACACCCGTGCAACCTGTTTGTCGCCGGCTTCATCGGCAGCCCGAAGATGAATTTCATCGCCGCCACGGTGACCGAAGCCAGCGCTGCGCAGACCACCGTCCAGCTCATCGGTGGCGCCAGCGTGCGCTGTGATGTCGATGGCTCTGGCGCCAAGCCCGGCGACAAGGTCACGCTCGGTGTGCGCCCAGAACACCTGGTCGCCGGCGGCAGCCAAAACACGATCGAGACCCAGGTCACTTTTGTTGAATCACTCGGCAGCACGACCCACGCCTACTGCGAATTCCCGGGTGTCGAAGAGGCGCTGACCTGCGAACTCGAAGGCCGCACGCGGGTAAAAAACGGCCAGATGCTGACGCTGTCTATCCCCAGCGACGCAAGTTATCTGTTTGATGCCGCCGGGCTGGCGCTGCGCCGCCTTGTCAGCGCTGAGCGCACGCTCGCGGCCTGATGTCCAAGCTGCTCGTCCTGGTCTGCGCTGCGCTCGGCCTGGCCGCGCCGGCCGGCGTGGCCAACGCCCAGGACAAGCTGCGGTTGCTGGTCTGGATCAACGGCGACAAGGGTTACAACGGCGTGCAGAAGGTCGGCGATGCGTTCAACAAAGCCTCGGGCGTCGAGGTGGTCGTACAGCACCCCGAAGGCGCCACCGACAAGTTCCAGGCCGCGGCCGGCGCCGGCAAGGGGCCGGACATCTTTTGCTGGCCGCACGACCGCGTCGGCGAATGGGCCAAGTCCGGGCTCATCGTGCCGATCCGGCCGCCCAAACGCATTCGCGACGAGATCGAGCCTTCGGCCTGGTCGGCATTCGCCTGGAAGGGCCAGACCTGGGGCTACCCGATCGCCATCGAGGCGATCGGCCTGATCTACAACAAGGCTCTGGTGAAGACCCCGCCGGCCAGTTTCGACGAGGTCGTCGCGCTCGACAAGGAGCTGGCCAAGAGCGGCAAACGAGCCATTCTCTGGGCCTACAACCAGCTCTTTTTCAGCTGGCCGGTGATTGCCGGTGGTGGTGGCTACATCTTCGGCCGCGACGCGCAGGGCGCGCTCGATGCCAGCCAGACCGGGCTGAACAGCCCCGGCGCGCTGGTCGGCATGCAGCAGATCGAGCGCCTGGTCAAGGACGGCCACATGCCGCAGGGCGCGCGTTACTCCGATATGGAATCGCAATTTGCTGCCGGCAAGGTGGCGATGATGATCAACGGCCCCTGGGCCTGGGACAACGTCAAGAAGGCCAAGATCGACTTCGGCGTCGGCGCGATCCCCAGCGTCGCCGGCAAACCGGCGCGGCCTTTTGTCGGCGTGCTCGGCTGCATGATCACAACGCCGTCGAAAAACAAGGATATCGCGCGCGAGTTCATCGAAAACCATCTGCTCACCGTGGCCAGCCTGAAGACCATCTCGGCCGATGTGCCGCTGGGCACACCGGCCAACAAGGCCTACTACGCCGAACTCAGCGCCGACCCGAATATCCGCGCCACGATGGCCAACGCGCTGGCCGGCGAGCCGATCCCCAACATCCCCGAGATGGGCCGTGTTTTCCCGGCGATGGATGCCGCGATCGAGGCCATCACGCAGGGCCGCCAGCCAGCAAAAGAAGCGCTTGACGGCGCTGCGGCGCGGGTGCTGAGCAGATGAGCGCCACATCCGCGGTCGTCGCCGCGACACGTCCTGCGGCAGGTCGCAGCAAGGCCGCGTCGAGCCGCGCCACCGCGCTGCGCCTGGCGGTGATCCTGATTGCCGGCGCGGCGATCCTGTGGATGGTCTTTGGTCTCTTCACTGCCGGCCAGCCGCTGGTCGCCATCGGGGTCATGGTCTTCGGCTTCACCACGCTGGGCATCTACGCCAGCGCCAAGACACTCGCCTGGCGCTATCTCTACCCGGGCGTGGCGGGCATGGTGTTGTTTGTCGCTTTCCCGCTGGTCTACACGGTGCAGATCGGCTTCACCAACTACTCGTCGGCCAACCTGCTGGAGTTCGAGCGCGCGCGCGACTACCTGCTCTCGCAGAGCGTGCCCGACGAAGCCCATGCCTACGACGTGACGGTGCATGCCGATGGCGCGGCGTACCGCCTGAGCTTGACCGCACGCGACAGCGGCGCGCGCTTCGTGACCCCGGCGCTGAAGCTCGGCGCCGCAAACAGCGCGCCAGTGAGCTTGCAGCCCGCCACCACCGAGTTGCCCGCGCCGTTGGGCTTGCGCGAAGTCATCAACCAGCGCGACCGTCTGCGTGCATTGCAGATCCAGGCCCCTGACGGCAAGTTGTTGTCGTACGCCGGCCTGCGCGAATTTGCGCCGATCACGCCGCTGTGGACGGCCAACCCCGACGGCTCGTTGACGCAGGCGGCCACCGGCACCGTCTACACCGCCAACCCGCGCAGCGGCTATTTCGAAACCGCCAGCGGCGAGCGGGTGTCGCCCGGCTTCAAGGTCGGCATCGGATTTGCCAACTACAGCCGGATGCTGTTCGACGCCGACTTCCGCGGGCCCTTTGTCTCGATCTTCATCTGGACCGTCGTTTTCGCCGCGCTGACCGTGGTCTTTGCCGGCGGCTTGGGCATGGCGCTGGCGGTGCTGCTGAACTGGGAGGCGCTGCCCAAACGCACGCTGTACCGCACGCTGCTTTTCCTGCCCTATGCCGTACCGGGCTTCATCTCTATCCTGGTCTTCAAGGGCCTGTTCAACCAGAATTTTGGTGAGATCAACGGCATCCTGCATGCGCTGTTCGGCGTGCGCCCGGCCTGGTTTGCCGACCCGCTGCTGGCCAAGGTGATGCTGTTGATCGTCAACACCTGGCTCGGCTTCCCGTATTTCATGATCCTGTGCGCCGGGCTGATCAAGGCGATTCCGTCCGACTTGTACGAAGCCTCGGCGCTGGCCGGCGCCGGGCCGTTGGACAACTTCTTCAAGATCACCGCGCCGCTGATTCTGAAACCGCTGACACCGCTGCTGATCAGCGCCTTCGCTTTCAACTTCAACAATTTTGTCCTCATCGCGCTGCTCACCGACGGCCGGCCGGACTTCTTGAATACCAAGTTGCCGGCGGGCACGACCGACATCCTGGTCAGCTACACCTACCGCATCGCCTTCACCGACGCCGGGCAGAACTTCGGCCTTGCCGCGGCGATCTCGACGATCATCTTCGTGCTCGTCGCGGTGATGGCCTTGGCTCAACTCAAGGCAACACAACAGTCCGGGGAGAAGTTGTAGTGGCTCTCGTCACCGGCAAAAACCAACGCTGGCGCCTGCTTGCGGCGAAGGCTTTTTTGTGGGCGCTGATCGCGATCACGCTGTTCCCGCTGCTGGCGATCATCTCGATTTCGCTGCGGCCGGGCAACTTTGCGACCGGCTCGCTGATCCCCAGCGAGATCAGTTTCGACCACTGGAAGCTTGCACTCGGCATCAGCCTCACCAACGCCGATGGCACCGTGACACCACCGCCGTTTCCGGTGCTGCTGTGGTTGTGGAACTCGATCAAGATCGCCGCGATATCGGCCTTCTTGATCGTGACCATCTCGACCACCGCGGCCTATGCTTTTGCGCGCCTGAAGTTCGGCCACAAACAAGTCATCCTGAATTCGATGCTGGTCTTGCAGGTCTTCCCGGTGGCGGTGGCGCTGGTCGCGATCTACGCCATCTTCGACGGCTTGGGGCAGCACATCCCTTGGCTCGGCGTGGAGACCCATGCCGGCCTGATCGTGGCCTACCTCGGCGGCGTGGCCACGCATATCTGGACGATCAAGGGTTATTTCGACACCATCCCGGCGGAGATCGAAGAAAACGCCAAGGTCGACGGCGCAAGCCACTGGCAGGCGTTCCGCCTGGTGTTGTTGCCGATGGCGGTGCCGATCCTGGTGGTTGTCTTCGTGCTGGCCTTCATCGGCGTCATCATCGAGTACCCGGTGGCGTCGATCCTGCTGCGCGAAGAACCCAACCTGACGCTGGCCGTGGGCTCGAAATTTTTCCTCTACGAACAGAAATACCTGTGGGGCGACTTCGCTGCCGCCGCAGTGCTCTCGGGCCTGCCGATCACGCTGGTCTTTCTGGCCGCGCAGCGCTGGATCGTCTCCGGTTTGACCGCCGGCGGCGTCAAGGGTTGAAGCGCCGCGCCACCGGCGGCGCTGACTAGATGACGACGAACTACGCCAACCGTTTTGACCGCGATCTGGCGGGTGTTTTTGCGGCTCGTGACGCCGACTGGCGCTGCGGCGCGGTCGTCTACCAGGTGCTCGTCGACCGCTTTGCGCCGAGTGCCGACCTCGCCGCCAAGCGGCATCTCTACCCGGCACCAAAGACGCTGCGCGACTGGAGCGAAACGCCAACCAAGGGCAGCTACCTCGAAGCGCAAAGACTCTGGAGCCACGAGATCGATTTCTGGGGCGGCGACCTCGCCAGCACCGCCGCGCACCTGGGCCATGTGCAGCAGCTCGGCGCCGATGTGCTCTATCTCAATCCGGTTTGCCTGGCTTACACCAACCACAAATACGACGCGCTCGACTACCTGCAGATCTCGCCCGAGTACGGCAGCCGCTCCGACTTGAAAGTGCTGTGCGACGCGGCCCATGCGCGCGGCATGAAGCTCGTGCTCGATGGCGTCTTCAACCACATGGGGCGCAACGCGCCGATCTTTCAACAGGCGCAGGCCGATATCGACAGTGCCTATCGAGATTGGTTTGTCTTCGGCGACGAGTTTCCCGGCGGCGCCCGCGCCTGGTGGCGGGCCGAGAACCTGCCCGAGCTGAATCTTGAAAACCCCGCCGTGCGCGATCATCTCTACGCCGGACGCGACTCTGTCGTGCGCAGTTATCTGCGCGACGGCATCGACGGCTGGCGGCTCGATGTCGCCTTCGATATCGGCTTCAGTTTCCTCGAAGAACTCACCCTTGCCGCACACGCTGAAAAACCCGGCTCGCTGGTCGTCGGCGAAATAGCCAACTATCCAAAAGAGTGGTTCCCCTCGGTTGACGCGGTGATGCACTTCACGCTGCGCCACCTGATCCTGCGCCTGGTCAACGGCAAGCTCGAACTGGCGGCTTTCAGCGCGATGCTGACCCGTTTGATCGACGAGACCGGCATCGACAATATGCTGCGCAGTTGGATCTATCTCGACAACCACGACACCCCGCGGCTGGCAACCACAGTGCCTGACCCGGCTGCGCGCCGCCTCGGGCAGGTCTTGCAGTTCACGCTGCCGGGGTCGCCCAATCTGTACTACGGAGATGAGCTCGACATGCCCGGCGGTGACGACCCCGAGATGCGCGCACCGATGCGCTGGGACCTCGTCAACGACGGCAACGCGGCGCTATTGTGGACCAAGCAGCTCATCACATTGCGCCGCCAGCACCGCGCGCTGCGTGTCGGCAACTTCCGCCCGATCTGTGCGCAAAGGCTGCTCGCTTTTGAGCGCTACACCGACCACGCCGCCGACACGGTGCTCGTCTTCGTCAACCCCGGTGATGGCGAAGTCACCGAAACCGTGATGGTCGCCAACTCCAAGCTGATGGACTCGACCCGCATGATCGACCTGATCGGCCAGCGCGAGCCCTTGCCGATGTGGGCATCATTGCTTGAAGTCAAGCTGCCGGCAAAAACCGCCCTCGTCGTCAAGCCCGACACCCAGCCGCCGGGCGGCTACAGCAACTACAAGCGGGTGCAGTGAAGCTGTTGCGCCGCGCCGGCATCACGCTGCTGCTTGCTGCCGCCGCGGGCCCGCTGCTGGCCGCTGAAGACCCCGCCACCTGCCGCGCCGACCCCTTGAGCGGGCGCACGCTGTACCTGCGCGGCACCTTCAACGCCTGGGCCGCCGCCGACGCGCAGAAATTCACCTGGGCCTGCACGCACTTCGAGGCCGTCACGCGGCTGAGTGGCGAGCACAAATTCAAAGTCGGCGACGAAGGCTGGAGCGCCGATGCCGACTTCGGCCGCGGCGCCGATGACGCTGCACCGCTCGTCGCGCGTGGCAGCGAATTTGCGCGCCGATTCGAGCCCGGCGTTTATCGCTTCACGCTGACGCCCCCACCTCCATCGGCAGGCACTGCGGGCGCCGGCGCCGGCCCGCTGTTGAAGATCGAGACCTGCCCGTCCGCCGCGCCTTTTGGCGACACCGTGCTCTTCATGCGCGGCGCCTTGAACAACTGGGCCGCACTCGACGACTTTGCCTTCCAGTACCGCTGTGATGCGTACTACTTGAACCTCAAAGCCAGCGGCCGCCAGGAATTCAAGATCGCCGATGCCGGCTGGGCTGCGCAGACGACATTTGGCAGCGACGGCAATGATGGCACTGCGGTCGGTGGCAATTTCGCCCACAACTTCAGCGGCGAGCACACCGCGCGGCTGGCCTTTGTGGATGGCCGCGCAAAAGTGACCGTCGGGCCCAAGACCTTTGCCGACCCGAACGCGAAATCGGTCACCGATCCGGTCGCATTGAGCCTGGTCTTCGACTCGCGCGCGCTGACGCACAAATCGATCTTTGGCGCGGTCACGCCGGGCCGCGTGATTCAGTTCCATGTCAACGCGCTGCCGGGTGTCGAACAGCTCACTTTGGTCGTCGAGCGGCGCCGTCTCGAAGGCAACCAAGAAGTTCTTGAGTACACCGAACTGGCGCGGGCGCCGATGCAGAAGTCCGCATCCGCCAAAGACACCGGCGCCGACGGCCGCGAACGCTGGAGCGTGGACCACCGCTTCACCGATATCAGCGTCTACGGCTACTGGTTCGAGGCGCAAATCGGCGGTCGCAAATTTGTCTACCAAAACAACGCCGACCCGGTTTTCTGGACCCGCGAAAAAGGCTCCGGCGGCCGCGGCGATGTCGCCGATCTGCCCGCCTCGGCAAAGTCGATCAGGCGCTTTCGGCAGACCGTTTTTGCTGCCGATTTCAAAGTCCCCGACTGGGCGCCCGACATCGTCTACTACCAGATCTTTCCTGACCGATTTCGCAACGGCGACAAGAGCAACGACCCCAAACCGGGCGTCGACCGCTACCAGAAATACGGCATCGAGTTGCACAGCAACTGGTTGGACCAGCCCTTCAAACCCGGCAGCGGCGACGGCTCGGATGCGATCTACAACAACGACTTCTTCGGCGGCGATCTGGCCGGCATCACCGCCAAGCTCGAATACATCAAGGAGCTGGGCGCCAACACGCTGTACCTGACGCCGATCTTCAAGGCGCCGAGCAACCACAAGTACGACACCGCCGACTACCGTCAGGTCGACCCGGCCTTTGGCAGCAACGCCGACTTTCAGCGCTTGACCAAGGAAGCCGCAAAACGTGGCATCCGCGTGATCCCCGATACGAGCCTGAACCACACCGGTGCCGATTCCGTTTATTTCGATCGTTATGGCAACCACGCGCGAGGTGGCCGTGGTGACAAAAACGGCGCCGGCGCGTTCGAGGGCGGGCGCATCCGGCCGAACTCGCCCTACGCCAGTTGGTACCGCTTCGACAGCACCCAAGCCGACCCCGACAAACAGTACAAGGGCTGGGGCGGGCCCGACTTGCCAGAGCTCGACAAGGCCTCACCCGCCTGGCGCAAATTTGCCTATGGCGACCGCAACGCGGTGACACAAACCTGGCTCGACCGCGGCGCCGCGGGCTGGCGCATGGATGTCGCACCCTGGGTGCCGGATGACTTCTGGCGCGAGTGGCGCGCGGCCGTCAAAACGCACAAGCCCGATGCGTTGACAGTGGCTGAAACCTGGTTCGATGCGTCGAAGTATTTTCTCGGCGATATGTTCGACTCGACGATGAACTACATCCTGCGCAACACCGTGCTCGAGTACGCCGCGGGTGGCAAGGCCAGCGCGCTGTACCGCAATATCGAACTCATGCGCGAGGCCTATCCGCCGCAGGCTTTTTACGCGCTGATGAACCTGATCTCTTCTCACGACCAGGCGCGCGCGCTGCACCACCTGGGCTGGCACGACGACACCCGCGACCCGGCGCTGATCACACTGGCCAAACAGCGGCTGAAACTCGCCGCGTTTTTCCAGATGACTTTCCCCGGCGCGCCGACGATCTACTACGGCGACGAAGCCGGCGTGACTGGCGGCGACGACCCGTACAACCGCGCGCCCTACCCCTGGGCCGACCTCGGTGGCAAACCCGACAACACACTGCTGCGTGAGTTCAAGAAGCTGACCCAGTTGCGCCGCGACCATGCTGTGCTGCGCCGCGGCAGCATCGATGCGCCGGCCTATATCGACGACCAGGTCATCGTGCTCGTGCGCAGGCTGGGGGCAAGCGCTGCGGTGGTGGCGATGAACAACGCCACCACGCCAAAAACCGTGACCGTGCCGCTGCCCGAGGGCATGAACCCGGCGTCGTTGAAAGACGCGTTCAGCGGCGCGGTTCTGCGCGTCAGCGCCGGCAGCCTGACGATTACCGTGCCGGCGTTGTACGGCACGGTGTTGCTCGGGCGCTGACAGGGTCGTGACGCTCGGCGCGGCCGACACTTTCGGTGTTCTGGGCATTGGGGCGGCACAATCCGACCCTGCCCCGACCCCGAACCTGCGCACTACCGCAGCGCCAGCGCGACCACCACTCCGACGCCGATGACCCTGCCCGCCTTGTACCAATCGACCCTGCATTCGCTGCCGCTCGTCGCGCGCGGCAAGGTGCGCGAAAACTATGCCGTCGGCACCGACCGGCTGCTGATGGTCGCCAGCGACCGCATCTCGGCCTTCGACGTCATCATGGGCGAGCCGATCCCGGGCAAGGGCGCGCTGCTCACGCGCGCCGCGCTGTTCTGGTTTGAGCGGCTCCAGCGCATCGTGCCCAACCACTTGAGTGGTGATGCGCCCGAATCGGTCGTCGCGGCTAACGAAGTGGCGCAGGTGCAGGGCCGAGCGATGCTCGTCAAGCGACTGCGGCCGTTGCCGATCGAAGCCGTGGTGCGGGGTTATCTCGCCGGCTCGGGCTGGGCCGAGTACCAAAACAGCGGCGCGGTCTGCGGTGTCGCGCTGCCGTCCGGGCTGCGCAACGCGAGCCGGCTGCCGGTGCCAATCTTCACGCCCGCCACCAAGGCCGAAGCCGGTGCGCACGATGAGAACATCAGCTTCGAGCAGGCCGCGGCGTTGATCGGAGGGCCGCTGGCTGAACAAGTGCGCGAAGTCTCGATCCGCCTCTACAGCGAAGCGGCGGCCTACGCGCTGACACGCGGTATCGTCATCGCCGATACGAAGTTCGAGTTCGGCCTCGACGAGAACAACACGCTGACTTTGATGGACGAGGTGCTGACCCCGGACTCATCGCGCTTCTGGCCGCTGGAGTCGTACCAAGAAGGCGCTAACCCACCGAGCTTCGACAAGCAGTACCTGCGCGACTGGTTGGAACAAGCCCAGGTCGACGGCCGGCCGTGGAACAAACAGGCCCCCGCGCCGGCGCTGCCGGCCGATGTGATTGTGGCCACCGCGCAGCGTTACCAGGCTGCCGCCAAGGCGCTGATGGGCTGATGGGCATTGCGCGCGGCAGGCGGCCCGGGCATGCGTTCTCCGGCCCACGCTCGCGGGGGACTTGTTGTGGCGCCCGACGATCACCTCATCAACACCGCCTTGGCATCCAACCTATGTGGCGACCGCGAATGGGGCCTGCGCCCGCACACCCAAGCCGCCTGCCCACATCGATGGTGGTGTCCCGGACGAGAACCAAAGTCGTGGCCGCAGGGTGGTGGTGGTGTCTTCGGGCGCAGGCCCCATTCGCGGTCGCCACTGCGGCGGGTCACCAACGCCGTTGTTGATGGCACGGCGGCGGGTCACCCGAAGCCTTCCCCCGCGAGCGTGGGCCGGAGAACGAAGGCGCCGCCGCCGCGCTGCCGCTCGGGCTGACCCGCGGATAGTCGGCAAGGCCGCCGCGCTGCCTAACCTTTGACCCCACCGGCAGCCAAGCCGGCGATCATCCAGCGCTGGGCGAGCAGGAAAACCGCGGTGATCGGCAGGCCCGACAAGATCGCGGCCGCGGCAAAGTCGCCCCAGCGGAAGTTGTGTTCGTGCACAAAGAGCTTGGCGCCGACCGCCAGCGTGAGCTGGTCCTGCTGGGTGAGCAGCACCGACGCGACCGGGTATTCGATGATCGCGCCGATGAAAGCGAGCATGAAAACCACCGCCAGGATCGGCAAGGCCATCGGCAGCAGCACCAGCCGAAAGGCCTGCCACGGGCTGGCGCCGTCGACCCGCGCGGCCTCTTCGATCTCGGCCGGCAGGGTGTCGTAATAACCTTTGAGCGTCCAGACATGCATCGCGATGCCGCCGGAGTAGGCCAGCACCAGCGACCAGTGCGAGTTCAGCCCGATCGCCGGGAAGGCGATGCCGATGCGGTCGAAGATCGCGTAGATCGCCACCAGCGCGAGTACCGCCGGGAACATCTGCATCAGCATCAGGCCGGTGAGCAACTGTCGGCGGCCGCGGAACCGCAGCCGCGCGAGGGCATACGACGCGGTGGTCGACAGCAGCAGCGTCACCACGCCCGACAGCACTGCCACCTTGACCGAGTTCCACAACCAGCCGAGCACCGGCAGGTCGGGGATGCGCAGCACGCCGTCGGGGCCGGGTGTCGGCATGCCGAGCACATAACGCCAATGTTCCAGGCTGATCGAGTCAGGCACGATCGACCCACTGGCAAAGTTGCCCGGCCGCAGCGAGACCGAGAGCACGATCAAAAACGGGAAGATCACTGCCGCGCACAGCAGCAGCAAGAAGGCGTGTGCGAGCAGCAGGCGCCAGCGTTGCGATCGGGGTTGCACGACGGCCATCGTGGTTTAGCCTGCTTTGGCGCCGTCGTTGAGCTTGGTCAAGCGCATCTGCACCAGCGTGATTGCGGCGACGATGAGGAAGATCACCGTCGAAGTTGCGGCGGCCAGGCCGAACTGCTGGTCGCTGTCCTGGAAAGCGATGCGCCAGGTGTACGAGACGAGGATGTCGGTGGTGCCGGCGGGCAGCGTCGAATCCAGCTGGTCCGGCCGCCCGCCAGTGAGCAAGGAGATGAGCACGAAGTTGTTGAAGTTGAAGGCAAATGCCGAGATCAGCAGCGGCATCAACGGCCTTGTGATCAGCGGCAATGTGATCCTGAGGAAGTTGGTCAGCGGCCCGGCGCCGGCCAGCGCCGAGGCTTCATACAGGTCGGCGGGAATCGACTTGATGAGCCCGGAGCAGAGCACCATCATGTACGGGAAGCCGAGCCAGACATTGACGATGAGCAGCATCGTCTTGGCCAGCAGCGGGTCTGAAAACCAGGCCGGCCGGATGCCGAAGAGGCCGTTCAGGATGAGATTGATCTCGCCGAGGTTCTGGTTGAACAGACCCTTGAAGACGAGGATCGAGATGAAGCCGGGCACCGCGTAGGGCAGGAACAGCACCAGCCGGTAGGCGCCCTTTCCGGCCAGGCTTTCCCAGTTGAGCAGCACCGCGAGCAGCATGCCCAGCGCCGCGGCGAAAAAAACGCTCAGCGCAGAAAAAGTCACCGTCCAGACAAAGACGCTGATGAAGGGTTCGCGGAATTTGCCTTCGCTGAAAATCTTGGTGTAGTTGCGCAAGCCCACACCGACGATGAAGCCGGGCGAGAGCAGGTCGCCATCGGCGCTGGTGTAAAAGCCGCTGGCCATGTTGGCGCGGTAGTCGACGCCGCTGACGCAGTCGCGCAAGGCGCCGTCGGGCTGCGCGGTGTACAGCGGCTGCGCTTGCGCAAACTCGCGCAGCGAGATCAGCTGCAGGGTCACGGCTTCAGGCGTTTGCAGCTGCAAAAGGCGCAGTGCTGGCAGCAGCCTAACGACGTCGGCCATCGGCAGCATGTTCCCGGCCACTGTGCCGGCCAGTTCACTGCCGACGACTTCAAGCGCCGCCAACTGCGGCTGCGGTGCCGCGCCATCCAGGCGCAGCGCCGGGGTCGCAAGCGCCGGCTCGCTGGCCAGGCGCAGACGCACCCCGTCGCCGTCGGCATGCAGCGAAAACGCGCGCTGTGAGCCCGGCTCGAGCACCGCTTCGGCAAGCAGATAAGCACGCGCCCGTTCGGCGTCGAGCAGGTTGCGCGAACTCTGGTTGGTGAATCCGATACCCACCGTGTAGAGCATCGGGAAGATCACAAAGGCCAGCGCTGCGGCGACGCCCGGAAATAGATAACGCAGGACCTGCGTGCGCGCCGAGGTGTAGGTCCAGACGCCCAGCGCCGTGATCACGAGCAAGGCCAATGCCAGCAGCGTCTGCCCGCTGGTTTGCACGACGACGACCGCGTAGAGCGCGGCGGCGCCGGCCAGCGCAGCCGCGGTGCGGCCGGGCCATGGGCTGCGCGGCGTGGCGCGGGCCAGTCGTGCCGGTGCGGGGTTGCGATCCCGTTGCAGCGCGGCCATCACGACACCACGATGCGGCGCGCCGCGGCGTCCAGCGCCTGCTTCGCATCCTGCCGGCCTTCGCTGAGCGTCGTCAGCGACGACTTCATCGCGGCCCAGAAGCGGCCCATCTCGGGGATGCTCGGTGTCGGCAGACCATCCCGCGCCGACGCCATGATGGCGGCTATCTTGGCGCCGTTGACGCTGTCGGCAGTGAGCTCGTTGTAGTAGGCGCGGCTGGCCGGCGCGCCGATCGGCTCGGCGCGGTCGATCAAGCGCAGGCCAGGCAGCGTGAGCAGGTAGTTTTCGATGAACTCGACCGCCAGTTCGCGCTGCTGGGTCGCGCGGCTGATCATCAGGCCCTTGACGCCGATATACGGCGCCGCGGCCTTGCCGGCGACGCTGGGGATCTTGGCGACGCCGAAGTCCAGCCCCAAGCGCTTCAGGTTGACCCAGGCCCAGGGGCCGTTGATCGTCATCGCCACACGGCCCTGGGCCATCGCGGCTTCCATCTCCGGGTAGCCGCTGCCGACGGGCATCAGGCCTTCGCGAAACAGGCGCTCAAGCAGGCGCGCGCCGGTCAGCGCACCGGCGTTGTTGACGCCAGTGTTGCGCGCATCGAAGCTGCCATCGGCGCGCTGCAGATAAGCGTAGCCGCCGTTGGCCGCCAGCAGCGGCCAGGTGAAATAGTTGTTCGTGTAGTCCCAGAGAATCGCGCGCCGGCCTTGGGGTTTGAGCTGCGCGTCGATGGCAAAAACTTCTTCAAAAGTCTGCGGCGGCACGGGCACCAGCTTGCGGTTGTAGATCAGCGTGACGGCCTCGATGGCCAGCGGATAACCCCAGAGCCGGCCGCGCTGGCTGAAGCCCTGCCAGGCCAGCCGGTCGATACCGTCGAAGACTGCGCGGCTCGGGTTCACCGGATGCAGCAGGCCGCCGGCGATCCACTCGCCGATGCGGTCGTGGGCATAGACGTAGATGTCCGGGCCCTTGCCTGCCGACGCCGCCTGCTGGTATTTGGACGGGCCTTCGTCGGGCGTCTCGACGACCACCTGCACGCCGGTGGCGGCGCTGAAGGCTTCACCCATCTTGCGCATCGCCTTGGCGCCTTCGACGGTGAACCAGACGACGAGGGGCGCACGGGCCGCGCACACCAGCGATGTCGCCAACCCCAGCGTCGTGGAGCCGGCGAGCCAACGGATGAGCCGGCGGCGTGGGGGGTTCATGGCATGCGGCAGCAGCGACTCGGCCCCCGACGCAGAGCCTGTCGAGGCTGACCTCAGGCCGCCCGAGCCGGGCAATTGCTGGCAACAAATTCGGCGTGGTCTGGCATCACGTCGGCGCAGCGCCCGATGAGCTCGCGCACGCCGCGCAGGTACTCGGCGACGTCGGCCTCATCCAGGCTGTCGACCAGCGGGTGGTAACTCTGCGCCGCGAGGTGCTGGCCGTGCATCACCTGCAGCCAGGCGACTTCTGAGAACAGCTCGTTGTTCTCGCGCACGATGCGGCCGTGGGTCTGGAAGAGCCGCATCTTGGCGGCCAGGGTGTCGGGGATCGGCATCTCGCGGCAGGCCACCCAGAACGGCGAATCGGTGCGCTGGTTCAGGTGGTAGTGCAGGATGATGAAGTCCCGAATGCGCTCGTACTCGAAGCGGCTTTGCCGGTTGTATTCGTCGATGTCGACCTGGTTGAAACCGGTCGTCGGGAAGAAGTCGATCAGCCGCGCAATCGCGGTCTGGATCAGGTGGATGCTGGTCGATTCCAGCGGCTCCATGAAGCCGCTGGCCAGGCCGACGGCGACGACGTTGCGGTTCCAGCCGAGGCGGCGCATACCGGTCGCAAAACGCAGCATGCGCGGCTCGGCCAGCGCTTCGCCGTCGAGGTTGGCAAGCAGCACCGCGGTGGCTTCGTCTTCGCTGATGTGCTGGCTGCAAAAGACATGGCCGTTGCCGGTGCGGTGCTGCAGCGGGATGCGCCATTGCCAGCCGGCGGCATGCGCCGTGCTGCGGGTATACGGCGTCAGCGGCATCACCGATGCGGAGGGCACCGCGATCGCGCGATCGCAGGGCAGCCAGTGGGTCCAGTCTTCGTAGCCGGTGTGCAGAGTCTGCTCGATGAGCAGCCCGCGAAAGCCAGAGCAGTCGATGAACAACTCGCCTTCGACCCGCTCGCCGCTTTCCATGACCAGGGCCTCGACATGCCCGCTGCTGACTTTCAGATCGACGTTTTTTATCTTGCCTTCGATGCGCCGCACTCCCCGCGCTTCTGCATGCCGGCGCAAGTAACGCGCATACAGCCCGGCATCGAAATGGAAGGCGTAGGCGATATCGTTCAACGGCGAGTTCTGGACGTCGGTGGGCGCGCGCATGAACTTGTTCTGGTACGCCGCAGTACGCGTGATCGCGTACTCACCGATGTCGGCAGGCGCCTTGCCGGCCTGGTACATCTTCAGCCAGTACTGGTAAAACGGCACCGTCCAGAGGTCCTGCCCGATGCGCCCGAAGGCGTGCATGTAGCGGCTGCCCACGCGGCCCCAGTTCACAAACTCGATGCCGAGCTTGAAGCTGCCCTGGGTCTCGCGGACAAACTCGTCTTCATCGAGTTCGAGCACGCGGTTGAAGAGCCGGATCATCGGGATCGTCGCTTCGCCGACACCGACGGTGCCGATCTCTTCGCTTTCGATGAGCGTGATCTTGACCTTGCCACGCAGCACTTTGGACAGCGCTGCTGCGGTCATCCAACCCGCCGTGCCGCCGCCGGCAATGACGATGCGCTGGATCGCGGCGGGTGGCGTGGGCAAGGCGCTCATGCGCGCAATCCTAAGTTGAAAGCCCTGACAGGCATTGGAAACAAATCAACCCCGGCCGCCTCGCGGTGGCCGGGGTTGTGCACGGGTGGCAGGTGCCCGGTGGGGGTCAGAACTTGTAGTTCGCCCCGAAGAGATAGGTCTTGCCGTAGGTCGTGTCCTGCGTGTTGTTGCGGTCGGTGGTGTAACGACGGAATTTTTCGTTGCCGACGTTGTTGGCCTGGAACAGCAACGACAGCCCCTTCAGGAACGACCGCTCGGAGAAGCCATAACCGATCTGCACGTCCATCACCGTCTCGCCGCGGATGTAGGAGTACTCCTTGTCATCCTTGTAGTCGGTGATTTCGCCGAGGAAGTCCGACCGGCTGCGCGAGGCCACCGCCACCTGTAGCCCATGCTTTTCATAGTAGACACGGATGTTGGTGACCTTGCGCGACAGGCCCGGCAGCGGCGTCCTCACCGTGCCGATATTCGGGAAGCCCAAGGCGCCGGCATCGATGCTGATCGAGCTCGTGGTATCGCTGTAGTTGACCGAAACACCAAAACCATCCAGCGGTGCCGCGAACAGCGACAGCGGGACGTTCACCGCCAGCTCAACGCCGCTGATGCGGCCGCCCGAGCCGTTGGTCGGCCGGCTCAGGATACCGATCGTCGACCCGCCCGGCGGCAGCACCGTGCTGCTGCTGATGTACGGCGCGAAGTCGAAGTTGGCAAACGGCAAGGTCAGGATATAGGTGTCGATATCCTTGTAGAAGCCGGCGACGCTGACATAACCTTTGTTGCCGAAATACTTTTCGAGTGAAACGTCCAGCGCCAAGGCCTTGAAAGGCTTCAGGTTGGGATTGCCGCCGCTGGCACGCAAGACCTGCGTGTTCTGTGCAGGCGGCAGCGCCGGCGCATCGATATTTGCGCGCATCTCGCTCATCTTCGGGCGGGCGATGGTCTGGCCCAGGCCGAAACGCGCAACCATGTCGTTGCCCAGGCTGGTCGACAGGTTCAACGTCGGCAGCAGGTCACTGTAGGTGGTGCCCCCGCTGGTCGAAGCGCAAGTGTCGGGCGTCGAACCCGTGCAGCGGCCAGAGTCGTTGACAAAGCCGGTCGCCGATTGCTTGGTGTGCACAAACTGCGCGCCGATGTTGCCGGTGTAGTCCAACCCGAACAGCTTGCCGTCAAGGTCGGCCTTCGCGTAGCCCGTCGAGACCTCTTCCTTGACCTTCCAGTTGCGGTTGATCACGGTGCCGTAGGTGTTGGCGCGCAGGGAATAGACCGAGCCAAGCGCCGAGGTCGTTGGCTCCCAGCTTGCGACGACGATGCCGCCCGGCGTGACGGTGGTCGCCGAGCCCGGGATCTCGATTCCAGCGAACGGGCTGGTGGCGCCGTTGATCACCAGAAAGCCTTCTTGGGTGCTCGCGGTCTTGGTGCGGGTCAGCAAGTTGACGCCCAGATCCAGCGCCTCAACCGGCCCCCAGCTCAGGTCCCGCTTGCCCGACACACGCACGGCGTCGATCTTGTCGGTGATCTTCGGCGCAGCGACATAACCAGCCTGCGGCGAATTCGGGCCCCCGCCCCAGCCCATCACGTCGGTCAACTTGACGGCGTTGCGGTCGGCAAAGTTCGTATTCGAGGTGAAGGCGACCGCGCCATGGTTGCTGCCGGTGAATCCGGTCCAGCTGATGGTGCCGGTCGCGCCGGGCGTGACACCGCCGGCCACGTTCGGATTGCCGTTGCCGGTGAGACCGCCGGTGGTCTCGAAGCGCGAGCCTTCCTTGAGGACCTTGGACGACGAGACGTCTCCGTTGAGCTTCCAACCGCCAAGGTTCAGCTTGGCGTTCAGGCCCCAGGCGTCGAGGTCGTCCTCGGTAGCCTCGGCGTGGTTGCGGATCACGCCCTTGAAATTGTTCACCGTGCCGCTGGTGGCGATGCCACCGGCCACGGTGGCGTTTGACAGCAGCGGGACGCCGCGATAGTTGTTGTTGGCGTCGGAGTTGCCGCCAATGAAGCCCTCGATACCCTTCTTGCGGAAGGCGTTGCTGCCCTTGGACTGGAAGATGTCGAGCACGGTCTCGAAGTCCTTGTTGGGCTTCCACTGCAACACCGCCATCAGGCCTTCGCGGGTCTGCTTGGTGACTTCGACATCGCGGCCGAAACCGCCCGGGACACCCGCGCAAGTTGTCGGCTTTACCCAGCCTGTCGGCTTGCCGCCGGCATCGCAGGCGGCGCTGGTGCCGGTGACGGTATCGAGTTCGATCGTCCAGCCACCCCAGGTGTTGATGACCGGCTGGGCCGCGCCGTTTTCGCGGAACTTGGCGTAGCCCAAGGCAACACCGATGGTGCGGTTGGCAAACTGGTCGATGTAGGACAGCGAAAAGCGCTCGCCCGTGCCCTCACCATCGACAACGCCGTTGTCGATGCCGGTGCGCTGGCCACGCCAGTTGACGGCGACCGCGCGCGAAGAGGCGTTGAGCGGGCGGATCGTGCGCAGGTCGATGGTCGACGACAGGCCCTGGCCGACGAGGCCGGCGTGCGGCGTCTTGTAGACCAGCACGCTGTTCAGCAGCTCCGACGGATAGAGGTCGAAGTCGACGCCGCGGCTGTCGCCTGACGATGCCACTTCACGGCCGTTGAGCAAGCCGCCGTTGAAGTCGGGTGACATGCCACGCACGCTGATGCCCTGCGCCTTGCCGCTGCCCTTGTTGCGCTGTGCGGCCACACCCGGCAGGCGGGCGATCGAATCCGCCACCGACGGATCGGGCAGCTTGCCGATGTCTTCGGAAGAGACTGCCTCGACGATCGAATCGGCCTCCTTCTTGACCGCAATCGCGGTCTCGATGGCGCGCCGGATGCCGGTAACGGTAATCGTCTGCGAAGTGTCGGCGGCAGGCGCCGGCGTTTGCGCCTGCACATGCGTCGGCGCGATCAGCGTCAGCACCGCGCCGGCTACTGCCGTCAGCGAACCTGCGCGCATAACAATGCGCTGTGACGCCGTCGAGCGGCGTCGTTGATTGGAATTGCTCACCGGGGGTCTCCTAATGCACGAGGGGGGCGACATGTCCCAGTCGGCTGGCTTGGGGCCACACCTCCGGGATCTGAAATTGATCCCGGTTTGTACCAAAACTAGCTCAACCGTAACTCTTGGGTAAACCCTGGGTGTTGCACACTGACGACCGGGTTTCCACTTAGCTTTACCTTGGAAAACACGGCCTGTCAGCATGATGTCAAGAAACCCCGCCGGAGCCGGCGAGACCTTCGATTTGTAGTCGAACTACACTTTGGTGTCTCGCCAGCTGCCGCACACCCGATGAACAATCCACTTCGATCCCGACCGATCGGCGGCCCTGCCGGCAGCGCCTTGGCCATCGCCGCCGCCGTCGCCTGCGCGACCTTTGCCACCGCCGCCGCTGGCGCTGGCGCGGCCGGCGCCGCGAAGCTGCATGTGCCCTCGCCCGACTGGCGCGACCAGGTCATCTACTTCGTCATGACCGACCGTTTTGCCGACGGCGACCAGCGCAACAACGACCTCGGTGCGGGCGAATTCGACCCGCGCAGCGGAGCCAAATTCAACGGCGGCGACCTGCGCGGCCTGCGCTCGCGGCTGGGCTACATCCGCGGCCTGGGCGCGACCGCGCTTTGGCTGACACCCCCGGTGGCCAACCAGTGGACCGACCCACTCGGCGGCTACACCGGCTACCACGGCTACTGGGCCGAACACTTCGAGAAGGTCGACCGCCATCTCGGCTCGCTGGCCGACTACCAGGCCCTTTCGCGCGCGCTGCACGGCCGCGGCATGTACTTGGTGCAAGACGTGGTCGTCAACCACACCGGCAACTTCTTCGCCTACCGCGGCGGCTGGGACGCGGCCGATCCGGCGCGTTTTTACGTCACCAACGCCGGCGCCAAACCGGTGTCGGCGCCGACCCAAGTGCCCTTCAATCTGAACGACCCGCGGCGTGCCGCCGACCGCCGCGCTGGCATCTACCACTGGACACCCGACGTCAGCGACTACACCGACAAAAACCAGGAGCTGAACTACCAGATGTCGGGGCTGGACGACCTCAATACCGACAACCCGGTCGTGCGGCGCGCGCTGCGCAAGAGCTTCGGCCACTGGATCCAAAACGCCGGTGTCGACGCTTTCCGCATCGACACCGCGTTCTACGTTGCGCCCGAGTATTTTGTGGACTTCCTGCATGCCCGCGACAAGGCCGCGCCAGGCATCGCGCAGGTCGCGCGGCAGACGGGTCGCCGCCAGTTCCACGTCTTTGGCGAAGGGTTTGGCATCGACAAACCTTTTGCTGACGAGCAGGCGAAAAAGATCGAGCGCTACATGACCGGCGCCGACGGCCGGCCGGTGCTGCCCGGGATGCTGAATTTTCCGCTCTACGGCGCACTGGGCGATGTCTTCGCCCGCGGCCGGCCGAGCGCAGAGTTCGGCGACCGCATCCAGCGCATGATGAAGCTGCACCAGCGGCCGCACCTGATGCCGACCTTCGTCGACAACCACGACCTCGACCGCTTCCTCGCCGGCGGCTCGACCGCGGCGTTGCAGCAGGCGCTGCTGGCGATCTTCACGCTGCCCGGCATCCCGACGATCTACTACGGCACCGAACAAGGTTTTACTGAACAGCGCGGCGCGATGTTCGCCGCCGGCTTTGCGTCGGGTGGGCGCGACCGCTTTGATACCGCCGCGCCGCTGTACCGGCAGATCGCGCAGATGACCGCATTGCGCCGTGCGCACCGGCTCTTTTCACGCGGCGTGCCGCAGGTGCTGAAGGGCAATGCAGCAAGGGCCGGCGCGCTGGCCTGGCGCATGGATGCCGGCCCGCCGGGTGCTGCTGAGTCGGCGCTGGTGGTCTTCAACACCGCCGACGCCGAGACGCTGCTCGACAACCTCGATCTCGGCCTCGCCCCGCGCACGCGGCTGCGCGCATTGTTCGGCCTCGATGGCCTGCCCGCGGACCTGACGGTCGGCGCCAACGGCCGTGTCTCGATGAAGCTGCCGCCGCGTGCCGGGCTGGTGTGGAAGCTGAATGCCCAACGTTCCACCGCAGCGGCACGTCCGAAGCTGCGCCCAGCCACCCAAGCAGTCGCGCCAGTCACCAACGCAGCGGCCGGCACCGCCTTGAGCATCGATGCGCTGGCCAGCGACCGCCATGGCGGCGACTTCGTGATCGCGGGCAGCAGCAGCGCGCCGGTGCAGATCGTGATCGACGGTGATCTGGCCAATCCGATCAGCGCCGCACCCGGCGCCGACGGCCGCTGGCAGGCGCGTATCGACACGGCCCAAATGGTCGACCCCGAGACGCGCCACGAGGTCGTCGCCTGGGATGCTTCGACCGGCACCGCATCGCCGGCACGCAGCTTTTATGTCGCGCGCGCCTGGGCGCTGCTGTCCGATGTCGAAGACCCTGCTGGCGACGACCGCGGCCCGCGGGGCGACTATGTCTACCCCACCGACCCGGGCTGGGGTGCGAACCGACAAATGGACTTGCGGCGGGTGCAGGTGTCGGGCAGCGGCGGCGCGTTGCGACTGGCGCTGACGACGAACAAGATCAGCAACGGCTGGAGCCCGCAGAACGGCTTCGACCGGGTGGCGTTCACGCTTTATATCGAGCTGCCGCCACAAGCCGGTGGCGCGCAGAGCAACCCAGCCAACAGCAGCGTGATGCCGCTGCAGTTTGCGCAGCTGCCGGCCGGCATGCGCTGGCATTACCGGCTGCGCGTGACCGGCTGGTCCAACGCGCTGACCAGCGCAGAAGGTGCCTCGGCGACCAACGAAGGCCGGCTCGTGGCACCGGCCGCGCAGGTCGCCGTCGACCAAGCGCGCAACACCGTCACGCTGACGCTGCCGCCCGGCGCTTTGGGCCGTCCGGCGACGCTGTCGGGCGCCAAGGTCTACGTCACGACCTGGGACTACGACGGTGGCTACCGCGGGCTGTCGCCGCAGCCGCAGCCTTACAGCATCGGCGGTGGCGACCCGGCCAACGACGCCCGTGTGATGGACGATTCAGCGGTCATCGTGTTGCCGTGAAGCGCCGGCTGGTCCAGGCGCCACGGCTGGCCTCGATCGCCGTCCCGCTGTTTGTCGAGCTCGGCCTGGGCATCGCTGTCG
The DNA here is from genome assembly GCA_031431555.1 of Rubrivivax sp. Classification (GTDB taxonomy): domain Bacteria; phylum Pseudomonadota; class Gammaproteobacteria; order Burkholderiales; family Burkholderiaceae_C; genus Rubrivivax. The sequence continues at coordinate 31,521 of JANPDN010000135.1, forward strand.
GCATCGTCGGCACCGTGCTCGCCGCACGTTTGTCCGATACCCACGGCGCGGCGTTTGCGCTCGCCGGGCATGTGTTGGCGGTGCTGTTCATCCTCTTTCGCATCGTCGGCGCCGGGGTCAGCGTGGTCGTCGCGCAAAGCCTCGGTGCCGGCCGGCGTGACACCGCCGACCTGGTGGCGCGCGCGACGCTCGGCGCGAGCAGCTGGGTCGGCGGGTTCTGCGCCGCGCTGACGCTGATCTTCGCGACGCCGCTGCTGCATCTGCTCAACGCCCCGGCCGAACTGCTACCGCTGGCCGCGCCGTTTTTGATGTTGCTGGCACCGGCAATGCTGCTCGACGCCTGGAACGCATCGATGGCCAGCGTCTTGCGCGCGCATTTGCGGGTGCGCGATACGCTGGCGGTGATCGTCGTCATCCAGGCCGCCCAGGTGCTGCTGGCGCTGCTGCTGATGCCGCGCTTTGGCCTCGCTGGCTATGCGATGGCGCTGTGGGCCAGCCGCTTGCTGGGGCTGCTGCTGCTTTTGGGCCTGTGGCGGGCGCGCCTGCAGCTGGTGCCGCGATGGAGCGACTGGTGGCGCCTGCAGCGCAAAGAGCTCGCCGCGGTGCTGCGCATCGGTGTGCCCGGGGCGGCTGAAAATATCGCCTACCGGCTGGCGTTCACAGTCAGCGTCGCCGTCGCCGGCAGCCTGGGCGCACAGGCGCTGGCGACGCAGGCCTATGTGCTGCAACTGATGTTCGGCATCCTGAGCTTTGGCATGGCCACCGGGCTGGCGGTGGAGATCGTCGTCGGCCATCTGGTCGGCGCCGGCCGCCTGCACGACGCTCACCGGCTGGTGCGGCGTGCGCTGGCGCTCGGCCTGGTGATGGCGTTCTGCGTGGCCGGCGCGGCCGCGCTGGCCGGGCCCTGGCTGCTGGGCCTGTTCACCCAAGACCGGCAGATCATCGCCGCCGGCGCGGTGCTGCTCTGGTGGACGGTGCTGATCGAGCCCGGCCGGACTTTCAACCTCGTCGTCATCAACGCCTTGCGCGCCACCGGCGATGCGCGCTACCCGGTGCTGGCCGGCGCGCTGTCGATGTTGCTCGTGCTCGCCGGCGGCAGCTGGCTGCTCGGCAAGGTGTTCGGCCTGGGCCTCGTTGGCGTGTGGATCGCCTATGCCGCCGACGAGTGGCTGCGTGGCCTGCTGATGTGGCGGCGCTGGGTGCGACTGGGCTGGTTGCCGCACGCGCGCGCCGCGCACCGGCGGCTGCGGCCGGTGGCCGCTACGGTGGTCAGGCCAAGTGGCGACGCGGCAGTGCCGTGATGGGGCATCGGCCCCTCGCGCCCGGATCCACCGCCCTGGCAACATCGTGCAGCGCCAGACAACACACCACCGCGAGGAGCCCGTCGATGCCCGCATCCCCCTGGCTGCGTTTTTTCATCGCCGCGATCGACAACATCGGCATGCCACTCACGTGCGGCGCGGCAGGCGCTCGATCCGCGGCGCTGATCAAGCCCCGGCTCGCCGTCTGGCTGCTCGCCGGGGCCAGCGCAATCGCCGCGGCACAGGGGGCTGCACCGCCGCAGGCGGCGGCTTCGTCGTCGGCAGCGGTCTCGGCACCGATGCAGGCACAACCAACGGTCGGCCGCATCGAGCGCTTCGAAAACTTCGCCTCGCGCCATGTCGCGCCGCGCCACATCGACGTCTGGCTGCCCGCCGACTACAGCGCCAGCAAGCGCTACAGCGTGGTCTACATGCACGACGGGCAAAACCTCTTCGACGCGCGTTTGAGCTACAGCAAAGAGTCGTGGAAGGCCGATGTTGCGGTCGATCGCCAGGTTCGCGCCAGGCGCATCAGCGACACGATCATCGTCGGCATCTGAACGGCGGCGCGCCGCGTTATGCCGAGTACTACCCGCAAAAGGCGCTCGCCCTCGCCCCCGAGCCGGTGCGGCGTGAATATGTCGAACAAGCGAGCAACGGCAAGTCGCTGGCCGACGCCTACCTGCGCTTCATCGTCGAAGAACTCAAGCCGGTGATCGACCAGCGCTATGCCACCCTGCCCGGCCCGCAGAGCACCTTTGTCATCGGCTCCAGCATGGGCGGGCTGATCTCGATCTACGCGCTGTGCGAATACCCGCGGGTATTTGGCGGCGTGGCCGGGTTGTCGACCCATTGGGTCGGCCGGCCCACCGCCTGGGGCCGCGAGCGGGTGCGCAACGCGGCGCTGCCGCTGGCCGCGATGAACTACCTGAGCCAGGCGCTGCCGGCCGCCGGCCACCACCGCATTTACACCGACCGCGGCGACGACTGGCTCGATTCGCTCTACGCGCCGGCACACCGATTTGTCGGCGAACTGCTGCGCGATCGGGGTTACACCACCGCTGACGCGATGACGCCAGTGGTCGACGGCAGCGGCCACAGCGAAACCGACTGGTCCGCAAGGCTCGAGATCCCACTGTTGCTGCTGCTGGCAAAACGCTGAGGCCGCGGCACGTGCGGGCTGCGGTCGCATTGGCCGCTTTCAGGCGGACGGCGCTCGCGCCAACGCCGATCACAACGGCGCTGTCGCTGAGCGCGGCCAGCACCACGCCCGCACCCAAGCCCAACGTCAACCCGATCATCAACAGCGACCGGCCGAACGGCCGGAGGGAGATTGACCACTGGACGCTGCCGGCAGTCGGGTGGCCGATGCTCACCGTCCAGGCGCCTGGGCGGCTAACGCTTTGCTAACGCACCGGGTTCCAGAATGGCAGCGACCAAGTTCAATTCCAAGGAGATGACGATGTCCAAGATCCTGATTTCGACGGCCTCATTGGCGCTTGTATTTGCCCTCGGCAGCGCCCAGGCGGCCAACGTCACGGTGGTGGCAAATTTCACCAGCTTCCAGATGGGCGATTTTGGCGCCGTGCCGGCTGACGATGCCCTGTCCATCAACGGCGTCAACGTGCCATTCAACGGCGCTGCCGCATTCCTCGATCCGTCGTCGGTCGTGGTTCCGATCAACGGCGGAAGCCGGGTGACTTTTGCGTACAACACCAGCACGCCCGCGCAACGCGGCCCCAACGTGTTTGAGTTCAGACCTGCCGCGCTGGCACAAACTGTTTTGGGCACTGGTCGGGCGAACCCGTTTTTGCTGGGTACCCTGACGTTCACAAACGGCGCGTTTTATCCGTTGTCGTATGTCAACTTCGTATTGACCACGGACTCCGATGACCCAGCGTTCGATCAAGCCCAGCTCGCCGGGCGTGTGCGTCTGGACGTGAATGTATCCACGACGAACTTTCTCATTCCCGCGCTGCGGAACCGGGCCGCACTGGAAGAGGCCGACTACTTCACCTTGGAAAGCGCTGCTGGGCAGACCTACTCGGAGTTGGGCAGCGTGCGTGTGTTCGATTTCAACAGGTGCCTGACCGCTGACCCGACAGCGCCGAACTGCAACACCGGCACGGTGGACGTCTACGGCTACATCGATTCGCTGCACTTTGATCGATTCGCCAACCCCAGCGGCGGCGCGTTTCTTGACGCCAGCGTCACCGGTGCGTTGACGCCGGCGGTGCCCGAGCCTGGCACCGCTTTGCTGCTGCTCGCCGGATTGGTGGCCGCAGGCGTCGCACGCGGGCGGCGCTGAGTCGCCGCGGCGCCCGGGCCGAGTGGCGCGCTCGGCTTCGGGGCCGCGCCCTGCCCCGGGCCGCTATCCTGCGGCCATGTCTCGCCCTGAACGATGACTGCCTCGACCCCAGCGCTGGCCCTCGCCCGCCACTGCTCGGCACGCAGCGTCGGCGGCGAGCGCCTGCCTCTTGCGCTGCGCGACGCGCAATTGCTCACCTGGCTCGCGCTGGAAGGGCCGACGTCGCGCACCCGCCTGGCGACCCTGCTGTGGCCCGACAGCGACACCGAGGCGGCGCGCAATTCGCTGCGTCAGCGGTTGTTCCAGTTGCGCAAGCTGATCGGCACAGGCCTTGTTGTCGGCAGCAGCACGCTGGCACTGGCCAAGGAGATTGACCATGACCTGGCCGATTCCGACGTCGTGCTCGGCGACACACCAGCCGACAACACCGAGTTCGGCATCTGGTTGACGCAGCAACGCGAGCGCCGGCGCGGCCGCATGCGCCAGTCGCTGGTCGATCTGAGCGCGTTGGCCGAGCGCGTGCCCGACTACGCCGACGCGCTGATCCACGCCGAGGAGTTGCTCGCACTCGACCCGCTCAGCGAAGACGCGCACCGCCGCGTCGTGCGCCTGCACTACCTGGGTGGCGACCGGGCTGCGGCACTGCTTGCGTTTGACCGCTGCGAGCAGGTTCTTAAGGACGAAGTCGGCACCGCGCCGTCGGCCGAAACGCTCGCGCTGCTGGCGACAATCGGTGCTGCGCAGACCCAGGCCGCGGCGCCCGTGACGCAGACCGTGCCGGCGAGTGTGCTGCGCCCGCCGCGCCTGATCGGGCGCGAGGCGGAACTGACCGCCCTGCAACAAGGCTGGCAGGCCGGGCAGGTGGTGGCGCTGATCGGCGAGGCGGGCATGGGCAAGTCGCGCCTGCTGCACAGCTTCGCCGATGCAAACGCTGGCGTCGTGTTTGCCGGCGGGCGGCCGGGCGACGCCGGCGTGCCCTTTGCGACGCTGGCGCGGCTGCTGCGCGCGGTGCTAACCCGGGACGCCGCGCCCACGCGCCTGCAAGATCAACTGCCCGCCGCTCGAGATGGTTGCCCGGCTGGAGGCCGTGGA
>JANPDN010000136.1:0-6135 GCA_031431555.1 Rubrivivax sp.
CCGCCCATTTCTGGGTCCTGGATCCAGTGGTCGGCGGGGATGAAACCGGCGTTGACGCGGATCGAGACCACGCGCGCCGACTTCACCGGCTCGAAGTGCTTCAGCACCTCCACCGTCAACGGCGCATAACGGCGGTTGAAGCCGACCTGAAGCTGCTTGCCAGGTGACTCCGCCATGGCTGCGCCGACCGCGGCGAGCTCGTCCATCGTCAGCCCGAGCGGCTTTTCTACAAAGACATGTTTGCCCGCACGCAGGGCCTGGCAGACGTAGTCGGCGTGGGTGTTGTGGCGAGTGGCGATGACCACCGCGTCGGTGTCGGCCCCGAGCACATCGCCGATGGCCGAACCGCAGAAGCCGAAGCCGAATTGTTTGGCCACGCTCGCCGCGGTGCGGCCGCTGGACGTCATCAGCCCGCGCAGCTCGACCTCAGCGTTGGCGCGCAGCGGTGGCAGCAGGCTGGCGGTGGCGTAGTTGCCGGCGCCGACCATCGAAATGCCGATGCGCGCCTTGTTGATCGGCGCGCTGGCGACATCGATGCGTTTCGCAGTCGGCATCGTGATGCCGGTGCCGCTGTCGTAGTTCAGCACGATGCCGAGATAGGGTTCTTTTTTCTGGCCTTCGATGAGGTTGTACGCGGCCACGGCGTCGTCGACCGCAAAGCGGTGTGTGATCAGGCTCTTCACGTCGAGCTGGCCGCCAGCGATGAGGTCGAGCACGGTCTGCATGTTGCGTTGCTCGGTGAAGCGCACGTAGCCCGCTGGATAGTCGTTGCCACCTTCTTCGTAAGCAGGGTCGTAGCGGCCGGGACCGTAAGAGCGCGAGATGACGACGCTGATTTCTTTCTTGAAATAGTCGTCGCGCGGGATATCCATGCGCACCGCACCGACGACCACGACGCGGCCTTTTTCGCGCGTGATGCGGCCGCAGAGTTCGATCGGCTCGTTGGACGAGGTGCCGGCGCAGACCAGCACCGCGTCGACGCCCATGCCGGCGGTGAGTTCGCGGCAGACGTTATCGGCCTCGGCCACCGGCACGCCGATCGCGCCCCACTTTTGCGCCAGCGTGATCAGTGTCGGGTCGAGGTCGGTGCCGAGCACGCGGCAGCCGTTGGCGCGCAGCATCTGCACCGTCATCTGGCCGAGCAGGCCCAGGCCCAGCACGAGCACGGTCTCGCCGAGTTTGGGGTCGGCCAGGCGCACCCCTTGCAGCGCGATCGAGCCCAGCGTGGTGAACGCTGCTTCTTCGTCGCTGACGTTGTCGGGCACCTTGACGATCAGGTTCTTGGGCACCACCGCGTAGTCGGCGTGGTTGGCATAGCCGACACCACCACAGGCGACGCGGTCACCGGGGCGGATGCCTTCGACGAGCCCACCCACCGCCAGCGCGGTGCCGGCGGAGCTGTAGCCCAGCGGGTTGGCGGCGGCCAGACGGGTGTTGACGGTGCCGAAGGTCTTGGCCAGGCCTTCGGTTTTGAGCTTCTTGATGACCTGCTTGACAAGATCCGGACGGGCCAGCGCCTTTTGCAGCAGCCCCTTGTTGCCCATGTCGATCTTGGTCTTTTCAGTGCCGGCGCTGATCACCGATGCGCCGGTGCGCACCAGCACGAAGCGGTCGTGGAGGGTGGGCACGGGGACATCGGTGACTTCGATGCGGCCGTCTTTGAGCGTGTGCGTGACTTGTTTCATTGAGCTGAGGTTCCCTGGGGCGCGAGACTGTATCAAGACCTTGTTGTACTGCTGCGTGCCGTTGGTCACGTTCACGTCACGGATGCACACACCAGCCCACCGATAATGCGCATCCTTTTGCTGGGCTTGGGTTTTGCAATCGATCGTGGGCGCACTTGACCACGGCGCTGTGAATTCGTAACTCAGGCCCGCTTGCGCGGTGTCGATAATCCACGCAGACGGTTACCAGCCCCTGTCGGGCTCTCCATTGCAATGAAAAAACACGTCAACGGCGCACCGCGCCGCCGGTCATGAAACAACGCCCCTGCCTGCACCTAGTTGCCGGTGCACGCCCCAACTTCATGAAGATCGCCCCCATCGTGCGTGCATTGCGCGCCGATGGGCGGCTGGATTGGAAGATCGTGCACACCGGTCAGCACTACGACCGCGACATGAACGACGTGTTCTTCGAAGAGCTCGGCATCCCGCCGCCCGATGTGCGTTTGGGCGCCGGTGGCGGCTCGCATGCGCAGCAGACGGCGAAGATCATGCTGGCCTACGAAGAGCTGTGCACGGCCAACAAACCCGACGCGGTACTCGTTGTCGGTGACGTCAATTCGACGCTCGCCTGCTCGATCGTCGCCAAGAAGCTGTGCATCCCGGTGGCGCATGTCGAAGCCGGTCTGCGCAGCGGCGACCGCTCGATGCCAGAAGAGATCAACCGCCTCGTCACCGACGCCATCTCCGATTGGTTCTTCGTCACCGAGCCCAGCGGCAGCGAACACCTGCGCCGCGAGGGCCACCTCGAACATGTCTACGACGTCGGCCATGTGATGGTCGACAACGTGCTCTTCCAGGCCGAGCGTCTGCACGAGATCGACACCTCGGCGCTCGAGACCGACGCCTACAAACGCCGCCACGCGCGATATGGCGTGGTCACGCTGCACCGGCCGTCCAACGTCGACAGCGAAGCCGCCTTGCAGCGCATCGCCACGGTGCTCAAGGCGGTATCGCACGATCTGCCGCTGGTCTTCCCGGTGCATCCGCGCACCCGCGGCAACCTTGAAAAGTTCGGCATTGATCTCGGGCCGCGGGTCGAGCTGATGGGCCCGCAGGCCTATATGTCCTTTCTGCACCTGTGGAAGGACGCGGTGGTGGTGCTCACCGACAGCGGCGGTCTGCAAGAAGAGACGACAGCGCTCGGTGTGCCCTGCGTCACGATCCGCGAAAATACCGAGCGCCCGATCACCGTCGACGAAGGCTCGAATACGCTTGCCGGCACCGACCCCGACCGGGTCATCGCGCTGGCCCGCGAGGCGATTGCCGGCAACGGCAAGCGCGGCCGCCGGCCGGCGCTGTGGGACGGCAAATCGGCCGAACGCATCGTCGATATCCTGGCCAAACTGCTTTCGTGATCGCCGCGTCCCGCATCACCTGGCTGGCCAGACGCCTGAGCCGGATCTACCCGGCCGAGGTGCCGTTTCGCATCCACGGTGTGCTGCGCAGCCTGTGGCAGAGCCGCGGTTTTGGTGACGCCGGCACGGTGCCGGCGCAAGACGCCGATGCTCGCGCCGGCAAGCCCTGGGTCGCCGCAAGCGGTGTGCCCGCCGGCATCGACCGGGTGGCGGTACTGCACCGCGCCGACGCCCTGATTGCCGGCCGGCTGCAAGTCTTCGATGGCAGCGTGCCCTTTGTCGATGGCGCGCCGGACTGGAACCGCGACCCCGTCAGCGGCATCACGATCCCGCTGCGCTTTGGCCTGTTCATCGACTTCCGCCATATCCCCGGCCTGGATATCAAGCACCTTTGGGAAGTCAACCGCCTGTGCTGGTGGGTGCCGGTCGCGCAGGCCTACACGTTGACCCACGACCGGCGCTACCTGGATGCGCTGCGCCGCTGGCTGCGCTCGTGGCTCGATGCCTGCCCGTATCCGCTGGGCGCCAACTGGTCGTCGCCGGTCGAACATGGCATCCGATTGATCAACTGGAGCCTCGTCTGGCACCTGCTCGGTGGCACGACGTCGGCGCTGTTTGCAGGTACCAGCGGCGCGGCGTTGAAGCAGGATTGGCTCGAGGCGATCTACCGCCACATGCGTTTTGCCAGCGACAACTATTCGTTCTATTCGTCCGCCGACAACCACCTGATTGGCGAAGCCGCCGGGGTGTTTGTCGCCGCGCAGACCTGGCCCCTTTGGCCGCAGGCGCGGCGCATGGGCGACGAGGCCAAGCGCATCCTCGAACGAGAGGTGCTGCTGCAGTTTGCGAGTGATGGCGTCAACCGCGAGCAGGCCTTTTGTTATCACAAGTTCTCGCTCGAGTTCTTGCTCGCCAGCGCGTTGAGTGCCCGTGCCAACGGCGAGTCGTTTTCTCCAGCCTTCTGGCAACGCGTTGAATCAGCCATCGTTTGCATCGCCTCGATGATGGACTGCCGCGGCAGCGTGCCGGCGATCGGTGACGCTGACGACGCCGCGGTGTTCGAGCTCGCGCATGGCGACGCCGCCGATCCCTACCAGGCGCTGCTCCTCATCGGCGCGCGCCTCTTCGGCCGCGACGACCTGCAGCGCAAGATCGACAGCCTGCCGCAGCGCCCGCTCGAAGATGCCGCGCTGTGGCTGTTCGACGCTGCCCCGGCGGCACGGTCGGCGAACGGCCGTGATCAAGCCCTGCCACGCAAATTTGACGACGGTGGATACATCGTCGCCGGCGACCGGCTTGACAGCGCTGATGAGGTGCGCCTGGTCTTTGATATCGGCCCGCTGGGCTACAACCGCATCGGCGGGCATGCGCATGCCGATGCGCTGGCCTTGTTGCTGACCTGGGGCGGCGTGCCGATGCTGGTCGACGCCGGCACCTACTGCTACAACGCCGCGCCGGAAATGCGCCGCTACTTCCGTGGCACGTCGGCGCACAACACACTCGAAGTCGACGCCGTCGAGCAGTCGCTCTACGGCGGCAGTTTTTTGTGGCTGCGCGACTTCTGCACTGCGCTGGAATCCTTCGACGATGCCGGCAGCCGGCTCGTGATGCAGGCCCGCCACGAGGGCTATCGCCACCTGCGCAACCCGGTCGACCACCGCCGGCGCGTCGAATTCGATCGCAATGCGCGTTGCATCGTGATCACCGATTCGCTGGCGGCAACAAGCGCCAAAGGCGCTGCGCACGACGCGGCACATCAGGTTGCGGCGCATTGGCATTTTGATGCCGGCTGCCGGGTCGAAGCAGAAGGAAACGGGTTCCTCGTTGAACACCAGGGTCGCCGGCTAACCATCGAAGTCAGCGGTGGTGCAGCGAGCAGCAGGCTGATTTCTGGCCAGTCGTCGCCGCCACAAGGCTGGGTCTCGCGGCGCTTTTACGCCAAGCAAGCCGCGCCGGTGCTGCGCGTCGCGGCGACCTTCAAGCCCGGCGACTCGCTGGTCACGACGATCAACCTGAAAGGTTGAACCAGCGATGAAAATCTGGTTCGACCTGTCCAACTCGCCGCACATCAATATGTTCGCGGCGCTGATTCGCGAACTGCAACAGCATCACGAGGTGGTCATCACCTGCCGGCCGTTGGCGAATACGATCGACCTGCTCGAGCTGCACAAACTGCCGCACACCGTGGTCGGCCGCCACTACGGCAAAAAGCTCAGCGCCAAGGTCTTCGGCTACCCGGTGCGGGTCTGGGAGCTGATGCAGTTCCTGCGCCCGCAGAAGATTGACATCGCCATCTCGCAGAGTTCTTTCCACTCGCCGGTGGTGGCCAGGCTGCTCGGCGTGCCGTCGATCTACATGAACGACAACGAACATGCGCTCGGCAACGTGCCGTCGTTCCTGGCCGCCAATACGATCATGGTGCCGGAGTTCCTGAGCCTGGAAAACCTGCGCCGCCAATGGGCCAACCCAAAGAAGGTCGTCAAGTACCCGGGGGTCAAGGAAGGAATCTACCTGTGGGAGCTCGACCAGCGTTTGCAGGCCGCGCCCGCCCGCCCGCCGAAGTCGCGCAAGACCGTCTATGTGCGCCCGGAGCCGTGGACGGCGCAGTACTACCAGGGCTCGAGCAACTTCCTCGACGACCTGCTCGCCGGTTTGATGAACGACGTTGACGTGGTGCTGCTGCCGCGCGGTCGCGAGCAGGGTGCGCACTATAAAAGCGAGCGCTTCAACCGCGTCAAGGTCATCGACACCGCGCTGGACATCGCCGACATCGCGCCCGACTGCGACCTGTTCATCGGCGCCGGCGGCACCATGACACGCGAGATGGCGGTGCTCGGCGTGCCGACGATTTCGGTCTACCAGGATGCGCTGCTCGACGTCGATACGTATCTCATCGAGCAGGGCGCCTACATCCACCGCCCGAAGCTCACCGCGGCGCAGGCGCTGGACTATCTGCAAAGCCTGAACCGGCAAGCCCCCAATCGCGAGCTGCTCGTGAAGGGGCGCGCTGCCTACCAAATGATCCGCGACCGGCTGACCGGCGCATGACAACTGTC
>JANPDN010000137.1:0-48973 GCA_031431555.1 Rubrivivax sp.
CACGCCAGTGGCATTGCCGAGTAGCTAAGTGCGGAAGAGATAACCGCTGAAAGCATCTAAGCGGGAAACTCGTCTCAAGATGAGTCTTGCCGGGGCCTTGAGCCCCCTGAAGAGTCGTTCGAGACCAGGACGTTGATAGGCTGGGTGTGGAAGCGCAGTAATGCGTTGAGCTAACCAGTACTAATTGCTCGTGAGGCTTGACCCTATAATTTTGACGGATTCGCTACGAAGCCGTCACGTGTTTGCCGTAGCTGGCGCAATCAATTGCTGATTTGACTCTCTGAATTGGCCAGTAGGGATCGTCCCGCTGGCGACAAGTTACGCTTGACGACCATAGCGAGGTGGTCCCACTCCTTCCCATCCCGAACAGGAAAGTGAAACGCCTCTGCGCCGATGATAGTGCGGGTTCCCGTGTGAAAGTAGGACATTGTCAGGCTATTATTTGAGAAGCCCGGTTCATTCGAACCGGGCTTTTTCATTTGTCCCTGCGAACTCCGCTTGATATCGGATCGACGACTGACGGGCTGCGCTAGTCAATCAAGTCACGATCCGGCAGGGCCGCCAAAGTGCGCCGCGGCGACCGACCGTTCGCGGTCCGCGATCGTTCTCAAGAAATCAGTTGCCCCTCGCAGTTGCCGAAACGACTCGAATCCCGCCTCAAGAAACGCCTGCAGCGCCCCGAGACCGGCCGCCGCCGCCGGACGCCGCATCAGGCGCAGGGTATTTCGCAAGACGACACTTCGTGTATGACGATCCAACGCCATACCGACGTCGAACATCAGCTGAATCTGCCGCTCGCGCAACTCCGGGGTGCCGACGCCTCGCCAGGTCTGCGCGTAAACCGCTTCGTCGACCCTTGCTGAAGGCATTGCCGCCCCCATCCGCGAGTCGAGCATCTCCGACATTGCGTGTAGCTCGGCCAGCAACTCAATCGTGTCCACAATCTCGGCTGGGAAAAGTCGCACCAGCGCCGGAACAACGCGCTCGAATTGCGCGTCGCGGGCGCTGTAGTCTCGCGGCCCATACAGCTCGTCAAGAAAAAATCGGGCGGCGCTCGCGCGCCCTGGGTCGTTGAGCATATCGGCGTAGGTCTGCTCGAACCGGGAATGCTGGTACGCCTTTACCGCCAGAACGCGCGATGCCAGCAAAGAATCGGCCGCGCGCCGCGCGCGCTCCGCCACGACCGCGCGCAAATGCTCAAGAATTTTCTCGCGTTGGTTCGACATACTTGGAAGGGTAGCAAGCCCATCGATGATCGATGATCGATGATCGATGATCAATCGATTGCAGGCACGACACATTCAGATCATGACCAAAGAGCTCAAAGTGAGATCACCACGTCGCCAGTCCGTCACAACTCGGCAACCCGCCAATCCGCGCTTCGCGCTGCCGACCTGAGGTTGCAATCGATGCTCGCCAGAGTGCAACGCACCCTGACGCTTGGCGCCCTCCTTCTGGCCTCACTATGGTACGGATTCTGGTGGCAGGGGGGTCGGCCGGGCTGGGCAGTGGTCGGTGTCGTCTTCGTGCTGACTAGCCATTCGCTCGTGCTCGGTTTGGAGTTTGTTTTCATGGGCCGAATCAACCGCGGCGATCCCGCGCCGCCATCGAGCGTGATGCAGCGCTGGGCAGCGTGGTGGGGCGAGGCATGCAGCGCACCACTTGTCTTTTGCTGGCGACAACCGTTTTTCAGCCAGCAGTGGCCAGACTTTTTGCCGGCGACCCGGCCGCTGGGGCAAACGTCAGTACGCGGCATCGTGTTGGTCCATGGTTTTTTCTGCAATCGCGGCCTGTGGAACGGCTGGATGCCGCGCTTGCGCGCGCTCGGCGTTCCGCATGTGGCGGTCAACCTCGAGCCGATATTTGGATCCATCGACGACTACTTGCCGATCATTGACGAGGCGGTGCGCCGCGTCGAGCAGGCCACCGGGATGCCGCCGCTGATCGTCGCTCACAGCATGGGCGGCCTGGCGGTTCGGCGCTGGTGGGCCGGGCTCGCCGACGACCACCTCGTGCACCATATCGTCACGCTGGGAACACCGCACCGCGGCACTTGGCTCGGTCGCTGGGCGCTGAGCGCCAACACCGTGCAGATGCGCCTGGGCAGTCGTTGGCAAGCGCAACTTGAGGAGCAAGAAGGCCAAACCCGCCGAGCCAAGTTCACGTGCTTCTACAGCCACTGCGACAACATCGTCTTCCCGGCGTCGACCGCGACGCTGCCGGGCGCCGACAACCGGCACCTGGCCGGTGTCGCCCATGTGCAGATGGTCGATCGGCCGCAGCCTTTCGAAGAAGCGCTGCGACTGCTCAGCTCACCCTGAACTGCCGCTCGCCGGCGAGCACCACGCCAGCCTCGACCACGGGCAGCGCGCGCACCGCGTCGTAGACCGGTGTGAAGTCAGGCGCCGTGGCTTCGAACAGCTGACGGAAAGAGTCAATCACGAAGTAGCTCGCCTGGAAGCTGTCGATGCGGTAGCGGCTGCGCATCAGCCGCTGCAGATCAAACGCAATGCGCCGGGGCTGTGGCGAGCTCACGCTGTGGCGCAACTCGCCGGCCGACGACAAGATGCCGGCGCCATAGGCGCGCAGCCCCGCCGGCGTAGCGACAAGGCCAAACTCCACCGTGTACCAGTACAGCCGCGCCAGCATCTCGCTGGCGTCCAGGCGGCCGGCCTTCAAACCGCCTTGCCCGTAGGCCTGCATATAGTCGGCAAACATCGGATTGAAGAGCAGCGGCACATGGCCAAAGAGGTCGTGAAACACATCCGGCTCGACGACATAGTCAAACTCGTCAGGCCGACGGATCCAGTCGGTCACCGGGAATCGCCGCTCTGCGAGCAGCGCAAAAAACGCCTCTTCGGGGATCAGGCCCGGCACTGCGACGATCTGCCAGCCGGTGGCCTTGAGCAAAGGCTCGCTGATCGCATCGAAGTGCGGGATGCGGTCCGGCGCGCCCAGATGCGCCACCGCGGCAATGAACTCGTCGCAGGCCAGACCCGGCAGTTGCTGCAACTGCCGCGCATAGAGGCGCCGATAGGTGTCGTGGTCGGCGCTGCTGTACTGCGCGAAGTCCTGCGCGCAGGTGTAGTCGCTGCGGGCCCGTGCATAGTCGCCGCGCGGCGGGCGGTCGCCAGTGCCATAGGTCACTGGCGCGACGCCGCGGTTGACCGCCTTGTTGCCACCAGCGCCGATGCGGTCCTGCTGCGTGGTCATGCTTTGAGCACGCCGCGGCGCATCTGGTCGAGCTCGATGCTCTCGAACAGCGCCTTGAAGTTGCCCTCGCCAAAACCCTGGTCACCCTTGCGTTGGATGAACTCGAAGAAGATCGGCCCGAGCTGGTTCTCGCTGAAGATCTGCAGCAGCAATTCACCCGCCTTGCCGTCGATCAGGATCTTGCGCTGCTGCAGCGCGGCGACATTCTCGCCATGCCCGGGGATGCGCTTGTCGACCAGCTCGTAGTAGGTGTCGATGGTGTCGAGCAGCTTGACGCCGCTGGCGCGAAGCCGGTCCACGGTCTGCGGCAGGTCGCCCGAGCCCATCGCGATGTGCTGCACGCCTTCGCCCCGATAGGTGTCCAGGTACTCCTGGATCTGGCCGGCCTTTTCGTTGCCCTCTTCGTTGATCGGGATCCGGATCTTGCCGCAGGGGCTGGTCATGGCCTTGCTCTTGACGCCGGTGACCTGGCCTTCGATATCGAAGTAGCGCACCTCGCGGAAGTTGAACAGGCGCTCGTAAAACTCCGCCCACTCGCCCATGCGCCCGCGGTGCACGTTGTGGGTCAGGTGGTCGATGTAGGTCAGCCCATGTCCCGCTGGATTCAGGCTCGTGCCAGAGGCCTTTTGCAGCGGCTCGAAATCGACATCGAAAAAGCCGATATTGCCGATGTCGCCCTCAGCCGCACCGCCCTTGCCGCGCCAGCGGTCGACGAGATAGATCACCGAGTCGCCAATGCCCTTGATCGCCGGGATGTTCAGTTCGCCCGGCCCGGCGCTGCCTGCATAGCCCCAGGCGCCGAGCGAGATCGCGCGCTCGTAGGCAGCCTTGGCGTCCTGCACGCGAAAGGCGATCGCGCAGATGCTCGGCCCATGCAGGCGCGCGAAGCGCTGCGCAAATGAGTCGGGCTCGGCATTGACGATGAAGTTGATGCCGCCCTGGCGGTAGAGCAGCACATTCTTGTGGCGGTGCCGCGCAATCGCAGTGAAGCCCATGCGCTCGAACAGCGCTCCCATCGCCGCCGGGTCGGGCGCGGCGTACTCGATGAACTCAAAACCGTCGGTGCCCATCGGGTTGTCCCAGGCGCTGTGTTGCATCGCAAGTCCTCAAGGTGAATGCCGGCACTGTAGGCGCCTGGACGCGCACATTCCCTGCAATCTCTGGCGTGATCGGGGCGGGTCGCGCAGGAAAGCTGCAAAATTGCGCCGATGGACTCTGCATCCCCGCTCGATACCGTTGATCGGCGCATTCTGCGTGCTCTGCAGGCCAATGGCCGCGTGACCTACGACGAACTTGCTGGCGAAGTCGGACTCTCGGCCAGCGCCGTTCTGCGCCGCGTCAAGCGGCTCGAGGAGTCGCGTGTCATCACCGGCTACGTGGCCCTGGTCGCGCCCGATCGGGTCGGCCTGGGGCTAACGGCCTACATCAGCGTCCGCCTGGAAAAACATACCGAGCGCCACAAGCGCAACCCGATGGACGCTTTTGTCGCGTCGGTGCAGACCTGGCCCGAGGTGGTGGAATGTTCGGCGCTGACCGGCGAGATGGACTATCTGTTGCGCGTGTTGGTGCAGGACATGGCGCACTACTCACGCTTCATCATGGAGGCGGTGCTCAAACACCCGAGTGTTCAGGATTGCAAGACGAGTTTCGTTTTGCAACGACTCAAGGGCACCACCGCCGTTCCGGTTTGAAATGGGGACGCCGCGCCGCTACGGTGCGTGGCCCCGGGCGATGGAGCTTTGCAACAGCCTCGCCTTCAGGCTAGGGGGGGTAGGAATTTGTTGCGATAGCATCGCGCCGACCAGACCGCTGCCACCACCGGAGGCAGGCAACGAGAACAAGTGCAAAGGTGGAGATGACGGCTCCGTGACATCAAAAGATGGCACCTCAGGCGCGCACCGCACAACCCCGCGTTCGCGTTGGCGTGCCGCGCTTGCGGGCCTGCTGCTGGCGCCGGCCATCGCGCTCGCTGCAGATCCGCAGATCGCCTCGCTGATCGATGACCCCGACCCGGTGCCCGCCGGTGGCATCTACAGCTACGTCATGCGCGTGGACAACAACGCCGCCGACGGCGCCACCAACACCAGGCTGCGCGTCACGGTGCCGTCCGGCGCGACCTTCGTTTCTGCGTCGCCCGCCAGCCAGAATTGCGCGCCGATCAGCGCGACGGTGGTCGAATGCAACCTCGGCACGCTTGGCGGCGCCGGCGCCGATGTGCGCAACATCAGCGTCAACTGGCGGGCCATCGGCCCCGGGCCGACAACGATCGGTGCGACCGCCGTGCTCAGCGCCGACAACGACGTCAATCTCGGCAACAACACCCAGACCGCCACGACCACCGTCATCAGCGGCGCCAACTTGTCGCTGGCCAAGACCAGCGCGCCCAACCCGGTGGTCGGCGGTGCCAACGTCACCTACACGGTGACAGCAGCAAATGCCGGCCCCAACGACGGCGGCAATATCGTCATCACCGACAACCTGCCGCCGTCGGTGAGTTTTGTCTCTGCCGCTGGCTCGGGCTGGACCTGTGCCCATGCCGCCGGCGTCGTGACCTGCTCGCGCCCCGGGCCGCATGCGGTGGGCGCAGCGATTCCGCCGGTTTCCATCGTCGGCACCGTCAATGCCAGCGGTGGCACGGTGACCAACAGCGCGTCGGTCGCGCCAGCGGTTGCAGGGGGTGTCGCCGACCCTGACAACGCCAACAACACCGCCACCGCCGACACCACGGTCTTGCCCGGCGCCGATATCCGCATCGCACAAAAGATCGTGACTTCGGCGGTGCCCGCGGTGGCTGGGCAGGATGTCAGCTTTCAGATCCAGCCGCGCAACGACGGGCCGGCGGCGGCGACGAATGCCGTCGTCAGCGACACCTTGCCGGCCGGCTGGACCTTTGTTTCCGTATCCGGCCCGAACTGGACCTGCGGCAACGCCGGCCAGGTGGTTACCTGCTCGCGTGCGAGCCTGCCGTTTGGCGCCACTGACAACATCGCAATAGTCGCTACCGCACCGAGCAACGCCGCGGTAGGGCCAACCGGCACGAGTTACACCAATACGGCGGGCATCAGCGCCACCTCGTCCGACCCGAACCTCGCCAACAACAGTGGCTCGGTCAACGTCAATGTGCTGCCCGATGGCGCCGACCTGCGCCTGGCCAAGAGCAAGACCCCGAACCCGGTGGCGCAGGGGTCGTCGCTAACGTCGACGATCAACGTCACCAACAACGGGCCACGCGTCGCCACAGGCCCGCTTCGTGTGGTCGAGGTGCTGACCGGTGAGACCTTCGTCAGTGCTTCTGGCACCGGCTGGGTCTGCACACCCAGCGGCGCGGTGCTGGTCTGCGAGCACCCCAACGCGACCAACCTGGCGGTTGGTGCGGCGCTGCCGACACTGACCCTCGTCAGCACCGCGACCATCGCCGGCGCTGCTGCCAACACCGCTTGCACCGGGTCTTCAGTGCCGGGCGGCGCGGGCGGCGCGACAGCGCGGCCGCCGGTTGAGGGTGATCCCAACGGCACCAACGACTGCGCCACCAGCAGCAGCACGTCGACAACCGTGCAGCCCGACCTGGCGATCACCAAGACGGTCAGCACGCCCACTGGCGGCGACAAGATTGTTTCCACCAGCGAAGCGTCGGTGACCTACACCCTGGTCGTCAGCAACGTTTCGCTGTCACCGCAGGACGCCACCGGCGTGCGCATCCTGGACACGGTGCCGGCTTTCATCACCGGGCGCTCGTCGGTCAGCGCGCCAGTCGTGGCCAGCGTGTCGGCCGGCAGCACCGCCACCTTCAATTGTGTGATCACGGACGCCACGATCACCTGCACCCAGTCCGGCGGTGCGCTCGCCACCGGCCAGACGGTGACGGTGCCGATCACCATCAACCGCGCGATGTTGAGCGGCACCTTCCCCAACGTCGCGACGGTGAGCAATACGGTTGAAGGCGACCCCAATCCGACCAACAATTCGGCCACCGACACGGTCACGATCGAGCCGATCGCCGATGTCGAGATGACCGGCAAGACGGTCAACCCCGGCACCGTGCGCGCGGGTGAGAGCGCAACCTACGTGCTTTCGTATCGCAACAACGGTCCGTCGCCGGCGCTGAACGTCACCGTTGGCGATGCCTTCACGTTCCCGGTCGGCGACTCGGGGTTGACGGTGATGTCGGTTGCATCGACGAAGGCCGGCTCCACTTGCTCCATTGCCGCCGGCGCAGCGCTGACTCCAGCATCGCCCAGCTTCAACTGCACCGTCGGCACGCTGGCCAACGGCGAAACCCAGACCATCACCATCGTCGTGAGGCCCAACTTCCAGGCCGGCAACGCGGCGCGGGTCTTTGGCAACGGTGCCACGGTGGCCACCAGCAGCGTCGAAAACCCCGCCGGTGGTGACAACGGCAACAACAGCCGCAGTGCATCGCTCAACGTCAGCCCGGCCGCGGTCGACCTGCTCGTCAACAAAACCGACATCGTCGACCCGGTCGCCTTCACCGCCGGCGCGACCTTCATCAACTACCGCGTGCGGGTTACGAGCAACGGGCCGTCGTTTGCGACCAATGTGCGCGCCAGCGAAGTCATGACCCCACCGGCCGGGCGCCAGGTGCGCTTTGTGTGCGACACCACCACGGCCGGCGGCAGCGTCTGCAACCCGGTGCCGCTGTGTTCGGTAAGCAATATCACGTCGGCGACGGGGGTGGCGATTCCAACCTTCACCTGCTCGGTGCCCGCGGGCAACGCGACCACCGGGCCTGCCATCGGCGAACTCGCCAGCGGCCAGAGCAAGGACATCTTCCTGCGCTTCGAGGTCCTCGACCAACCGGCGCCCACCGGCGACATCTTCAACAACGCTGCCACGGTGTCTGCCAACGAGCCCGACAGCTTCGGCGCCAACAACAGCGAATCCGAGCAGACGACGACACGCCAGCGGGTTGACCTGCGCACAGCCAAGGTCGCCAGCGCCTTGACGCCGACCCTGATGCAGCCCTTCAACTGGCTCATCACGGTGATCAACAACGGGCCTGGCAACTCTTTGCAGACCGACCTCACCGACACCTTGCCGGCGGGTGTTGAAGTCCTCGGCGCAATCAACTGGACCCGAACCCTGCAGCCCGGTGGCGGCGTCTGCACACGCACCGGACAGGCGGTCAGCTGTGCGCTGGGTCAACTCGACGCCGGCGGCTCGGCGACGATCACGGTGCCGGTGCGCATCGTTGCTTTTCCGGCTGGCGGCTCGCTGAGCAACAGCGCCACCGTCGATACCGACCCGGCCAAAACCGGCGGCATCGATTCGCCCGGTGGCAACAACACCGGCACCAGTGCCGTCACGGTCACACGCTCGTCGATCGCCGGCACCGTGTTTGAAGACCGTGACCGCGCCGGCGCCAACGGCGGCGTGCCGCAGGCTGCCGGCACTGAGCCGCGGATTTCGGGCGTTAGCTTGCAGCTCAGCGGCACCGACGCTTACGGCAACGTGGTGACCCTCAGCGCCACCACCGATGCCAGCGGCAACTACAGTTTTGGCGACCTCGCGCCGTCAGACGCCAGCGGCTACACCGTCACGCAGACGCAGCCCGGCGGGCTGATCAATTCACCCACCGCACCGCCGGCCGTGGGTGCCGCCGCGCCGTCGGCGGGCGGCACTTACGCCGCTGGCGGTGTCGCCGGCAACTCCAGCTTTGGCGGCGTCGTGCTTGGCGCCAACACCGCTGCCGCGAACTACAACTTCCCCGAAGTCCGCCGGCCTGCGATCAGCGGTTTTGTCTATCTCGACAACAACCTCAACGGCAGTCGCGACGCTGGCACCGATACCGCAATCGCCGGCGCCACGGTGCGCCTGCTCAACGCCAATACGCTGGCCGTGATCGCGACCACGACCACCGACGGCAGCGGCGCCTACAGCTTCAGCAACCTCGACCCGCTGTTGCCGTACATCATCGAACAGCCCCTGCCTGCAGCGCCGGCGGCATTGGGCAACGGCCCCGCCAACCCGGGCCTGATCGGCGGCCTGCCCTGTGCCGCAGGCTGCACCGCGCAAGCCAACGTGCCGGCGGCAGGCACCGACCGCATTGCGGCGATCGACTTGTCTTCCGGCGCCGACGGCGCGCAGTTCAATTTTGGTGAGCGCCAGCTGGCGATCATCAGCGGCCTGGTGTTTGTCGATGCCAACCGCGACAACAACCTTGGCGCTGGTGACAGCGGCCGGCTCGCTGGTGTCACCGTGCGCCTCGTGCAGGGCGCCGACTGCAGCAGCGGCGCCACGCTGCAAACGACGACGACAGCAGTCGACGGCAGCTACCGCTTCGAAAACGTCGTCGCTTTCCAGAACTACATCGTCTGCGAAACCCAGCCTGCCGGGTATGGCGCCGGCAGCGCCAGCGGCGCGCCCGGCAGCAACCAGATCGCGGTCACCAACCTCGGCGCGGCCGGCTCGGCGAACAACAATTTTGGCGAGACACTGGCCTCGCTGGCCGGCTCGGTTTATCAAGACACCGGTGCCGGCACGCCGGCCAATTTCAACAACGGCGTGCGTGACGCCGGCGAGGCCGGCATCGTCGGCGTGCCGGTCACGCTCAGCGGCACCGACCTCAACGGCGCGCCGGTCAGCGTCACTGTCAATACCGACGCGAGCGGCAACTACCTCTTCGACGGCCTGCTGCCACCCAATGCCGCTGGCTACACGATCACCGAAGGCGCGGTGCCACCCGCGGCCGGCAGCTTCATCGACGGCCGCGACAGCGCCGGCACCGCAGGCGGCAGCGCCGCTGCCAACGATACCGTCAGCGCGATCGCCTTGACGGCGGGCGTGCAGGCCACCGGCTACAACTTTGGCGAACTGCCGAACGCGACGATCAGCGGTACGGTCTACGTCGACCGCAACCTCAACAATGCGATCGACACCTCGCCCACCGACGGCCGCCTGGCCGGCGTCACGATCCGCTTGGTGCAAGGCGCCGACTGCACGAGTGGCGCGACGCTGCAGACGACGACCACCGATGCCAGCGGCAACTACAGCTTCGCCGCTGTCGCCGCCGGTGGCAACTACCTGGTCTGCCAGGCCCAGCCCGCAGGCTATGCCAGCGGCGCCGAGAACCCCGGCACGAATGGGGCCGGCGGCGGCAGCAATGCCATCCTGATCAGCAACCTGCCCGCAACCGGCTCGGCTGGCAACCACTTTGGCGAACGTGCCGCTTCGATCGCCGGCGCGGTCTACGCCGACTTCACGGCGGCGACACCGGCCAACACCAACAACGGTGTGCGCGATGCTGGCGAAACCGGCATCGCTGGAGTGACGCTCACGCTCAGCGGCCGCGATCTCAATGGCAACGTGGTCAGCCGCACGGCGCTCACCGATGCCAGCGGCAACTACCGCTTCGACGACTTGCTGCCCAGCGATGCCGCCGGCTACACCGTCAGCGAAGGCGCCTTGCCACCTGCTGCAGGCAGCTTCAACGACGGTCGTGATACGGCCGGCAGCGCAGGCGGCAATGTGTTGGTCAACGACACCATCGCGGCGATCGTGCTCGGTGCCGGGGTGCAGTCGGCGGCGAACAATTTTGGCGAACTGCCGATCGCACCGATCACCGGCACGGTGTATATCGACCGCGACCGCGACAACACGCTCGACGGCACGCCTACCGACGGCCGTATCGGCGGCGTCACGCTGACGCTGTTCCTCGGCAACAGCTGCACCGGCACACCGCTGGCCACGACAACCACCGATGCCAGCGGCAACTACACCTTCAGCGGCGCCTCCGCCGGCCTCACCTACACGATTTGCCAGACGCCGCCAGGCGGTTATGCCGACGGCGGAGTCAACCCCGGCGCCAACGGCAGCAGCAGCACGCCGAATGCGATCACGATCAGCAACCTGCCGGTGGCCGGTTCGGCGGGCAATCACTTTGCAGAACGTGTCGCCTCGATCGCCGGTGTCGTCTGGCTCGATGCCAACAACGACGGTGCGCGCCAGGCGGGCGAGGCCGGCATCGCGGGGGTGACGATCACGCTCACCGGTACCGATTCCAACGGCACGCCGGTCAGCCGCAGCATCACCACCGACGTGGCCGGCAACTACCGCTTCGATGACCTGTTAGCGGCCGGGCCGGGTGGCTACACGCTCACCGAACAAGCCGCGCAGCCGGTGGTCGGCGCGCTGACCACGCTCAACGGCCGCACTGTGGCCGGCAGTGCAGGTGGCACGGCGAGTGCCGTGGCAACCACGCCGAGTGTGATCAGCACGATCGCGCTCAGCGCCGGTACCGACGCCAGCGCCTACAACTTCGCCGAGATCCTGCCGGTCGGCATCAGCGGCCAGGTCTTCATCGACCTCAACAACAACGGCGTGCAAAACGCCCCGGTCGATACCGGCCTGGCCGGCGTGATCATCGCCATCACCGGCACCGACGATAGCGGCGCGGCAGTGAGCCGCAGCGTCACCACGGCGGCTGATGGCAGCTACGGCGTCGCCGATCTGCGCCCCGGCACCTACACCATCACCGAGCCCAACCAGCCGGCCGGCACGACGAATGGCCAGACCATCGCCGGCAGCATCGGCGGCACGCCGACAACGATACCGACGTTGCCGAGCGCGATCAGCAACGTGGTGCTGACAACACCCGGCGCGACGTCCACGGCGAACAACTTTGCCGAGGTCCCGAATACCAGCGCAATCAGCGGCCGGGTCTGGCTCGACAGCAACAACAACGGCCTCGTCGATGGCACCGAAGCCGGCATCGCCGGGGTCGCGATCGAGCTCACCGGCACCGACCTCGGCGGCGCTGCGGTCACGCGCACGGTGGTCACCGGCGCCGATGGCAGCTACAGCTTTGCCAACCTGTCGCCAGGCACCTACAGCGTGCGCGAGCCGACACAGCCGGCAGGCACGCTCAACGGCGTGACCCTGCCCGGCAATGCTGGCGGCACAGCGACCGCAGCGGGTACCGCGCCGAGCGCGATCAGCGCCATCACGCTCGGTGTCGGCCAGATCGCCGCGGCAAACAATTTTGCCGAGGTGCCGGCGGCCGAGATCGCTGGGCGTGTTTATGCCGACAACAACAACAACGGCAATGTCGACGGCAGCGAGACTGGCCTGACAGGCATAACGATCCAGTTGACCGGCACCGACGATCTGGGCAACCCGGTAACTTTAAGCACCACCACCGGCCCCGACGGCAGCTACAGTTTTGCCAACCTGCGCCCCGGCAGCTACACGCTGACCGAGCCCATCCAGCCGGCCGGCACGCTGAACGGCATCACGTCGCCGGGCACCCTGGGCGGCACCGCCACCGGGCCGGGCACCGCGCCGTCGGTGATCGCCACGATCGTGTTGCCACCGGGCGGACGGGCGCTGAACAACAATTTTGGCGAGCTCGGCAACTCGCCCGATCTGCGCGTCAGCAAGAGCCACCTTGAAGACCGCTTCACGGTCACCAAAACCGGCAACTACCGGATCACCGTGCGCAATGTCGGCGAGATCGCGACCGCGGGCGTGTACACCGTCAGCGACCGCCTGCCCGCGGGCCTGACCCTGGCCAACACACCGCTCGGCAGCGGCTGGGTGTGCTCGGGTGTGGCGGGTGCAAGCGCTTTTGACTGCACCTCATCGAGCGTGATCGCTGCCGGTGCTGCCAGCGCCAGCCCGATATCGGTTCAGGTCTCGGTGGCCCCCGCTGCCGCAGCAGCCGGCAATGTGAACAACGCCGTGATGGTCGACGGTGGTGGCGAGATCGACGCCCGCCGGCCGTCCGCTGCCGAACGCGACGCTTTAAATAACAACCCTGCCGCGCTGCCGATCTGCACTGCCGCGATTGAATACAACGCTTGCCGCGACCCGGTGCCGGTGCAACTGGCGGCGTCGCTGTCGGGAACCGTCTGGTACGACACCGGCAGCGCGTCGCGGCTGCTCGATGGCGGCGATCGGCGTTTGCCACTGTGGCAGGTCGAAGTCATCGACGTGACCACCGGCGCCATCGTCGGCCGCGCCGCCACCGGCACTGACGGCGGCTACCGCGTCGCCGATCTGCTGCCGGGGGTCGAGCTCGCGGTGCGCTTCCGCGACCCGGCATCGGGCGTCGTTTTTGGTTATCCGGTGAATGGTGAATCGGCGCCGGGCTCGTCAGGCGCAGCCTGTGTCAACGGCCGCCCGCCGGCCGGCACGGCGAGCTCGTGCGTGGGCAGCGGTGACCGGCCGACACTCACCGTCGTCCTGGCGCCCGGCCAGGACTTAGCCCAGCAGAGCCTGCCGGTCGACCCCAGCGGCGTGGTCTACGACTCGGGCCTGCGCCAGCCGGTGCCGGGCTCGGTGGTGACGATGGCGCCGGTCGGTGCCTGCGCAGCGTGGAACCCGGCAACCGGCATCGTCGGCGCCACGCTCGGCGGCTACACGATTGCTGGCAACGGCATCTCGATGACCGTCGGCCCCGACGGCTTTTACCAATACCTGATCTCGCCCAGTGCGCCGCCGAGTTGCACCTTTGGTCTGACCGTGACGCCGCCATCGGGCTACCGCTTTGTCTCGACAGCGATCTTCCCCGCCGCCGGTCCGCTGGTGCCGCCTGGCGGCGCCGGCTCGGTCTTCAGTGTCCAGCCGCAAGCCGGTGTGCCGACCGGCCCACCGGGCAGCGCGACGACCTATTTCCTGAGCTTCACCACCGGCTCGGCGGGCGCGAATATCGTGCACAACCACATCCCGCTCGACCCCGACCCGCCGACCGGCATCAACCTCAGCAAGACCGGTGACAAGTCGGTGGCCGAAATCGGCGACACCGTGCGCTACACGATCACGGTGCGCGCCACCGCCGGCCCGCGGCCGCGCCAGACGACGGTGGTCGACCGCCTGCCCGCCGGCCTGACGTATATCCGCGGCACCGCCAGCGTCAACGGCGCGGTGATCGCCGACCCGGCCGGCGGGGTTGGCCCGACGCTGGCGTTCAACTTGGGCGCGATGCCGGCGAGCAACGAACTGGTGTTGCGTTACCGCGTGCGCGTCGGTGTCGGCGCGATGCAGGGTGACGGCACCAACCGCGCGCGGGCCCATGCCTGCGGCGCGCCGGCCGGCTGTGTCGGCCCGGACTTTGTGCCCTTTGCCGGCTCGGTGCCGACCAACGAAGCGCGCCACCGCATCCGCGTCAGCGGCGGCGTCTTTGCGCCCGAAGCCTGCGTGCTGGGCAAGATTTTTGTCGACTGCAATGGCAACCATGTGCAGGACCGCGAAGAGCTCGGCATCCCGGGTGTTCGCCTCGTACTCAACGACGGCACCGCGCTGATCTCCGACTCCGAAGGCAAATACAGCATGTGCGGCCTGCCGCCAAAAAGCCATGTCCTCAAGGTCGACGCGACGACGCTGCCTCGCGACGCGCGCCTCACCACATCGAGCAACCGCAACCTGGGCGACGCTGGCAGCCTTTGGCTGGATCTGAAAAACGGCGAGCTGCACCGCGCCGACTTTGTCGAAGGCAGCTGTTCGAACAAGGTACTCGAGCAGACCAAAGCGCGCCGCGCGCAGGGCGAGGTGCGCGCGCCAGAGACCGAAAAACCCGGCGCCCCGGCATTGCGGCTGGACAGCAAGGCGCATGGTCTGGATTCTTCGACGTCGCCGCAACAAGGCACCGACGGCGCCAAACAAGCCGTGCCGCGGCCGCGGGCGGCGTCAGGTGCAGCAACCGGTACGGCGAGTGGCCCAGCCAGTGGTGTAGCTAACGGAGCATCCAATGCTGCGCGCTAGATCCGCTTTGGTTGTGGTCGCAGCGGGGAGGCTGCGTCCTCGTCGCCTCGTTGCAGCGCTGATGCTGTCTGGCTTTGGCACTGTGCTCGCGCAATCCGCGCCCCCCGCCGGCCCGCCGGCTGATGTGCGTTGCACCGCGGTCAGCGCGGGTGATGCCAAGCTGCACCCGCGGGCGCCGGCTGAAGACACCCTTGCAGGCGCAGTTTTCCGCGGCGAGACGGCCGGCTTGGACTACGCCGCCAACGCCGCGGTCGGCCGCATCGTCGTCGAGGTCAGCCGCAACGCGGTGCCGGCCGACGGGCAGTCGCCGGTGAAGCTGACTCTGCGCCTCTTCGGCCGCGACGGCCTGGCATTGACGGCAGGGGCCTTCGTGACGATCGAACATTCCGGCGGCCGCCTGCTGCTGCCCGGCGCACGCAGCGACGAGTTCGGCCCGCGCCGACTCGACGCCGACCGCACGACGCCGGGGGTGCAGCTCAAGGTCGAAGCCGGTGGTGTCGTCGAATTCACGCTGCTCGCGCCCGACCAGGCTCAGGACGTGCGTTTGCGCGTCAGCGCTGGCGACCAATCAGCAGACGGCGTCATCAGCTTTGTGCCTGATCTGCGGCCGATGCTGGCTGCCGGCCTCGTTGAAGGCGTGCTCAGTTTCCGCAACCGCGTGACGCTGAACCCGGTGCGGCGCGGCGACGCTTTTGAGCAGGAAATCGAATCCTGGTCGCGTGAATTCAGGGGTGGCAAGGCCAGCGCCGCCGCGCGCGTGGCGTTTTATCTGAAGGGCACGGTGCGCGGCGACCTGCTGCTCACGGCGTCCTTTGATTCCGACAAGGCCACCCGCGTGCGGCTGCTGCGCGATGTGCGCCCCGACGAGTTCTACCCGGTTTATGGCGACGCGTCGCTGAAGACCTTTGATGCACGCTCTGGCGACCGCCTCTATGTGCGCATCGACAAGAACAAGAGCTACGTCATGTACGGCGACTTCGTCACGGGCGACGGTTTTTCGCAAAGCTTTGGCCAGGGTGCGGTGGCGTCGCTCAAATCGCGCAGCCTGGGCGCCACCAACCGCACCGCCACCGGCCTGCGTGCCCACCATGAAACCGGTCGTTTTGTCGGCAACGTTTTTGTCTTCAACGACACCCTGCGCGCGGTCGTCGAAGAATTTGTCAGCCAGGGCTCAGGGCCCTACGGCTTGCGCAACAGCGCGGTGCTCGAAGGCAGCGAGAAAATCGAAGTCGTGGTGCGTGACCGCAACCAGCCGTCGCGCATCGTCAGCGTGCGCGCGCTGGCGCGGCTGGTTGACTACAGCTTCGAGCCATTTTCTGGCCGCATCCTGCTGAGCAGTTTTCTGGCCAGCAGCGACGAGAACCTGAACCCGGTATCGCTGCGTGTCAGCTACGAGGTCGACCAGGGCGGCACCGCCTACTGGGCCGCAGGCGGCGATGCGCAGTGGAAGTTCAACGAACGCTTCGAGATCGGCGGCTCGCTGCTGACCGACCGCAACCGCCTCGCGCCGTATGAACTGATCAGCGGCAACGCCGCCTGGCGCGTCGGCGCGAATACGGCCATCGTGGTCGAGGCCGCGCAGAGCACGAGCAGCGTCAACACCAACCCGGCGAACCAGACCATCAGCCCCGGGCTGGCAGCGCGCACCGGCGAGGTCCAGGGCCGCGCGGCGCGCATCGAACTTGCGCACGAAGGCGACCGCACCGAGGCGCGGCTCTTTGCCGGGCGCTCGTCGCCGCTGTTCAACAACCCGTCGGCGCCGCTCGCCGGTGGCCGCGACGAGCTGTTTGCGAGCGCCGCTTTCAGGATCACCAGCGACCTCAAGCTCTACGGCGAAGCGCTGAAAAGCGAAAATCGCAACACCGGCGGCGGCGAGCGCAGCAGTGCCGGCATCGGCCTGTGCTGGGCAGCAACCCAACGCCTGACGCTCGACGCCAGCCTGCGCAGCGCACGCGAGACGGTGGGCACGCAGGGCAACGGGGTGCTGACCTCGCCGTTCTCTCTAACGTCAGGCCTCACCGGCAGCATCGCCACCGGTTCGGCTGGCGGTGCACTCGGCTTTGGCAACCAGGTGCTCGACCCGGCCAGCGGCCTGCCGGTGATCGTGCAGGGCGGTCTGCCGCCGGCGTCCAACAGCAGCCTGGCAGCGGGCACGCGGCTGGAAAGTGATTCGATCCGCCTCGGCGCGGGTTACCGCGTCAGCGACCAGTTGCGGGTTGGTGCCGAAGTCGAGACTGATGTCAGCGGCACTGCCCGGCGTCGCCTGGCGCTGGGCGCCGACTACCAAATCGCCGAGCGCACACGCCTGTATGGCCGCTACGAGCGCCAGAGCGGCTGGGTGCAGCTGGCGGGTCTCACCGATACCGACCAGCGTGCGAGCGCTTTTTCGTTTGGCGTCGAGTCGAGTTATCTGCGCGACACCCAGCTCTTCAGCGAATACCGGCTGCGGGATGCGATCTCCGGGCGCGACTTGCAGCTCGCATCAGGCGTTAGGCATTTCTGGGATCTCGCCGAAGGCGTCCGCGCCAACGCGGCTTACGAGCAGGTCAATGTGCTCGCCGGCAATGTTGCCAAGACGCGCGCCGCCAGCGTCGGCCTGGACTACAGCGCCGACCCGCTGTGGCGCGGCAGCACGCGCCTGGAGCTGCGCCGCGCGGGTGACATCAGCAACACCGCGAACAACGACGCCTTTGACACCCTGCTGTGGCAGATCATGGTCGCCCGCAAGCTCGACCGCGACTGGACGCTGCTCGGCCGCAACTACCTGCTGTCCACCGACTACAAGGACCGCGGCGATGTGCTGCAGAACCGCGCGCAGATCGGCGTGGCTTACCGCGACACCGATACGAACCGGGTCAATGCGCTCGCCAAGCTCGAATTCAAGTCGGAGTCTGACGCCAGCAATATCGCCAGCGGCCCGCTGAAGTCCAGCGCCTGGGTGGTCTCCGCCCACGCTGACTACCACCCCTCACGGCCCTGGTGGATGAGCGGGCGCGTCGCCGGCAAATGGCAGCGCGACCGGCTCGAAGGCGGTGTCGGCGATCGCTTCCACGCGCAGCTCGGGGCCGCGCGGCTGGTCTACGATATCACCGAAAACTGGGATATCGGCGCGCTCGTGGCAGCGCAGATCGGCCAACGCAGCGCGGCACAAACTGCCTTCGGCGTCGAAGCCGGATACCTGCTGCGCCAGAACCTGTGGCTGTCGGCCGGCGTCAACTTCACCGGCTTTGCCGGCGATGCCGACCTGGTCGGCTACGAATACACCCGCTCGGGTGTTTACCTGCGCCTGCGATTCAAGTTCGACGAGAACCTGTTCAAGAGCCGTGACCGCGAGGTCAACCGGAGTCTCGACCGATGAAACCGACCCTGACTATTTTTGTCGCCTTGCTGATGGCGCTGGCCCTGCCGGCGCAGGCCCAGACGCCGACCCAGCTCAAGCCGGCCAAGGAGCGCATCAGCGACGAAGCCATCCAGGCCGACCAGCGCGCTTATGAAACCCTGCAAGGCCGCATCAAGGGCCTCAACGACCGCGGCCGGCGCTTGAGCGACTACCACCTGAGCAAGGCGCAATGCTGGCTCGATGTGAGCTTTCACGAGTACACCCGCAATGACCGCGGCCCGTTCCCGCAGGCCGCGATGACCGAGAGCGAAAAGCTCATCACCGGCATGGAGCGCGCATCGACCGTGCTGCCGATGGACACCCCGCTGGTCGGTGAAGCGGTGACGCTGCGACCCGATCTGTGGGCGCGCACCGAGGCGCTGAAAAGGCACCGCGGTTTTCGATGCGCGCAGCAAAAGATCGCCTGTGCCGAGGTCGAGCTGGTGCATGCCGGCAACGAACATACGCAGCAGCAGTGGCGCCATGCCAAACCCTATGTGCGGATCGCTGAAGACCTGATCAGCGAAGCGCGTGCGCTGGCCGAAGGCTGTGATCCGCCAGCGCCGGCCGTCGTGCCGGCCCCGGCGGTGGTGGCCGCCGCGCCCGTGTCGGCACCTCGCGCGCCGGCGCCGCTGACAGCCGCACCGCTGCCGGCGCAGCAAGACCTGCTGCTCGCCGCGCACGTCGTCTTCAATTTTGACAAGTCCGGTGCGCGCGACATCCGCCCGTTCAGCGTCGTCCAGCTCGAAGAACTCGTGCAGCGGGTGCAGCGCGAAAAACTCGTCGTGCAATCGATCCGCCTGAGTGGTTTTGCCGACCGGCTCAACAGCACCGGCAAACCCGACTACAACCAGCGGTTGTCAGAAAAGCGCGTGCAAACGGTGCGTGCCGAGCTGCGCAAGTTGGGGCTCGACGACAAACTCGTGAGCAGCGATGCCAAGGGCGACAGCAGCCAGGTGCAGGCCTGCCAGGCGCGCTTCAAGTCGAAGACCGACCTCGAAGAGTGCCTGCTGCCGAACCGGCGTGTCGAGGTCGTGATCAGCGCGCGGCGGCCGTAACAGCCCGCGCGCTGCCAAAGGCCTAACGAAGCGGCTCAGCGGCTCAACGCAAGCGCGGCCCAGGCCCGTCATTCATCGATCTCGCGCAGCAGCTTCCAGGTCGGCTCGATACCGAGGTTGAGCAGCTGCGCGGTCTCGTGCACGTCGTCGGGCAAGGCGGCGTTGTCCCAGCCCTGGGCGCTGTGCCTCGCCAGCCGGATCGCCAGCAACACATTCCGAACTTGAGTCGAATTGTTGTGCTGTTGGTCGTCAGTGATGCGCACCAGCACGGCAGGCAGGCCCCAGCGAGTCATCAAGCTGTGCTGCAGGTCGGGCAGTTCGATCTTCAGCAACTCGCGCTGCACGACCCCGGAGCGCAGCGTGTGGTCTGCCGCCTGGCGGGCTTGAATTTCCAGCGCGAGGTCGGGCGCGCGCAACCACAGCAGCAGCTCGGCAAAGTCGTGCAGCAACGCCGCGCTGTGGATCAACCCGGCGTCGTGGTCGAGGCGGTGCACCGCGAAGCCAATCGCAAAGTTGGCCGCACGGTTTGATCGCGTCAAAACCGCATTGAAGCCATCCAGGGCGTCGGGCCGGCCGGCGAGCTGGCCTTCGACGGTTTGCAGGCCACTGAATGCTTTGAAAAAGGGCGTGATGCCGAGCAGCACCAGCGCCGCAGTCACGGTTTCGATATCGGTGCCTTCGCGGCCGCGGCGCAAGCGCCCGACATGGGCCAGCAGCTTGAGCGTCATCAGCGGGTCGGTGGCCAGATCTTCGGCCAGCAGGTGGGCGTCGACCGCATCTTCGTTTTCGCGGTAGTCCTCGATGGTCGCCGCGGTGCGCGCCAAGACCGGCAGTGTTTCTGGCTGGAAGCGCGCGGCCCAGCGCGCCAGGTCGGGCGCGGCCTGGGTGATGAAGTCTTGGGCGTCGTCGGGCATGGTGAATGGTCGTTCCCAGCCCGGTTATCGGGCGCCGCGACGCCCGACTTGAGGCCGGGCGGCCGACCCGCCGGCCAGCGGCGTGAATCAGGTGCCGGCTGGCGCGACTACAGCGACAACATCAGCCCTACGCGCGGGTCGGTGCGGCCATCGAGCAGTGCCAGGTAGGCCGCCTGCACGGCCTGCTCGCCGCGGTCGCTGCGAATGACCAGCCACGGCGCTGCGGCCCCGTTCGCGGCGGCCATGAAACCGGCCCAGGCGGTGGCGATGCGCGACTGCAGGCCGGCGCCGCCCCAACCATCAGGTGGCGGCGCGAGGCGCTTCTTGATCTGCGCCGGCGCAAAAAACAGCGTCGGCCGCGGCCCCGGCAAACCCGCACCGGAGCCGATCTCGTCCCAATGGGTGCCGCCGACCGAGCAGCTGTAGCGCAGGCTGTCGCCGAAGTGCTCGTGGATCTTTCGGCGCAGCCCCGCGTTGCCGGCGAAGTCGACATAGACGGTGGCCACCGACGGGTCCATCGCCGTCAGGCTGTCGTAGAGCCGAGCCTCGTCATAACAACCCAGGCCGCGCGTGAATTCGAGATTGCTGGCCGAGGTCAGGCCGATGCAGCGGGGCGCGCCGGCGCTTGCACTGGCAGCAGCGCCTGCGCTGCCACGGCGCAGCGCCAGGCAATGCGCGGTGCCGTAGGCGGTTTTGCTCGACGCACTCGACAGGATCACCTGCTGCGCGCCAAAAAACCCGTTGTCCTCGAGAAAGTCGTCGATAAGAAACGAGGTGATGAAGAGCGGGCGCAGCACCGCCTGCTGACCTTCGAGCGCGGCCACATAGGCCGGGTCAGTGCGGCAGAAAAGCAGCTGGTTGTAGACGGCGGCCAGCTCTTGCCGGTGCGCCGCGGCGTCGACAAAGCCGTTGGCCGAAACCCGCGCCGCGTCGACAACCAGATGGCTGCCCATCGGCAGGTAGGCGTAGACCCGCTCACCGACGGCCACGCCTTCGGCGCGCGACTCGACCACCACTGCAAAACCCCACACCGGCACGCAGCCCCAGGCGCTGTCGGCGCAGGGGAAAAACTGCCAGTACTTCATGGCATCGCCAAAGGCGGCGTAGGTGATGTTGTTCGATGTCAGCGCGAAGTGATCGACCCGCAGGCGCACCTGGCCGTCGGCCAGCGCGCGGGTGGTGTCGGGGTCGGGCACGGCGCGGGTCTGGCGCAAGTTGCTGCGCAGGATTTCAATGCGCAGTGCTTCGGTGGCGGTCGGCATGGCGGGGCACTCCTTGAGTCGAGTCGATGACTTCGATGCCTTCGACGGCGGTGGCGAAGAGGCCCGAGCATGCTCGGGCGTCATGCCGGAGTCTGTCACCTCGGCGCCGGTGGAACCGACTGCGGTTCTACAGGCGGGTCACGCCCGACAGCACACCGATGCGCTGCCCATCGAGGTAGAGCGCGCCTTCGGGGGCGCCGGCCTCGGCGTAGAACTCGAGCACGGGTTCTACGGCGGGCATCGGCTCGGCGCGCACACGCACGTGCAGACGCCGCGCCAGGCGCGCCAGCATCTTGCTGGCGAGTCGAAGCAAACGCGCGGCCGCTTGGCGGCTGGGCGACTCAGCACGCGGCAATGCAGGGTGCCGGGCAGGGGATGCTGGGAATCTGATCATGTTCGTGGCTCCTTGTCGCTGCCCTGTTTGGAGCGGTGCAGCGTCGGGCCCGGGCTTTCAGGGCCTGGGCGGATGAAGGTGTTTGAGCTCGCTGCGCAGTTGCGCGCACGCGGCCTGGCGATGGCGGGTCTCGCTGGCGCGGTGGCTGCCGGCTTTGCGGCGCAGGCCGGCCAGCACAAACGGATTGCGTGGCTTCAGGGATTGCAGGCTGAGGGCTTTTTTCATGGCGGTGCTTTCGGTTGGGGTCGGCAAGGGAGCAGGGAGATTCAAAAAACAAAAAGGCCCGGGAGCTGGCGCAGCCCGGGCCTTGTGAGGGTGAAGCGCTCGGCCTGCGTTGTCTAAAGCGGCTTGAGATCTCCACCGGTCGGCACGGTGCCTTGGGCGATGCGGGTCAACAGGTTTAGGGTCATCCGGGGCGGTTGGCTGTAAGTTGCGCGAATGATAAACGAATGCTTATCTTGCGCAAGTGAAGTTGTTCCCTAGATCAAGGGATGTTGTGTTACCGCTGCGGTGCCGCGGCTCAGCGCCTGCGCTTGAGCGGTGCCACGCCGGTCTGGCTGCGCAGCCAGATCGCATGGGCGTCGTCGGCCGCGGGCTCATCGTGCCGCTTCGGCGCCGCTGGCGGCGGCGCGAGCACTTCGCCCAGCAACTCAAGCAGGCGCGCGCGGGCGCGCTGTGGGTGGCGTCGGTAGTAGCTGAGCACCAGGCCAACGATAAAACGCTCGTCGTCGTCACGCGGGGTGCTGCTCGTGTCGGGCGTTAGAGGCTCTTCTGTCACCGCGGCGTAGCGCAGCGCGGCGCTGGTGGCGGCCTCGCCTGGCGGGTGGTCCATCCAGCCGGCGGGTTTTTTGCAGCGGCTCTCGAACTGGCGCGCCAGCCGCTCGCCGATCTGGCGCGAACGGCTCTTGATCTGGCTCCAGTAACTCGGCTGGATCAGCAGCTGTTCGGCGAACCGGCGCTCGAGCCCACGCAGCGTGGCGGCATCGGGATGTTTGACCGTCTGGGTGACAAATTCGTCGAACAGCGCCAGCGCATTCAAGTAACGCGTCTGGGCCAGGTCGACCGGTTCGGGGGCGGGGGACGGCATGTTGGCAATGATAAAGGTCGGTTGCCTGTCGATGGACTGCTGCTTGCCAGCAGCGATCCCGCCGCGACCTCAGGCCGTCTACCATGCGCAGATGGCGATGCCGCCCAAGGTCAGCAAAGAAGTCACCCTGCCCAGCGGCGAGGAGGTGCCCGCGCTCGGCCTGGGCACCTGGCGCTTCGGCGAATCGGCGCCACGCGCGGCGGCTGAAGTCGCAGCGCTGCGGCTGGCCTTCGAGATCGGCTACCGCGTCATCGACACTGCCGAGATGTATGGCGCTGGTGGCGCCGAAACGGTGCTCGGCCGCGCCATCGGCGAGGCCGGTCGCGCCGGCTTGGCGCGCGAAAGGCTGTTCCTCGTCTCCAAGGCGCTGCCGGAAAACGCCGACCCGGCGCGGCTGGTGCAGGCCTGCGAAGCCAGCTTGCGCCGCCTGGGGCTTGACCAGATCGATTTGTACCTGCTGCACTGGCGCGGCGGCGTGCCGCTGGCCGACACCATCGCCGGCTTCGAGATCCTGCAACGGCGCGGCTGGATCCGCCACTGGGGCGTGAGCAACTTCGACAGCGCCGACATGCACGAACTGCACGCTGCTGCAGGTGGCGCTGCGTGCAGCGCCAACCAGGTCTGGTACTCGCTCAGCCAGCGCGGCATCGAGATCGACCTGCTGCCGTGGCAGCACGTGCGGCAGATGCCGATGATGGCCTACTGCCCGATCGACCAGGGTGAGCTCGCGGCGCATCCGGCGCTGGCCGATATCGCCGAGCGGCTGTTGGTCACGCCGGCGCAGGTGGCGCTGGCCTGGGTGCTGGCGCAGCCCGGCGTGATGGCGATCCCGAAGGCGGTGCGCGCTGCGCACCTGCACGACAACTGGCACGCGGGCAGCCTGGTGCTCGGCAGTGAGGTGCTGGCCGAACTGAATGCGGCATTTCCAAAACCTCGGCGGCGCACGCCGCTGGCGATGCGCTGACCGGCGGCGACGCCGACGGCCCAACGCTGAGCCAGCCGGCGTCGAGGTTGAATCCGCGGCTGCAGATCAATCGTCGTCGCGCACCTTGAACTGCCCCACCAACTGTTGCTGCACCGTTGGCGGCACCGGGTCGTAGTGCGACAGCGCAATGATGTAGCGCCCTTGGCCGGCGGTCATCGCGTTCAGGCGCGACTGGTAGGCCGTCAGCTCCGACATCGGCGCCTGGCCCTTGACGACGATGCTGCCGGCCGCGCCACCGCTGGTTCCGCTGACCAGGCCGCGCTTGGCCGACAGGTCGCCGGTGATGTCGCCCATCGCGTGCTCGGGCGCGCTGATCTCGATATGCACCACCGGCTCGAGCACGATCGGCCGCGCTTCGCGGATCGCCGCCAAAAAAGCCTTGCGACCGGCAGTCACAAAAGCGATCTCCTTGCTGTCGACGCTGTGGTGTTTGCCGTCGTAGACGGTGACCTTGACATCGACCACCGGATAACCCGCGATGGCGCCGCTGGCAAGCACTTCGCGCACGCCTTTTTCGACCGCCGGGATGTACTGGTGCGGGATCACGCCGCCCTTGACCTGGTCGACAAACTCGAAGCCAGCACCACGCGGCAGCGGTTCGATGCGCAGAAAGACCTCGCCAAACTGGCCCGCGCCGCCGGACTGTTTTTTGTGCCGGTGGTGGCCTTCGGCCGGCGCGGTGACGGTCTCGCGGTAGGCGACTTTGGGCGGCCGCGTTTCGACCTCAAAACGGTGCACCTCGCGCAGCCGCTCGAGCAGGATGCGCAGGTGCAACTCACCCAGCCCGTAGATCACGGTCTCGTTGGTGGTCGCGACATGTTCGACCTTCAGGCAGGGGTCTTCGTCGACGAGTTTTTTCAGGATGTCCCACATCCGCTGCTCGTCACCGTGGCGCTTGGGCGAGATCGCCAGGCCATGCACCGGGCGCGGAAATTCAAGCGCCTTCAAGTGGATGTGGTCGTCGTCGGGCGCGTCGTGCAAGACAGCGTCGAAGTGGATCTCATCGACCTTGGCCACCGCGCAGATATCGCCCGGCACGGCCTTCACGACTTCGACGTAGTCCTTGCCCTGCAACATGAACAGGTGGCCGACCTTGAACGGCTTGCGGGCGTCGCCGATATAAAGCAGGCTGTCGCGCGTGACCGTGCCCTGGTGCACGCGGAAGATGCCCATGCGGCCGACGTAAGGGTCGACGGTGACCTTGAAAACATGCGCCAGCACATGCAGCGCCGGGTCGGGCGTGGCGTGCATCGGCTTGGCGTCGGCACCTTCGCCGTTGAGGAAATCCGGCGCATTGCCCTCGGTCGGGTTGGGCAGCAGTTTGGTGATGACATCGAGCAGTTCGGCGACACCGGCACCACTGCGCGCAGAGACAAAACAGACCGGGATCAAATGCCCTTCGCGCAGCGCCTGCTCCAGCGGCGTGTGGAGTTCGGCGGCGTCGATATCGCCGTCGTTCAGATAGCGGTCGACAAAGTCGGCATCAACTTCGACCACCTGCTCGACCAGCGCGCGGTGCGCCACATCCACCGAGCCGAAGTCGCTGTGCCCTGCGCGGTTGAAAAAACAATCGACGACCTTGCTGCCGCCGGCGTCGGGCAAATTCAGCGGCAGGCATTCTTTGCCGAAGGTCGCCTGGATGTCGGCCAGCAACGCGGCCAGGTCGGTGTCGGCGGCGTCGATCTTGTTGACCACGATCAGGCGGTCGAGGTGGCGCGAAGCCGCGTAGTCCATCATGCGCACCGCCATCGGCTCGATGCCGACGGCGGCGTTGATGACCACCACCGCGGTTTCGACCGCTTCGAGCGCCGGCAGCGACTGGCCAAGAAAATCGCTCGCGCCGGGGGTGTCGATCAAGTGCACGCGGCAATCGGCGTGGCGCAGGTTCAGCACCGCGGCGTTGAGCGAATGCTGCATCTTGCGCTCCAGCGGGTCGAAGTCGCTGACCATGGTGCCGCGCTCCAGCGTGCCGGGCGCACCGATCGCGCCAGCGCGGTGCAACAAGGCCTCGGCGAGGCTGGTCTTGCCGGCGGCCGCTGGGCCCACGAGTGCGAGGGTCCTGATCGCGGCGACGCCGGCGGGGCTTGGGCTTGGCATGGGCGTTCTCCTTGCGGCGCCGCGCCGCGGCTGGTCGAGCGGTTGGGGGGAAGCGGCAAATCCAGCGTAGCCCTTTGCCCTGCCGGACACAAGAGCGCCGGCCCGGGCGCCGGCCCGCGGCCGGCCCATGCGCTGGTCCACGCGCTGGTCCACGCGCGCGCCCATGCGCTCGCCAATGCGCAGGCGCGGGTGATCGCCGCAAATTCTGGCGCTGCTGGCATGCGATCCTTGGCGCCGATGAACGATCGACTTGCGCCGACACCGTCCCACAGCAACGCAGGCGCCGCGGCGGCGGCCGAAATGAACACCGACGCTGCCCCGCGCCGCGTGCTGCCGGTGCTGGTGGTGGCGCAGTTCTGCGGTACCTCGTTGTGGTTCGCGGTCAACGCCGTGATGCCTGACTTGCAGCGCGAACTCGGCTGGCCGGCCGCCGCGGTCGGCACGCTGACGTCGGCGCTGCAAGGCGGCTTCATCGCCGGCACGCTGGTCTTCGCGCTGTTGGCACTCGCCGATCGGCTGCCGACGCGGGCGCTCTTCCTCTTCTCGTCGCTGGCCGGCGCGCTGGCGACGGTCGGCGCCTGGGCCAGCGTGCGTGATTTCGACAGCTTGCTGGCCTGGCGCTTTGTGACGGGCTTCTGCCTCGCCGGCATCTACCCGGTGGGCATGAAGATCGCGTCGCAATGGTTCCCGCGCGGGCTCGGTGCGGCGCTCGGGTTGTTGATCGGCGCACTCGTGCTCGGCTCGGCCAGCGCGCATCTGCTGCGCGGCCTGGCCGCGGCGCTGCCCTGGCCGAGCGTGATGCTGGGCGTCGCGGCGCTGGCCGCGGCCGGCGGCATCGGCCTGTATCTCGGCCTGCCCGAGCCGCCGCGGCAGCATGGCAGCACCGCGGTCGGGCTGCAATGGCGCGCACTGGCGTCGTTGTGGGTCGTCCGCCGCGTGCGCGCGTCGGTGCTCGCCTACTTCGGCCACATGTGGGAGCTGTACACCTTCTGGGTCCTGGTGCCGCTGATCCTGGCGCCGCGGCTGGCCGGGCCGGCGCTGTCGTTTGCGGCCTTCGGCGTGCTCGCTGTGGGTGTCATCGGCTGCGTTGCCGGCGGTGCCTTGGTGCGGCGCTTGGGCAGCGCGCGTGTCGGCGGTTTTCAGCTCGCAGCGAGCGGCGCTTGTTGCCTGCTGGCGCCTTGGTTGATCGACGCACCGACGCTGCTCTTCGCGCTGTGGCTGCTCGTCTGGGGCATCACCGTGTCGGGCGACTCGCCGCAGTTTTCGGCCCTCACCGCAACCAACGCGCCGCGGCAGGCGGTGGGCAGCGTGCTCACGCTGAGCAACTGCATCGGCTTCACGATTTCGATCATCAGCATCGAGCTGCACACCTGGCTGCTGCAGTCGATGCCGTTGGGGCAGGTGCTGGCCTGGATCGCGCTCGGGCCTGTGATCGGGGTGATTGCGCTACGGCCGCTGTGGGGCGTGCGGCATCGGCATTGACGGCGCCTTGTATGGTGGTGAGCCGGCTTCGCGGCACGGGCGCTGCGTTACAGTGGCCAGCATGAAAACCATCGGCCGCAAGCCTCTTGGGTTGACGGCCGTGCCCGGTGCCGATGGCCTGCGCGAGGCCGCCCGGCAGCAGCAGATCGGCGCTGCATTCGATCTGATCCAGAGCACCGGCATCGTCAAAGGTGTCTATCGCTTCAAGAACCATGCCGACGCCGATGCTCAGCGCGACGAGGCGCTGAGCCAGGTGATCGCTGCCAACGTCGCCCGACAGCGACGCTCGCGATGAGCGACGGCGCTGGGCCGGCGCCGCAAGCCGCGCGCCCGGCAACGGTGGCCGACTTGCAGTTGCTGCTCGGTGCGCTGAATGCCGAACAGGTGGATTACGTGTTGATTGGCGGCTACGCGCTGCATGCCCTGGGCTACCAGCGAGCGACCACCGATATCGACTTGCTGCTGCAGCCGACACAGGAGCAGGGTGAGCGCGCAAGGCGGGCGCTGATGACGCTGCCCGACCAGGTGGCTGGGCAACTCGACCCTACGGGCTAATACCGCCGCTGCAATTGGCCGCCCACCGCGCCGAATTGGGGTTCGAGGGTCCCTTTGCTGCGACGAAGATCCAGCGACGCAGCGGCGTCTCGGCCGACTCGTTGAAGGCCAGTGCGCTGCGGCCGTCAACCGGCCATTCGGGAGCACAGGAATGTCGAGTTTGCAATACCGCCGTATGCTGACGAGTGAAAGCGTTTGGTGCGCTTCTGGGTGATCGGCTCACCAAAATTGCGGAGAAATTGATGGGTCACTTCTTCTCGTGCCGGCGTCTATCTGCCCTGGCGCTGCTTGTCGCAGCGACCACGATCGCGCTTGTCCCCGACGCGATCGCAGCGAAAGCGAGCGTGAGTGTTGCGCTCTCGTTTCA
This sequence comes from Rubrivivax sp., assembly GCA_031431555.1. Taxonomy (GTDB): domain Bacteria; phylum Pseudomonadota; class Gammaproteobacteria; order Burkholderiales; family Burkholderiaceae_C; genus Rubrivivax. The sequence goes on from JANPDN010000137.1 coordinate 28,512, forward strand.
GCTGATCGACCAGAAGCCTGACGATGAGTTTCCGGCTAGCGGGGGAATGTATGTTCGACGGGGCTCAGGGATTGCACTCGAGCCTGGGGTGTTGGTGTTCCCGCAGTTGGGCGCCGGAACGAATGGATGGGAGGGCGAAAACAACCTTTTGGGCAAGTGAACGGTTACGGTTTCGGGCTTGCACTTGTGGTTGCTGACCCGACCCGTCGCACGGCACAGACGTCCTGCAATTCCTACTTCCAATGCCCTCTGCCGGGGCCTGTGGTTGCGCAGGCCAGCGTGGAAGGCTCGCGCAACGGCGTCACCTACGTGTCCGATGCGCGCGGGGGTGGCACCGCGGCGCTGTCATGGGATTCACCCAACATTTTTGACGGCCCTGTCCTGTACTGGTATGGGCCGTGGACGCAGGTCGTGATTTCGGGCGTAGCAACGCTCACTATCGAGTCGTGGGATAGTTGCGGCCAATTCGGGTGCGATTCAGTGCTGGCGACATTCGACGCCACCTCAGGGTCTCCAATTGACAAATCCCTGAGCGTACACGGCGAACTGAAGGCAATTGCTACGCAGAGCGGGTCGGGCCGCTACATCGCACAGTAGTTGACGGTGCCCTTCTCGTTCAGCTTCGCGAACCCCGGCCCGTACGATGACCCCTACTATTTTTCTATCGGGTCAAGAACTCAAGCATCCGCTGGCGCAGGCGCTGGAATCGCCGCGGTGCCCGAGCCATCGACCTACGGTCTGATGCTCGCCGGCTTGGTCGCCCTCATCGCCGTTGCGCGCAAGCGAGTGCCACGCTGAATTCAAGCCGCTGCTCGCACGCCAAAGGCGTCGATCGCCTCCGGCACGAACCAGTCTTCATCGAGCAGCGGCCAGCGCAGGCCGCGGCCGCTGTCGGTCACTTCGAAATGCGCGGCAAGCGACGCCGAGCTTGTCGTTGCGATGATCGGCGACGTCGGTCTGCCAGATGAGACACAAAACCTACCTGGAAAGTCCGCGCGCAAGCGCTGGGACGCGGCCGCGGTCCCCCGAAGACTGGCTGAACGCCGGCTGCTGCTCCTTTACCTCGCTCCACACAGCGACCCGTCCCAGCGCTCGGGCCACCACCTCGCAGCTCATCGAGATTGAACACGGGGCATTGGGTGCTTTCGGAGGAGGCGATGGTGCCGGCTGCAGAGGGCGTTGGGAGAGCGGCGCAACGAAGTAGAGGAGGAAGGGCCGCCGTTCAGGCAGGCCCTGGGGGACATGAGCGGAGCCGCTCTGCCAATGCCTTCGGCAGCTGCGGTTGTTTCTGGCGCGCCCGCTGTGGCCCGACAGGGTCATCGGATGCTCTCAACCGGAATGCAATGCGTCCGCCGGCTTTGCCTGCCGGCTGACGGCTGCGGGTCAGATGCCCGCCAGCAACGCTTCGACATCGGCAACGAGCCGCGGCACCTGCTGCTCGGCGGTCGTCAGAACCAGTGCGTGGTCGACCAGGTCGTAGCCGTGGATGAGGATGTTGCGGAAGGCGATGATCTGGGCGTGGTGGGTGATTTGAGCGGCGCTTGCAGGATCGTTGGTCGCCAGCCGCTTGATGGCCTCGCCGACGATTTCGAAGTTGCGCTCCACGGCTTGCCGCAGCAGCCGATCGGCCCGGTAGCGATCCAAGGTCACGCCGTTGGTGACCTCGACGATAAAAGCCGCCGCGTCGCGGATATCTTCAAGCAGTTGTGGCGAGCGTGGATGCATAGACCGTGCGGCGTGATCGGTTCGCGGCCTCGATGAAAAATCGATTGCGCATCGCGCCAGCCATGACCAGGTCGACCGGGCGTTCGAAGACCGACTCGAGCGATTCCTTGAGCCCGAAATAGCGCATGAAGATGTCCTTGGCCGCCGGGTCGTCAAAGTCGACAATGAAGTCGACATCGCTTCTTTCAGGGTCGAAGGCACCGGTGGCCGCGGAACCGAATATGTCCAGGCGGACGACGCCGAATCGCCGGCACAGTGCCTGCGCGGCAGCAAGTCGTTCGTCGGTGAGCGGGTCCATTGAGGCGGATTCTGCCTGTGCTGTGCCGTGGCGCGAAATCCAGTTGTGCCGACTTCTCGCTCGTTGACCGGCTTGCGATCTTGCGATCAACAGCGTTCCGAAACGCCTCCTCAGCGATCTACTGAAACGCGACCTCGGCAAAACTGCGCAGCTTGCGCGAGTGCAACTGATCCAGCCGCTGCGCGCGCAGCAGCTCCATCGCACGCAGGCCGATGCGCAGGTGCTGGTCGACACGCTCGCGGTAGAAGGTGTTCGCCATGCCGGGCAATTTGATCTCGCCGTGCAGCGGTTTGTCGCTCACGCACAGCAGGGTGCCGTAGGGCACCCGAAATCGAAAACCATTCGCCGCGATGGTGGCCGACTCCATATCAAGCGCCACCGCGCGGCTCTGGCTGAATCGCTTTTCCGGGCCCGGGTGCGGCAGCAGTTCCCAGTTGCGGTTGTCGGTCGACGCCACCGTGCCGGTACGCAGAATGTGCTTGAGCTCCCAGCCCTGCAACTTCGTCACGTCGGCCACCGCCTGCTCGAGCGCGACCTGGATTTCGGCGAGTGCGGGGATCGGCACCCACAGCGGCAGTTCTTCGTCGAGCACATGGTCTTCGCGCACATAACCGTGGGCGAGCACATAGTCACCGAGCTGCTGCGTATTGCGCAAACCCGCGCAGTGGCCGAGCATGACCCAGGCGTGCGGGCGCAGCACCGCAATGTGGTCGGTGATGGTCTTGGCATTCGCCGGGCCGACGCCGATATTGACCATCGTCACACCGCTGCCGTCGGGCCGCACCAGGTGGTAGGCCGGCATCTGCGGCAGCCGCGGCGGTGCTGCGCCCAGCGCATCGGCGGGCAGCGCGGCCAGGCCGCTGCGCCGCGTGATCACATTGCCGGGCTCGACAAAAGCTTCGTACTCACAGGCCGCGTCGGCCATCAACGTGTGGCCGAGCTTGATGAATTCGTCGATATAAAACTGGTAGTTGGTGAAGAGCACGAAGTTCTGGAAATGCTCGGGCGCGGTGCCGCTGTAGTGGCGCAGCCGGTGCAGCGAATAGTCGACGCGCGGCGCGGTGAACAGCGACAGCGGCGACGGCTCGCCGGGTGCCGGCTGGTGGGTGCCATTGGCGATGCCGTCGTCCATCGCCGCCAGGTCGGGCAGGTCGAAGAGGTCGCGCATCATCAGCCGCCGCTCCGGCGTGATGCTGCCTTCGAGGTGGTCGTTCTCAGCCAACGAAAAGTGCACCGGGATCGGCTGCGCGCTGGTGCCGACCTCGATCTGCACGCGATGGTTCTTGAGCAGCAGGCGCAACTGGTCGCGGTAGTAGCCGGCAAACAGATCCGGGCGGGTCAACGTGGTCTCGAACGTGCCCGGCCCGGCGACAAAACCATAAGCCAGACGCGAATCGGCACGTGCGACGGTGTCGGTGCGCACGCGCACAAAAGGATAAAACGCACGCACATGCTGGCCGTCGTCGTGGCCGGCGACAAACCGCTGCAAGGCGCTGCGCAGATGGCCGACGCTGGTGTCGTAGATCGACCGCACCTGGGCCAGGGCGGCGTCGGCATCGTCGAAGCGGGCGGGGGCGATGTAGTGGGGCAGGGAGGTCATAGGGCTGCGATTGTGGCCGTTGCGCCCGACGCCGGTGCCGCGCCGTTGAACAGCTACTCGGCGAGGCTGGTTTCGCCGCCGCCGGCCGCTGCTACAGCGCCAGCGAAGCCCGCGACCAACACGCGGTTGCGCCCGGCCGCCTTGGCCTGCAGCAGCAGCTGATCGGCGGCGTTCAGCAAGGCCTGCGGCGCGGGCGTTGCCCCTTCGGAATCTGAGACACCGGCCGAAAAGCTCAAGTGCGCCGGCAACTGCGGCAGCAGCAGCGCGGCGTCGCTGCGCCAGCGCCGCAGCAGCGCGTTGACGCGGCGGCGGCCGGCGTTGGCATCGGTGCGCGGCATGACCAGGCAGAACTCTTCGCCGCCCCAGCGGCAGACGAGATCGCTCTTGCGGCTGCTGCTGGCCAGCAATCGGGCAAAGGCGACCAGCACCTGATCGCCGGCGTCGTGGCCGAGTTGGTCGTTGACGGCCTTGAAGTGGTCCAGGTCGAGCAGGGCCACGGCCAGCGGCTGGGCATCGCGCCGCGCCAGCGCCAGCATCGCCGGCAGCGCGTCGTTGAGGTGGCGGCGGTTGAACAGGCCGGTCAAGGGGTCGCGAGTGGCCTGCTCGCGCAGCGCGGCTTGCAGCGATTGCACCTCGGCGATCTTGTGCTCGAGCTGCTCATTCGCCGCGGCGAGTTCGGCCCGCGCCCGTTCGGTGCTGCGGCGCTTTTCGTCGGTGGCATCCAGCTGGTGTTGCAGGCGCAGCAGTTCGGTCTGCAAGGCTGCTGCCTGGTAGCGTGCCTGCGACGCCAGCCGGCCTTGGGCGAGGTGCAGTGCCTGCCAGCGGCGCAGGCCTTCAAGCGCCTGGGCATCGGCACGGGCACGGGCCGCGCCAGGCGCGCTGCGGCGTTGATGCAACTCGGCCAGGGTCTGGAAATAGCGGCAGCGCACGCGCAGGCTCAGGCCTTCGGTCTTGTCGGTGCCGGCCAGCGTTTTAACGGCCAGCAACTGCTTGCGCGCGCGCTCCAGGTGGCCGTCAGCCATCGACCACAAAGCTTCGGCCACCGCCAGCTCGAGCGCCTCTTCCGGCGCGGGTGACTTTGCCGCTGCGTGCGCAAGGCCGATGAGCCTGGCGCCGATGGCGTGGTCGCCGGCGAGCAAGGCCGCGATGGCCAGCGTCTCGAAGTGCGCGGCCATCGGCCCGCGCCCGTCGCCGGTGGCAGGCACCGCGAGCAACGCGGCGATATCGGCGGCGGCTTCGCCGGCGCGGCCGAGCTCGGTCAGGCAGATCACGCGGTTGATCGTGAGCACGCCGTGCAGGCGCGGATTTTTCATGCCGGCGTACCGCGCCAGGCCGGCCTCGACATGGCGCAGACCTTCTTCGTAGTCGCCGATCTGCAGCATCTCGTGCGAGAGGTTGCAATGCAGCACGGTGTCGAAGCCGTTGCCCCGTGTCGGCCCGGCGCCGCGCAACGCCTGGTACATGTAGGCAAATGCCTGGTCTGACCGGCCCTGCGCCGAATAACAACCTGCGATCGTATTCAGCAGCACGCCGCGTTGGTCGTCCTTGAGAACCGCCAAGCCTTCGTCGCGCAGGGCCAGCACCTGCTTCAGCGCAGCGGCGACGCGGCCCTGGCGCCACATCACCCGCGCGATCAGCGTGTCGGCGAGCAACTCGCCCGGCCGGTCGCCGACGGCATCGAAGTTGCGGCGCGCCGCGCGCAGCTCGGTGCCGGCCTGCGCCGGGGTGGCGAAATACAGGCGGTGGAAACCGCGCGCCAGCCGGGCCCAGCCTTCGGCGCGCAGGTCTGCCGCGGCGCGCGCCGCGACCAGCGCTTCTTCGGCCAGCGCCAGCGAGCGGCTGGAGTCGACATGCACACAGGCCCAGGCGCGCCGGGCGCGGCGCAGCGCGGCGCTCGCGGTCATGTTGCCTGCGCTGCCGACGCTGCTGACGGCCTCTCGCGGCTTTGACTTCACGGCCGGGTCAGCGTCAGCGTGCTGTCGAACCGCGCACCCGCCACGTCGTCGGCCAGCAGTGTTGTCATCCAACTGGCCGGGCAAGTGGCCGCGGCCAGACGCCGGCGGCGGGTCGTGGGATCAGTCTTTGGCACTCGAGTCCTTCGGGCAGTCGCGCAGTCGATCGCGGCGGATCATGCCGCAGCCAGCCCCGAGCTTCCGAGCGTGCCAACCCGCACGCGCCGCCCCGACTTTTGGATAGGTGCGGATTTACCACGGCGAAGACACGGCACCCTTGCAGGCGTGCCGTGCGCTCAGAATCCTGTTTGCAACAAAAGGTTTCTGCACCGACGCTGTTGGCGCAAGAGACGAGCGGCGGGCCTTGGGGCCCCGGGCCCCGCCAGAGGGTGTTTTCAAGGAGTAATGGCATGCGATCCAGGCTTGTACGGCACATCATTGCGGCCGCCACGCTGTTGGCAACGGTGGCGACCCCCGCCGCGGCACAACAGTTTGAATGGCTGACCGGTACCAGCGCTGCTGACGACCCGTCGCTGGACGGCACGCTGCTGGCGCAGAGGACGACAGCCTTCAGCTACGACATCGCCTATGAACGACACTTTCCCGAACCGTTTTCGCGGGCGGGCTCGGTGACCGGCTCCTTGAGCTCGATGGTCGTGCGGGCAACCGACAGCAGTCTGGACTTTTACTGGCGCGTCATCGTCGACGCGGAGTCGACGGTCGGTGTCGTCCAGGTCAACCTGAGACAGTTTGCCGCCGCGCGGCTGCGTGCCGAATGGCGGCGCGATCTGGCCGGCACGGTGATGCCGCGGTTCTGGATTTCCGGTGCCGAAGACCATTCGTTCTGGTTCCGCGATGAGTACGAAAACGCCGTCTACCCCGGCCAGCGCAGTGCCTACTTCTTCATCGACACCGACGCGCGTGAATACCGCCTGGCCACTGCCTTGGTGGTCAGCAGCGACGACAGCGCGCTGCGCTACAGCGTGACCGGCCAGAGCGAGGCGCAGCTGACCTTTGTGCCCACTGGCGCCGTGCCCGAGCCGCAGACCTGGGGCTTGATGCTGTTCGGGCTTGCCGGTCTGGGTGCCTTGAGCGCGGCGCGCAAGCAGCGCCGCCACGCCAAGTCGCGCGAGGCTGCCGACTGAGAGGGCGAAGCGCGCGCACTGGCGGTGCCGAAGCCTTGACGTGTGGTAATGTATAAACATGTCTATACAGCGGCATCACCATGTCCGAAGCGATCCTCGACATCAAGCCCTGGGGTAACAACCTTGGCGTGCGCATCCCTGCGGCAGTCGCACGGCTGGCCAAGCTGCACGCCAATCAGCGCGTCAAACTCACTGTCGAAGACGGGCGGGTGGTCATCACGCCGCAGCAAGACAGACCGCCAACGCTCGCCGAGCGCCTAGCGCAGTTCGACCCCGCCGAGCACGGTGGAGAGGTCATGGCCGTAGCGGCACGGGGCGCCGAGGCGTGGTGACGCGCCGCCCGACGAAGCGCAGCGCGTGGGTGCCAGACCGGCAAGCCATCATCTGGATTGACTGCAATCCGCAGGCGGGCACAGAGATGCGCGACCTGCATCCGATGGTGGTGCTGTCGCCGCAGGCATTCAACGCCCGGACCGGCATCGTGATCGGTCTGCCGATGACCACGGCCGCGTCCAACGCCAGCAACCCATTTGCCATCGCCGCCGGCGCCACGCCAGGCCGCAAATCCGGCAAGACGAGCTACGTCTTGTGTCACCAGCCCAAGTCCTTTGACTGGCGCGCCCGACACGCCAAGCCGCATGCGCTCAAACGCCTGGCCGACCCCGCGTTCGAGCAGGCCTGCGCAGTACTGAATCAGATCTTGAGCATCGGTTGAGCGCGGCGGCGGCGAGCCAGGGGGCAACGCGCTACATGCTGCGCCGGTACTGCCCGCCGACTTCAAACAGCGCATTCGTGATCTGCCCCAGCGAGCAGACCCGCACCGCGTCCATCAGGACGTCGAAGACGTTGCCGTTGTTGATCACTGCCTGCTGAAGACGCTGCAGCATCGCCGGCGCTTCAGCGATGTGACGCGCTTGAAAATCACCCAGGCGCTGCAACTGCGACTGTTTTTCGGCTTCGGTCGAACGTGCCAGTTCGATGATCTTTGGCACGTCACCTTCGTGCGGGTTGCGGAAGGTGTTGACGCCGATGATCGGGTACTCGCCGGTGTGTTTGAGCATCTCGTAATGCATGCTCTCTTCCTGGATCTTGCCGCGCTGGTAGCCGGTTTCCATGGCCCCGAGCACACCGCCGCGCTCGGCGATTTTTTCAAACTCCGACAGCACCGCTTCTTCGACCAGCTCGGTGAGTTCGTCGATCACAAAAGCGCCCTGGTTCGGGTTTTCGTTCTTGGCCAGGCCCCATTCGCGGTTGATGACGAGCTGGATCGCCATCGCGCGGCGCACACTCTCTTCGGTCGGTGTCGTGATCGCTTCGTCGTAGGCGTTGGTGTGCAGCGAATTGCAGTTGTCGTAGACCGCGATCAGCGCCTGCAGCGTGGTGCGGATATCGTTGAAGGCGATCTCCTGCGCATGCAGGCTGCGGCCGCTGGTCTGGACGTGATATTTGAGCTTCTGGCTGCGTTCATTCGCGCCATAGCGGTCGCGCATCGCGGTCGCCCAGATGCGCCGCGCGACGCGCCCGAGCACGGTGTATTCGGGGTCCATGCCGTTGCTGAAAAAGAAGCTCAGGTTCGGCGCGAAGTCGTCGACGTGCATGCCGCGTGCGAGATACGCCTCGACAAAGGTGAAGCCGTTGCTGAGCGTGAAAGCCAGCTGGCTGATCGGGTTGGCACCGGCTTCGGCGATGTGATAACCGCTGATGCTCACCGAGTAAAAGTTGCGCACATCGTGATGCACAAAATACTCGGCGATATCGCCCATCACCTTGAGCGAAAACTCGGTCGAGAAGATGCAGGTGTTCTGGCCCTGGTCTTCTTTCAGGATGTCGGCCTGCACGGTGCCGCGCACGTTGGCCAGCGTCCAGGCGCGGATCTTGTTGGCCTCGTCGCTGGTTGGCTGGCGCCGGTTGTCAGCCTCGAATTTGGCGAGTTGCTGGTCGACCGCGGTATTCATGAACATCGCCAGGATCGTCGGCGCCGGGCCGTTGATGGTCATCGATACCGACGTGCTCGGGCTGCACAGGTCGAAGCCCGAGTACAGCACCTGCATGTCGTCGAGCGTGGCGATCGAGACGCCGGAATTGCCGACCTTGCCGTAGATGTCGGGGCGCAGGCCGGGGTCGTTGCCGTACAGCGTGACCGAATCAAAAGCCGTCGACAGGCGCTTGGCGGGCAGGCCTTCGCTGACCATCTTGAAACGCCGGTTGGTGCGGAAGGCGTCGCCTTCGCCGGCAAACATGCGGGTCGGGTCTTCGCCTTCGCGCTTGAAGGCGAAGGTGCCGGCGGTGTACGGGAAAGAGCCCGGCACGTTGTCGAGCAGCAGCCACTTCAGCAGTTCGCCATGGTCTTCATAGGTCGGCAGCGCGACCTTGCGGATCTTGCTGCCCGACAGCGTGGTGTGGGTCAGCGCGGTGCGGATTTCGCGGTCGCGGATCTTCACCACATATTCGTCGCCGGCGTAGGCCTGCTGCATCGCCGGCCACATCGCGAGCAGTTTTTTCGCCTCGGCGCCGAGGCCGGCCTCGCGCTCGTCGGCGAGCGCCGTGGTGGCCTCGACAGCGCGGTGTTTGGCCGGGTTCGCGGCTTGCAACATGCCCGCCGCGGCACGCAGCTGTTGCACCTCACGCGCCAGCCGCGCCTGCTGTACCGCGCGGCGTTTGTAGGCGCGCACGGTGTCGGCGATATCGGCCAGATAACGCACCCGCGCGCCGGGCACGATCGGCACCTGGTGGGTGCTGTGCCGGGTCTGCGCCGGCGGCAGGCGGCTCGTGACGGTGGGCATGCCTAACGATGCAAGCCGCGGCAGCAGCGCTTGGTACAGCGCAGTCACGCCGTCGTCGTTGAAGCGGCTGGCCATGGTGCCGAAGACCGGCATCGTGTCGGGCATCTGGTCGAAGGCGGCGCGGTTGCGCTGCACCTGCTTGGCGACATCCCGCAGTGCATCGGCGGCGCCCTTGCGGTCGAACTTGTTGATCGCCACAAACTCGGCAAAGTCGAGCATGTCGATCTTTTCGAGCTGGCTGGCAGCGCCGAACTCTGGCGTCATCACATACATCGGCACATTCACCAGCGGCACGATTGCGGCGTCACCCTGGCCGATGCCCGAGGTCTCGACGACGATCAGGTCGAAGCCGGCGCACTTGCAGGCGGCCAGCACATCGGGCAACGCCTGGCTGATTTCGCTGCCGAAGTCGCGCGTCGCCAGGCTGCGCATGAAAACTCTTTGAGCCCCCAGGCTTGCCGCTTCGCGGTCTTCGCCACCCCCCGAGGGGGCTGCCTGCCCTTGGGGCGGCCCGGCGGGCAGGCGCCGCGCGTCGCCCCAGGGCGAGATCGCATTCATCCTGATGCGGTCGCCCAACAACGCGCCGCCGCTCTTGCGGCGTGACGGGTCGATGCTGATAACCGCGATGTGCAGCGCATCACCCTGGTCCAGCCGCAGGCGGCGGATGAGCTCGTCGGTGAGGCTGGATTTGCCGGCGCCGCCGGTGCCGGTGATGCCCAGCACCGGGGTCTTGCTGGCAGCGGCAGCCTGCGCGATCTGCGCTTTGAAGGCCACATCGGCGCTGCCGTTTTCGAGCGCCGTGATGGCCTGCGCGAGCGCGCGCCAGGCGCCGTCGCTGTGGCCCTGCAGTGCGGCCACGCTGGTCGGTGCCTGCGCCGGCATCGTGTGATCGCAGCGCATCACCATCTCGCCGATCATGCCGGCCAGGCCCATGCGCTGGCCGTCTTCGGGGCTGTAGATGCGCGCCACGCCGTAGGCTTGCAACTCGTCGATCTCGGCTGGCACGATGACCCCGCCGCCGCCGCCAAAGACCTGCACCTGTTTGCCGCCGCGGCGCCGCAGCGCGTCGATCATGTATTTGAAATACTCGACATGGCCGCCCTGGTAGCTGCTGATCGCGATGCCCTGCACATCTTCTTGCAGCGCCGCGGTGACGACCTCGTCGACCGAGCGGTTGTGGCCGAGGTGGATGACCTCGCAGCCCATGCCCTGCAGGATGCGCCGCATGATGTTGATCGCTGCGTCGTGGCCGTCGAAGAGCGAGGCCGCGGTGACAAAACGCACCTTGTTCGTCGGCCGGTAGTTGGCCAGGGCTTGGGCTTCGGCGGACAGGTCGGTCATGGGCGCGGCAGTGAGTGGCAGTCGGTGGCAGCCTTTGATGATGCCACCGGCCGATCGGCGCCGGGCGCGGCGCGGCGGGCGCGGGCCCTGCCGCGCCGAGCCGGCGCCGTGGTTTACCCCGCATCGCGGGCATCGGGCGCAGCCTCGTTAACATCGCCCTGGGCAAACAGGGCACGCCATGACATTGCTGGCCGTTGATATCGGCAACACACGCCTGAAATGGGCGCTCTACGCAGCCGCGCAACCGGGCGGCGAAGCCGTCGCCAGCGGCGCGGTTTTCCTCGAGACGATCGAGGAACTGAGCGACGGCGACTGGAAGACGCTGCCGGCGCCGACGCAGATCATCGGCTGCAACGTCGCCGGCGACGCCGTGCGCCGGCGCGTCGAAGAGCAGCTCGAGCTTTGGGACGTGTCGCCGCGCTGGGTGGTTGCCAGTGCCGCGGCGGGTGGCATCGTCAACGGCTACGACCACCCGGGCCGGCTCGGCACCGACCGCTTTGTGGCCCAGATCGGCGCCCGCTGGCATGTGTTGGCCGGCCCGCAGGTCTGCCCGGCGCTGGTGGTGATGATCGGCACCGCGGTCACCGTCGACGCGATCGACGTCGAAGGGCGTTTTCTGGGTGGGCTGATCCTGCCCGGCCACGGCATCATGTTGCGCGCGCTGGAAAGTGGCACCGCCGGGCTGCGCGTGCCGACCGGCAATGTCGTCGACTTCCCGACCAATACCAGCGATGCGCTGACCAGCGGCGGCACCTACGCGATCACTGGCGCGATCGAGCGCCTGCACCGGCATCTGGCGCAGCGCAGTGGCCAATTGCCACGCACGATCATGACCGGCGGCGCCGGCTGGAAAGTCGCGCCGAGCCTGCAGATCGAACATGAACTGATCGACGCGCTGATCTTTGACGGCCTGCTCGCCTTGCAGGCGCGGCGCAGCTGATCGTTCGACGTCCGACGCCGCGGACGCTGTCTTTCGAGGCCGCACCACCGATGGCGGCGGGGGCCGCGCCGCGCTTACAGGACGCGCTTACAGGACGCACTTACAGGACGCACTTACAGGATGTACCGCGACAGGTCTTCGTTTTTGGCCAGCTCGGCCAGCCGCGCGTCGACGTCGACGGCATCGATGACCACCGTCTGCCCGCCGCGGTTGGGCGCGTCGAAGCTGATCTCGTCGAGCAGCCGCTCCATCACCGTGGCGAGCCGGCGGGCGCCGATATTTTCGGTGCGCTCGTTGACCTCAAAAGCGATCTGCGCCAGGCGCCGCACCGCCGCCGGCAAGATCTCCAGCGTCACGCCTTCGGTCGCGAGCAGCGCGTGGTACTGCTTGACCAGGCTCGCGTGGGTGCTCGTCAGGATCGCTTCGAAGTCGGCCACCGACAGCGACGACAGTTCGACGCGGATCGGGAAACGCCCTTGCAGCTCAGGGATCAGGTCACTCGGTTTGGCGAGGTGAAAAGCGCCCGAGGCGATGAACAGGATGTGGTCGGTGCGCACCTCGCCGTATTTGGTATTCACCGCGGTGCCTTCGACCAGCGGCAGCAGGTCGCGCTGCACACCCTGGCGGCTGACCTCGGCGCCACCATGTTCGCCACGCGAGGCGACCTTGTCGATCTCGTCGATGAAGACGATGCCGTTGCTCTCGGTCTGCGCCACCGCGGCGGCGCGGATATCGTCATCGTTGACGAGCTTGCCGGCTTCTTCTTCGACGAGCAGCCGCAGCGCGTCGGCGACCTTGAGCTTGCGCGTTTCGCGCCGGCCTTGGCCGAGCTGCGAAAACAGGCCCTTGAGCTGGTCGGCCATTTCTTCCATGCCCTGCGGGCCCATGATCTCCAGCGCCGGTTTGGCCTGCGCGACCTCGATTTCGATGATCTTGTCTGCCAGGCTGCCTTCGCGCAGGCGCTTGCGCATGACCTGGCGTGTGTTGCTGTCGGCTGGCGCGCTGTCGGTGCTGTTGCCGGCGCTGCTGGTGCCGCTGCTGCCAAAGCCGAGGTTGCGTGGTGGCGGCACCAGGATGTCGAGCACGCGGTCTTCGGCGGCATCTTCGGCCAACGCCCTTTTGCTGCGCATCTGGCGCTCACGCTCTTGTTTGACCGCGACTTCGACGAGGTCGCGGATGATGGTGTCGACATCCTTGCCGACATAACCGACTTCGGTGAACTTGGTCGCCTCGACCTTCACAAACGGCGCATCCGCCAGACGCGCCAGCCGGCGTGCGATCTCGGTCTTGCCGACGCCGGTGGGGCCGATCATCAGGATGTTTTTTGGCGTGATCTCGCCGCGCAGTTTTTCGTCCACCTGCATCCGCCGCCAGCGGTTGCGCAGCGCGATCGCCACCGCCCGCTTGGCGCCGGCCTGGCCGACGATATGGCGGTCGAGCTCGGACACGATCTCCTGCGGGGTCATGCCTGCGGTCACTGGAGCCCCTCGCACGGCGGGTACGCCGCGCGGTCCCCCAGGGGGACCTTCGCTTGTTTGGGGCGGCCCGGCGCTGCGCTCACTCTAGGGTCTCGATCGTGTGCTGCTGGTTGGTGTAGATGCACAGGTCGCCGGCGATCACCAATGCTTGTTTGACGACCTCGGCGGCCGACATCGAGGTGTGTTCGACGAGTGCACGCGCCGCGGCCTGGGCGTATGCGCCACCGGAGCCGATGGCGACGATGCCGAGTTCGGGTTCGAGCACATCGCCATTGCCGGTGATGATCAGCGACGCCGTGCGATCGGCCACCGCGAGCATCGCCTCCAAGCGGCGCAGCACGCGGTCGGTACGCCAATCCTTGGTCAACTCGACGGCGGCACGCACCAGGTGGCCCTGGTGTTTTTCGAGCTTGGCCTCGAAGCGCTCGAAGAGCGTGAAAGCGTCGGCGGTGGAGCCGGCAAAACCGGCCAGCACCTGGTCGCGGTAGAGCTTGCGCACTTTGCGCGCGGTCGCTTTGACGACCACCGCGCCCAGCGTGACCTGGCCGTCGCCGCCCATTGCAACTTGGTCACCCCGCCGCACGCTCAAGATCGTGGTGCCGTGAAAGACCTCCGGCGCGCCGCTCATCAGCCAACCTCCGCGCATTGCGCTGCGGTCAATTCGCCTTTCGGGCGGCCGGGCAGGCTCATACTTTTCGAACCTGCACCTTGGCGTGTTCGTTGATGCCCATCGCGCCGAAGAACAGCGCGACCAGGCGGTGCGCATCGACAAAGTGCACCGCGCGGTTTTCGTTGCGCTTGGCGAGCACCCAGTTCAGCAAGTCGCCGGCGGCGATGAAGTCGACGCGGATCAGCTTGGTGCAGGCCACCTGGACGATCGGCGACGCGCCAAGCTGCGCGTTCAGGCGCTCGAGCGTCGCGCCGATATCGCCGATGAGCTGCCCGGCGAGCTCGACCGTCGAGACCTGGACCGTGCCGCCATGGTCGTCGATCAAGCCCGACTCCATGAAGCTGGTCGAGATGTCGCTGACCATCGACAGCGCCGGCGTGCGTGTCGACAACCCCGAGCCGCCGATGCGCACTGCACAGCGGGTCGGCTCCCACGATGGCGGCGAGACCTCGTAGGTCACGCAGTAGTCGATTGCTGCCTCGTCAAACTGGTCGGCGCGGTTGACCAGCCGCAAGGCGTCCATGCGCGCCAGCCAGAACGACGGATCGGCATCGCGCACGCCAGTCGGCGCAGCCTCGGCGAGCACGGTGAACAGACGCTCACCGTTGATCCACTGCATCTCCAGCATCTGCCCGGCCCAGACCCGCATCACGGCCGAAAGCTGGGTGGCGGCCTCGGCGTCGATAGTCTTGAGACCGCTCCAGTCGAAGACCCAGGGCAGCGGCATCTGCAGGGTCTGCGACCGCAGCCGGCCCACGGCGTCGAGGTCAAGCGCTTCCGGGCAGATCCAGCCGATATCGCCGGCCACATGCACCGGCCGCGGGCGCTCTTCGGCAACCGCATCGGCGACCAGCTTGGGCAGCGAAAACCACTGCGGCGCCGACCAGCCGAACTGCTGCGCGTAGTCCAGCGCCAGGCTCTCGAAACGCGGCTGCTGGCCGGTGGCGCGGTAGAGGTCGAACAGCACCAGCCAGGTCTCGGCGTGGCGCGCCCGCGCACCCGTCGTCGCGGTCAGCCGTTGCAGCGACTTTTCGCAGAGCGTGAAGTCGGCGTTGGCGAAGGCGATCACGGCTTCGTCGAGATCGGGGTCGTGCACGATCTCGCTGACCTCGACCTCGAAGTTGTGCGCCAGCCCGGCCGCCACCTGGTGGGCACCCGGCAGCGACACCGGTGACAGCGGGCCCAGACCGGCGGCCATCGTCACCGGCGGCAGCGATGCGGCCAGCGTGTGCAACGAGGGTTCCGGGATGAGGTCCAGGTCGGGCAAGGGCGGCAGCGCCGGCAACTCGTCGGACTCCGCGGCGGCGTCGTAGCTGCTGGCGCTGCGCATCGCGGCCACTGAGGCCGGCGCCGCACCCGGGCGCGCCGGCAAGGGCGGCAGGCCGGCGCCGCCGCCCGGCAGCGCAAAAGGCATCGGCTGGGTTGGCGCCGGCGCCAACGCACCCGGCCGCGTCGTCGGGCGGAAGCTGCCGTCGCCGACCATCTCGCGCTCGATGTGGTCGATCTTGTCCTTCACGCCAAATTCCTGGCGGGCGACACTTTCGCCGATGCGGGCCTCGGAATCGTCGAGCCGCGACGAGGTGCCCAGCGCCGCCAATTGGTCGGGCGTCAGGCCCTCGCGGCGCACCTTGCGCAGCATGTCGAACTCACGCTTGCGGACAAAGTCGTTGCGCCGCTTGCGCTCGACCATCGCCTTGAGCTCGGACTTCTCGAGATCGAGCTCGCGGCTGTCGTCCTGACGTGAGTTCAGCTCGGCCCATTCGGTCGTCGGGTTGGCGACAAAGCGCACAACCTTGCGGAAAAAACTCTCGTTCTCTTTCGGGTCGGCCATTGCGACGCTAACGGTTGGGGTGTCCAGGCAGCACGAGGGCGGCCTAGTCGCCAAACATCTTTTGCTTCAACTCGCGTCGCTGCTGCGCTTCGAGCGACAGCGTGGCGGTCGGGCGGGCGAGCAAGCGCGGCAGGCCGATCGGCTCGCCGGTTTCGTCGCAATAGCCGTACTCACCGCTGTCCAGGCGGATCAGCGCCTGGCTGATCTTCTTGAGCAGTTTGCGCTCGCGGTCGCGGGTGCGCAGCTCGAGCGCATGTTCTTCTTCGATCGTCGCGCGGTCGGCCGGGTCGGGCACGATGGACGTGTCTTCACGCAGATGCTCGGTGGTTTCGCCGGCGTTGGACAGCAGGTCGTCTTTCTGCACCTGCAAGCGGGCACGGAAGAAATCGATCTGCTTGTCGTTCATGTACTCCCGCTCTGGCATCGCCATCAGCTCGGGCTCGGTGAGATCGCGCCCGGCCTTGTTCTTCCAGGCGTTGACCAGCTTGGGGTCGGCCTTGGCGGCGTTTTTCACCAGGTCCATCGGTTCCGGATGGGTCTTGACCGAGGTCTTGGCCGGGCCAAAGCGGTCGCTGAAGCGGTGCGCCGAAAGCTCGGGCGACGCCGGCGCCATGACTTGCACCGGCAGCGCGGCCTTGCCGCCCTTGCCGGAACGGGTGGAGGATTTCGGGGGCGGAGGTGCCTTCGGCGCGGGCGCCGGTGCGGCAGACGGCTTGGCCGTGGATGCGGGATTCACTGCTGTGGAGGTCGCTGGTTGGGTCGATGGGATGGGGGCCGGCTTCGGTGCGGCGACGGGCACCTTGTTTGTAGTCGGCTTCGGTGAAGTCTTGGCGACGGTCGTCGCGACGGCTTTGGGGGCGCTCTTGGCGGGGGCGTGTGTGGGGGCGGCGTGCTTGGGGGCCTGTGTGGACACTTGCGTGAGGGCTTTCGGGGCCGCCTTGGCAGCAGGTTTTGGCGACGGCGCGGAACTGGCTTTGCGGGCCGGTTTGGCCGCCGGCTTGGCGCTTGATTTGGCGCTTGACTTGACCGTTGATTTTGCGATCGGTTTGGCGCTGGGTTTGGCTGCGGGCTTGCTGGCCGGCTTGACCACCGCCTTGGTAGCGGCTTTCTTGGCCGCCGGCGCGGCGCCCTTGGCTGGCTTCGGCGCCACTGCTGGAGCGGCCTTCTTGGCGGCCTTCGGGGCGGGCTTGGTCAATTCGGGTTCTCCTCGGCAGCGGTTGTGCCCTACAAGGCGCTGGCACCGTCGTCAGCGACGACCTCGCGGCCGTCGGTGGGAGGAGATGAATTTCTCGATGCCGGCGACTTCAAGGCGCGCGGATTGTAGCCACCTGGGGCGGAGCTGCCACAACGCCGTCACCGACAGTCGGCTGCAGCGCGGCGCAGGTCACGAAGCCCGCCCCTGGCCGCCGCGCCGCCGCGGGCTTGCCAAAGCGGCACGCCAGCGCCTACACCAGACACTGTTCGAGCCCCTGGAGCAACACCTCTTTGGGCAAGTCGATGCCGATGAAGACCATCTTGCTCTGCTTCTTTTCGCCGGGGGCCCACTTGGGGCCGAGGTCGCTGCCCATCAGCTGGTGCACGCCCTGGAAGATGACCTTGCGGTCGCTGCCCTTCATGTGCAGCACCCCCTTGTAGCGCAGCATCTTCGGGCCATAGACCTGGACGATGGCGCCCAGAAAGTCTTCCAGTTTGGCCGGGTTGAAGGCCTTGTCGGCGCGGAAGACAAAACTCTTCACGTCGTCGTCGTGCGCGTGGTGGTGCGGATGGTCGCAATGTTCGCCGGGCGCGTGGTCGTGGCCGGCGTGGTCGTCATGGCCGGCGTGGGCGGCGTGGGCGTGACCATGGCCGTGCTTGTGATCGTCGCCGTGGCCGCTGTCGGCATCCAGGAACGCCGGGTCGATCTCGAGCTTGGTGTTGAGGTTGAAGCCCTTGAGGTCGAAGACTTCGTTCAGCGCGACCTCGCCAAAATGCACCGGCCGGTGCGGCGCGCGCGGGTTCATGTGTTTCAGGCGGTGGATCAGCGCATCGACCTCACCCGGCCCGACGAGGTCGGCCTTGCTGATGAAGACCTGGTCGGCAAAACCGACCTGGCGGCGCGCTTCCTGGCGCGTGTCGAGCTGGCCGTGTGCGTGTTTGGCATCGACCAGGGTCACGATCGAGTCGAGCAGATAACTGCCGGCGACTTCGTCGTCCATGAAGAAGGTCTGCGCCACCGGGCCGGGGTCGGCCAGGCCGGTGGTCTCGATGATCACGCGGTCGAACTGCAGTTCACCCTTGCGGCGCTTTTCGGCCAGGTCGGCGAGGGTCGTGCGCAGGTCTTCGCGGATCGTGCAGCAGACGCAGCCGTTGCTCATCTGGATGATCTGCTCGGGCTTGTCGCTGACGAGAATCTCGGTGTCGATATTTTCTTCACCGAACTCGTTTTCGATGACCGCGATCTTCTGGCCATGGGCTTCGCTGAGCAGGCGCTTGAGCAGCGTCGTCTTGCCCGAGCCAAGAAAGCCGGTGAGGATGGTGGCGGGGATGAGTGACATGGTGGGCGGCGGTCGGTGCGAGGCCCCGGCAGGTGGGGCGGTGGGCGCCAGGGCAAGGCTGGGCAGGTCGGGTATTCTCGCGCCTGTTGCCACTTCCGACACCACTGTGTCAGATCCTCATCCTGGAAAGTCCACGCGTGTGACGTCGTCACGCGGCGTGGACAAGGCGGCTGACCGCGCTGCCGACCGCGCTGCCGACAAACAAATCGACCGCCACGGCGACCGCAAACCGGATCGCCACGGCAGCCGGCATGTCGACAAGCGGACCCTGTTCGAGCGCCTGGTCGAATTCATCGCGCCGGGCCCGGATTCGAAGGACGAGCTCATCGAGACGCTGGCGGACGCCGAGCAGCGCGAGCTGATCGAGCCCGAGTCGCGGGCGATGCTCGAAGGGGTCATCCGGATGGCCGACATGACCGCCGGCGACGTCATGGTCGCCGCGCCCCGGATGGACCTGCTCGACATCAACTGGCCGTACGACGAGCTGCTCGCGCTGGTCATCGAAACCGCGCACTCGCGGTTCCCGGTCCATGACGGCGCGGTCGACAACATCATCGGCATCCTGATGGCCAAGGACCTGCTCAAGCTGCAGCGCGCGCCCGAGCTGAACCTGCGCACGCTGCTGCGGCCGGCGGTATTTGTGCCCGAGAGCAAGGGCCTCAACGAGCTGCTGCGCGACTTCCGCTCCAATCGCAACCACCTGGCGATCGTCATCGACGAGTTTGGCAATACCGCCGGGTTGATCACGATCGAAGACGTGCTCGAAGAAATCGTCGGCGAGATCGAAGACGAGTTCGACGACCGCGACGGCGAAAGTGGCATCGTCTCGCTGGCCGACGGCAGCTACCGCGTCGCCGGCGACGCCGATATCACGGCCGTCAACGAGGCCTTCAACGTCAAGCTCAACGAAGCCGAGTTCGACACCATCGGCGGCATCGTTGCCGACCGCCTGGGCCGCGTGCCGCGACGCGGCGAGGCCGTCGACCTGGGCGGCCTGCGCTTCGCCGTGATGCTCACGCGTGGCGGCGCGGTGCGCTGGTTCCGCGTCGCGCGGGTCTCGGCGCGTGAAGTCGCCGATGCGGCTGCGCTGGTCGCACGCGCCGGCGGCAGCACCGGCAGCGCGGGCGCCAAAGGCGCTGGTTGAGCCTGGGCGCGCAGTCGCGCATGGGTTTGCCATCAGATTTGGGCTTGCCTGCGCGGTGGCCAAGGCGCTGGCAGTTTGGCGTCGCCGCGATCGGCGCGTTGCAGACCCTGGCCTTTGTCCACACGACCCTGCTCTGGTGGCTGCCGATCGTCGGCGTGGCAGTGCTGGTGTCTCGGCTGGACCGCGCCACGCCGCGCCAAGCGGCTTGGCTCGGCTGGGCCTACGGTCTGGGCTGGTTGTGCGGCGGCGTCTGGTGGCTGTTCATCAGCCTGCATGATTTTGGCGGGCTGGCGGCGCCGCTGGCGGTTGCCGCGGTGGTCTTGCTGTGTGCCGCGCTGTCGCTGTACCCGGCGGCCGCGGCGGCGGCTTATGCGCGCTGGCGCGGCGGCCTGCTACTGCCCGATGCGCTGCTCTTTGCGGCGGTCTGGCTGCTTGCCGAATGGGCGCGGGGTGTGATCTTCACCGGCTTCCCGTGGCTGGCCAGCGGGTATTCGCAAGTCGATTCTTCGCTCGCGGCGGCGTTGCCCTGGGTCGGCGTGTACGGCGTCGGCGTGATGGTCGCAGTGGCCGGTGTTTTACTGTCGCGGCTGGTCGGCACTGCGCCGGCGCCGGCGGGCCAACGCCGGCGGGCTGCGGCTGCGCTGATCGGGCTGCTGGTGGCGCCGCTGGTGCTGGCGCCAATCGACTTCAGCCTAAGCACCGGCAAGCTCCGCGTGGCCCTGATCCAGACCGGCGTGTCGCAAGACGAAAAATTTGCCGTCGAACGCATGCCGGCGGCGCTGGCCTGGTTGTCGCAGACGCTGCACGAAGCGCAGGCCGATCTGGTGATCGCGCCGGAGACTGCGGTGCCGCTGCTGCCGCACCAGTTGAGCGACTTCGCGCCCGGTTGGTGGGACGCGCTGGTCGCACACTTCAACCAACCGGGCCGCGCCGCGCTGATCGGGCTGCCGCTGGGCAGCTACGAGGCGGGCTATACCAACTCGGTGATCGGATTGGGCCTGGGCTTGGGTGGTGCGGCGGG
>JANPDN010000138.1:0-12847 GCA_031431555.1 Rubrivivax sp.
GTCAAGGCCTGGCGTGCCGACAATAGCGGCAACCTGCAGTTCCGCCTAACGGCGCGCAATTTCAACCCCGCGGTGGCGATGGCCGGCAAGATCACGGTGGTCGAGGTCGAGGAGATCGTCGAGACCGGCGCGATGGCGCCCGACTCGGTCCACTTGCCCGGCATCTATGTGCACCGGCTGGTGCTCAACGCCGCGCCGGAAAAGCGCATCGA
Source organism: Rubrivivax sp. (assembly GCA_031431555.1). Lineage (GTDB taxonomy): Bacteria > Pseudomonadota > Gammaproteobacteria > Burkholderiales > Burkholderiaceae_C > Rubrivivax. Next base: position 213 of record JANPDN010000138.1, read on the forward strand.
AAAACGCACCATCACCGAAAAGGCTGGGGTCTGAAATGGCTTGGAACCACGACCAGATGGCCGCCCGCGCGGCCAAGGAATTGCAAGACGGCTTCTACGTCAACCTGGGCATCGGCCTGCCGACACTGGTGGCGAACTTTGTCGACGCCTCGATCGAGGTCTGGCTGCAAAGCGAAAACGGCATGCTCGGCATCGGCCCGTTTCCGACCGAAGACGAAGTCGACGCCGACCTCATCAACGCCGGCAAGCAGACCGTGACCACGATTCCCGGCTCGAGCATCTTCGGCAGCCACGACAGTTTTGCGATGATCCGCGGCGGCAAGATCAACCTGTCGATCCTGGGCGCGATGCAGGTCAGCGCCAAGGGCGACCTCGCCAACTGGATGATCCCCGGCAAGATGGTCAAGGGCATGGGCGGCGCGATGGACCTCGTCGCCGGCGTCGCCCGGGTGCTCGTGCTGATGGAGCATGTGGCGAAGAAAAAAGACGGCAGCATCGACCTGAAGATCCTGCCGCAATGCACCTTGCCTCTCACCGGCGTCGGCGTCGTCGACCGCATCATCACCGACCTGGGCGTGCTGGACGTGACACCCACCGGGCTGAAGGTCGTCGAGCGTGCGCCAGGCGTGTCGGCTGAAGAATTGCAAGCCAAGACGGGTGTTCCCCTGCACTAGGTTCGTTTCGAATCGACGCCGGGGCATCGCTGATGCGCAGCCACCTTTTCGCGCCGCGGTGGGCCACTGCGGCGTTGTTGTTTCTGGCCGCTTGCAGCAGCTCGACCAGGCTCGACTACCAGATCCCGGCGCTGCCCGAAGGGGCGTCGGGCAGCACCACAAAACCCGGCTGGTCGGCACAACGCATGATGGTCGCCGCGGCCAACCCTTTGGCCACCGACGCCGGGTATCAGGTGCTGCGCGCCGGCGGCTCCGCGGTCGACGCAGCAGTCGCCGTGCAGATGGTGCTCGCACTCGTCGAGCCGCAATCCAGCGGCATCGGTGGCGGTGCTTTTCTGCTGCATTCTGATGGCCGTGCGGTGCAGGCCTGGGACGGCCGCGAGACGGCGCCGGCGGCTGCCGATGAACGGCTGTTCCTGTTGCCCGGTGGCCAGCCGATGCCACTTTTGCAGGCCGCAGTCGGCGGCCGCGCGGTGGGTGTACCGGGCGCCGTGCGCATGCTCGAAGCGGCGCACCGCCAGCATGGCAAGCTGCCCTGGGCGCGCCTCTTCGAGCCGGCGATCGCACTCGCCGATGCCGGCTTTCGGGTCAGCCCGCGGATGTTTACCCAGCTCAAAGCCGAGACCGCGCTTCGCCAGGATGTGCAGGCGCGGGCCTACTTCTACGGCCCCGACGGCGAGCCGCATCCTGTCGGCCATCTACTCAGGAACCCGGCGCTGGCCGATGTCTTGCGGGCCATCGCCGCGCGCGGCAGCGACGCCCTGCACAGCGGCGCGCTGGCCGCCGATATCGTCAACCGCGTGCGTGGCCACGCCAGCAACCCTGGGCGTTTGACTGCCGCTGATCTGCTCGGTTATGCAGCCCGGCAGCGCGACGCGATCTGCACCGACTGGAAGCAGCGTTACCGGGTCTGCGGATTCCCGCCGCCATCGTCCGGGCACTTGACGGTGATGCAGATCCTGGGCCTGCTCGAACAGGCCCCGGCGGTGCCGGCGCCGCTGCAAGCGGGTGTGCCCAGCGCCGACTGGCTGCATGTCTATACCGAAGCCGCGCGGCTGGCCTTTGCCGACCGCGACCAGTACATCGGCGACCCGGACTTTGTGGCGCCACCGGCGGGCCATTGGGCGAGCCTGCTCGATGCCGGCTACCTCAAGCAGCGCGCCGCGTTGATCGGTGCACATAGCATGACAGTAGCGCAGCCGGGTGCGCCGGGCGGCGTGCGCAGCGCCTGGGCGCCGCAGCCGGCGCAGCATGAAGCCGGTACCAGCCACATCTCGGTGGTCGATGCCCAAGGCCGCGCGGTGGCGATGACGACGACCATCGAGGCCGCCTGGGGCTCGCGCATCCTGGCCGACGGCGGCAGCGCCAAGGCGGGTGGTTTTTTGCTCAACAGCCAGCTCACCGATTTTTCGTTGGCGCCTGCAGATGCGCAGGGCCAGGCGATCGCCAACCGGGTGCAACCGGGCAAACGACCCCGCTCGAGCATGAGCCCGACGCTGGTGTTTGACCGGTCCGACGGCCGGCTGTTGATGAGCCTGGGCTCACCCGGCGGCGCGGCGATCATCCACTTCACGGCGAAGACCCTGGTCGCGTCGCTCGACTGGGGCCTGGACGTGCAGCGCGCGATCGACCTGCCGAATTTCGGCAGCTTCAACGGGCCGACCGCGCTGGAGACCGGGCGCTTCGCACCGGCGACGCTGGAGGCGCTGCGCCAGCGCGGGCATGTCGTCGTCGAGACTGACATGGCCAGCGGCCTGCAAGCGATTCAACGCACGCCAAGCGGCTGGTTCGGCGGCGCTGACCCGCGTCGCGAAGGTGTTGTGATGGGGGATTGAGATGGTCGCCTTGTTCGATCCGGCAAGACACGAGCCGCTGACCACATCGCCCTGGCGCGAGTCAGCGGCGCGGGCAGCGATCGAGCGCATCACAAAGTCAGCTGTCGATGAGTTCGACCCGGCACGCGGCTGGCTGACGCATCCGCTGGACGAACCCAAGACGCCGGACGAGGTCGTGCATTCGCTGTATCGCGGCTCTGGCGGCGTGATCTGGGCGCTCGAAACCCTGGCGCGCGTCGGTGCTGTCGAACGCAAGTTGGACTTCAGCCGCTTTGTCATTGGCCTGGCCGAGCGCAACCGGCCGGCGCTGCAGGGCGATCTGCATGGCACCGCGTCGTACCTGCTCGGTGACACCGGGCTGTGGCTGCTCGAGTGGACTTTCACCCACGACGCGGCTGTTGCACAGCGTGTCTTCGATGCCGTGCAGGGCAACATCGACAACCCGGTGCGTGAAGCGCTGTGGGGCTCGCCGGGCACCGTGCTCGCCGCGATCCATATGGCTGAAGCGACCGGCGAGCAACGCTGGTCCACGCTCGTCGAGCAGGCCGTGCAGCGATTGTTCGACGAGATGGAGATCGACGCCGACACTGGCACCTGGGTCTGGAGCCAAGACCTGTACGGCCGCCGCCAGCGCCTGCTTGGCGCAGGGCATGGATTTGCCGGCAACGTCTACCCGGCCTTGCGCGCGGCGGCGATCATTGCGCCGGCGTTGGCTGGGCAATTCATGTCGCGCGCGCTGGCCACCTTGCAGGCGACGATGCTGCGGGGCAGTGACAACGAAAGCGACAACGACGGCGACAACGCCGGCGACAGGCCTGGCGCCGCCTTGGCCAACTGGCACCCGGTGATCGATGCCCAACGGGTCGCCGGCCGGTTGCCGCTGGTGCAGGATTGCCATGGTGCGCCGGGTATCGTCTGCCGCCTCGCGCGCGCCCCGCGCAGCCCGGAGTGGGACCAACTGCTGCTGGCCGCGGGTGAGCTGAGCTGGCGTGCCGGCCCGCTGGTTAAGGGCGCATCGCTGTGCCACGGCACGGCCGGCACTGCGATGGCCTGCCTGGCCTTGTGTCGCCGTACAGGTGATGCGTTATGGCTGCAGCGTGCCCGTGCGCTCGGCATGCACTGCATCGAGCAGGTCGAGGCCGCGCGGGCCCAATACGGCCGCGGCCGGCAGTCGCTGTGGACGGGTGATCTTGGCGCGGCCTGTCTGCTCTGGAATTGCATCGCCGCAGAAGACGCGTTTGCGACGCTGGATGTCTTTTGAACTGCCTGGTGTGCCAGGGCCCGAGCATCGTCCACCGAACCCCAACCCGATGAATCATGGCAATTGAACAAATCCCGAGACCACATCGATTTGCGCCCGCCTACGCGCTGCCGAGCTGGCCCTTCGTGGCGCCGCCGGAAATGGCCCAGCCCGCCGCGCCGGGCCAGCCGCCGCGCCGTTATCCGGTGGTCATCGTTGGTGGCGGGCTCGCCGGGCTGACGCTGCTCTGTGATCTCGCGCAGCGCGGCGTGCCTGCGGTGCTTCTCGACGAAGACAACACGGTCGGTGTCAAAGGTGCGTCGTCGCGCGGCATCTGCTATGCGCAGAAGAGCCTGGAGATTTTTGATCGGCTTGGCATCTACGAGCGCATCCGCGACAAGGGCGTGACCTGGTCGGTGGGGCATACGCACTCGGGCGACGCGCGTGTGTATTCGTTCGATCTGCTGGCCGACAGCAGCTCGCTGCAGCCGCCGTTCATCAATATCCAGCAGTTTTATATCGAGTGGTTCTTGGTCGACCGCATCCACGAACTCGGCGGTGTCGATCTGCGCTGGAACAACCGCGTGGTCGCAGTAGAAGCCGCTGACGACGGCGTGCGGATCGACGTCGAAACCCCCGCCGGCCGCTACACGCTGGTCGCCGACTGGTTGATCGATGCCAGCGGCGCCAACAGCCCGATCCGCCGCCAGCTCGGCCTGGATGCGCATGCCTCGAACAGCGACGACCGCTGGTGCATCACCGATGTGCGTTTCACGAAGACGGCGCCAGGCGAACGCTGGACCTGGATCGACGCGCCGTTCAATGAAGGCCGCGCCGTCTGGCAGCATCCGATGGCCGATGGTGTCTGGCGGCTGGACTACCAGATGGCCGCCGACGCCGACCCCCAAACCGTGAGCCAGCCCGAGGTGGCCGCTGCGCGCATCCGCGAGCAGCTCGGCGAAGAAGTTGACTTTGAGTTTGTCTGGATCGGCCCGTACCAGTACCGCGACCATCTGCTGGAGAATTTTCGCCACGGCCGCGTGCTGTTCATTGGCGATGCCGCGCATGTCGTCAGCCCGTTTGGTGCGCGCGGCGGCAATACAGGCATCCAGGATGCCAACAACCTGGGTTGGAAGCTGGCCTGGTTGCTCAAGCGCCAGGCCGATGAATCGCTGATCGACAGCTACCAGACCGAGCGCCACGCTGCAGCTGCGGAAAACCTCGTCGTCGCACGGCGCACGGCGCGGTTTCTGGCGCCACGGTCACGGGCTGAGCAGTTGATGCGCAGTGCGCTGATCGGGCTCGCACGAACGCATGCCTTTGCGCGGCCGCTGGTGAACGCCGGGCGCATGTCGGTGGCCAACGATCTTCCGCCGACGCCGATGTTTCCGCGCGGGCGACAGTCGGCGCCGAATGTGCGGGTGCGCTGCAGCGATGGCAGCGTGGTGACCTACATGACCCTGGCGGCTTTGCTCGCGAAGTCATCACAAGGTGTCTGGCTGCGCGATGCCGACGGCGACGGCACCGCTGCGCTGGTTCTGGCCGCGCCGGGTGAACCCGGCGCGGCGTTTGTCGCGCCTGACGGCTACCGCGCAGCGGGCTAACGGGTCAGAGTCCGGGAGTTTTTCGAGCGTGCCCGAGCAGCGCGCTACAAGGCGGCCGATCGAGGCGCAAAGCACAGCCATAGGTCGGGCTACGGCGAGCATTTGCAACGACGAGCGGGCGTCTTATGGCGTGATGAGCGGGCATGATCGAAAGACTCTCAGGCTCTTAGCGCAGCGGCGATGCGCGGCACGATCTCCGGCCCGCCGTAGATCAGGCCGGTGTAGACCTGCACCAGGTCGGCGCCGGCATCGATCTTGGCGCGCGCTTCTTCGGGCCCCATCACACCGCCGACGCCGATGACGGGAAAGTCGGGCCCGAGGGCGGCGCGCAGCTGCCGGATGACCGCATTGCTGGCTTGCAGCACCGGGCGGCCGCTCAAGCCCCCGGCCTCGTCGGCATGTGGCAAGCCTTGCACCGCATCGCGGCTGATCGTGGTGTTGGTCGCGATGACACCGTCCACGTTGTGGCGCTGCAAGGTCGCGGCGATGAGCGCGATCTGCGCGGCATCGAGGTCGGGCGCGATCTTCAGGAAGATCGGCACGCGCCGGCCGAGGCGCTGCGCGAGAGCAGCGCCACGTTCGGTCAACGCGCCGAGCAACGCATCGAGGGCAGCGTCGCGTTGCAGCGCGCGCAGATTCTTGGTATTCGGGCTCGAGATATTCACCGTGACGTAGTCGGCATGGGGGTAGACGCCTTCGAGGCCGAGCAGGTAGTCGCTGGCCGCGTCCTCGATCGGCGTGCTCGCGTTTTTGCCGATATTCAGACCGACGATGCCACCGGCAGCGCGAAAGCTGCGCGCGCGCTGGACGTTCTCGATGAAGGCATCGAGGCCGTCGTTGTTGAAGCCGAGCCGGTTGATCAGCGCCTCGGCCTCAAGCAGGCGGAACATGCGCGGCTTGAGGTTGCCGGGCTGCGCTTTGGGCGTGACGGTGCCGACTTCAATGAAGCCGAAGCCCATCGCGCCGAGTCCGTCGATGCAGCGACCATTTTTGTCCAGGCCCGCCGCCAGGCCGATGCGGTTGGGGAATTTCAGGCCTGCGAGCAGCACCGGGTCACTCACCCGGCTTTGTTGCCAGAGGCATTGTGCGGGTGTGTTTTGCAGCCGCGCGATGGCGCCGAGGGTCAGGTCGTGGGCGGCTTCGGGGTCGATGCCAAAGAGGAAAGGACGGGTCAGCGCGTAGGGGACGAGGGACATAATCCTGCGATTGTCTCAAAGCACTTTTTGCTGCCGCGGCGCGGCAGGCTCAATTGAAACGAAGACCGCGATGACAACGATGACCCAGGATCAACTCAAGGCGGCGGTTGGCCGCGCCGCGGTGGACTACGTGCTGCCGGGCAGCATCGTCGGTGTCGGCACCGGCTCGACCGTGAACTGTTTTATCGATGCGCTCGCCGCGGCGCGGATCACGGCGGGGTTGCAGATCGCCGGCGCGGTGTCGAGCAGCGAGCAGAGCACGCTGCGGCTGCGCGCGCATGGCATCGAGGTCATCGAGCCCGCCGCGGTGCAGCGCCTGGCGGTGTATGTCGACGGTGCCGACGAGATCGACGGCAGCGGCTGCATGATCAAGGGCGGTGGTGCGGCGCTGACCCGCGAGAAGATCGTTGCTGACCTGGCCGAGCGTTTCATATGCATCGCTGACGCTTCCAAGCGCGTGCAAATGCTCGGCCGCTTCCCGCTGCCGGTCGAAGTGATTTCGATGGCCGCGGCGCAGGTCACAAGGCGCTTCGCTGCGATCGGCGGTGTCGCCACCTTGCGCGCCGGCGTGCTCACCGACAACGGCCATCCGCTGCTCGATGTGCGCGGCTTGCAGATCAGCGACCCGCTGGCGCTGGAGATCGAGATCAACCAGTGGCCAGGTGTCGTCACGGTGGGCATCTTTGCGCGCCACCGCGCCAGCCTGTGCCTGCTGGGCACGGCGCAGGGTGTGCAGAAGGTTGTGTTCTGATACGCCCCTAGATCAATCCCGACGAGGAACGCCGTGGCGAAACCCAACTATTCGTTTGAGAAGCGCCAGCGCGAGATGGCCAAGAAAAAGAAGAAGGCCGAAAAAGAGCAGGAAAAAGCTGCGCGCAAAAACTCGCCGGGGCATGAAGGTGGCAACCCGGCCGACGATGGCGCTGCGCCGGCAACCGACGCCGCAGCGCCGCAGCCTTGAGCGTCTAACGCGACACGGGATCGGCAACCGCGTCGTCGTCCGCGTCGTTGTCCGCTTCGGCGGCTGTTTCGTCAGCCGCTGCGTCGACAGCGGTGGCTGGTCCGGCGGCTTGATCGGCCGCTGAGCCCCGGCGCACCGCGCGCACCTGCCAGCGGGCGGGGTCGACCGCATCGAGCAGATCGGCTTCAATCGGCATCGGCGCACCGTCGATCCAGGCCGCGAGCACCTCACCCGCCAGCGGCGCCCAGGTCAGGCCGCGTGAGGCCAGGCCTTCAAGCAGATACAAGCCGGCCAATCGCGGCACAAAGCGGCAGTGGTCGAGCCGCGGCCGTTGGTCCCCCGCAAACGCCGTGGTCGACGGCCGAAGCGGCACGGCGCCGACGATCGGCAAGCGGTCGTCGGTGGTGTGGCGCCAGCCGACGCGGCCGTGCAGCGAGGCGCCGGGTTCCGGCGTGATGCCGGTGAGGCCTTGCAGGCGCTCGAGATTGCGGGCGTGGTCGGTTTCGCGCAGCCCGGTCTCGAAATCGTCGTCGTGTGCGCTGGCGCCGAAGAGCAATCGGCCATCGGGCAAGGGCAGTGCGTAGCCATGCCCGGTGACGGGTTGGGCCAGCGCAGTCGGGCACTTGTCTAGCCAAGAGAGCTGGCCCCGTGATTGTCGGCTCGGTGTCGGCGCGACACCGAGTTCATCGAGCAGTGCGGCGCTCGCGCCGGCTGTGGCCAGCACCACCACCGGGGCCTGGGCAAGCACGCGGCCGGCGCTGTCGACGACGAGCCACGCGTCGCCGTCGCGCCGCAGCCGGTGGGCGGCGGCGTTGCAGCGCAGCTCGATGCGCTCGTGCTCCAGCAAGGTCTGGACCAAGGCCACCGGGTCGACCCAGCCGGCGCGGTGGTGTTGCCAGGTTGTACCGGCAAATGACTCGCTGCAAACGCCGCTGTCAGCGTCCGAGCCGCCGACCGGCGATGCGTAGTCGGCAGCGATGTCGCCGGCTTTTGAATCGATGCCGACCTGCATCAAGCCGGCAACGCTGCCGGCAACGTGGCCGCTGCTGATCAGCGCCGAGTAGCGTCGATGCGCCAGCAACGCTGCGGCGCGGTTGAAGCGTGCATGCGGTGCCTCGGCGCCTTGCACCCCGCCGTGAAACAGCCCGGCCGGATTGCCCGATGCGCCGCTGGCCGGCGCCGGCTGCGCTTCGAGCACCGTGCACCGCCAACCCAGGCGCGCCAGTGCCGATGCGGCGCAGGCGCCGGCGATGCCGGCGCCGATGATCACGGCGTGGCGCTTGGACCCAAAGACGGCAGCGCCACGCGGCGCATGTCGACGCGGCAAGAACGCCGGCGCAAAACGTGCCAACGTAATCTCGCGTTTGCCGTTGGCACCGGGTGCGAGTTGCGCCACGAAGCCGCAGGCAGCGAGCGATGCACGCAGCGCTTGCGCCGCAGTCCAGGTCGCGAGCGTGGCCTCGGGCGCCGCCAGCCGCGCCAGCCCCCTGATGACACGCGGCTCCCACATCGCCGGGTTGCGTGCCGGCAAAAAGCCGTCGAGATAAAAGGCGTCGACCTGGGCCACCAACTGCGGCAACCATTTGCGCACATCGCCAAAGCCGAGCAGCAACCGAACCGCGCCGCCGGCAAAATCGATCAGATGCAGGTTGGCTGTGGCGGGCGGCCAGGCCGCTGTAAGCTCGTCGGCGAAGGCGCGCAGCGCTGGGTCGCGATGCACCCGCCGCACGTCGGCCAAGCTGGGCGGATGCAGTTCCACCGAGATGAACACGAGTTGCTCGCAGCGCGCGCCATCACCAGCACAGGCGGCCCAGGCCGCCCAGGTGGCGAGAAAATTGTTGCCCAGGCCGAAGCCGGTTTCCAGGACCGTGAAGCGGCGCCTGTCCCGCCAGCGCTGCGGCAGGCCATTGCCGAGCAGAAAGACATTCCTGGCCTGCGCCATCGCACCGGCAGCGGGGTGGTAAATGTCGTCGTACTGCGCCGAACGTGGGAGTGTCGTCGCCGCGCCATCGCCAAAGTCGATCTTCGCGTGGTCGACCAGCGCGCGCGGTTGCTGACTTTTGTCGGCGGGGGTCACCGCGGGATGATGCCGCCAAAAACAAAACGGGCGCCGTCGAGGCGCCCGCTGCGGTGAGGATGCAAGTTCAGACGCGCTTGCGGTACTCGTGGGTGCGGGTGTCGATCTCGACCCGGTCGCCGTTTTCGACAAACATCGGCACCGTGATCTCGAAGCCGGTGCCCACCAGTTTGGCCGGCTTCATGACCTTGCCCGACGTGTCGCCCTTGACGGCCGGCTCGGTGACGATTTCGCGCACGACGCTGGTCGGCATCTCGACAGAAATCGCCTTGCCGTCGTAGAAGACAACTTCGACCGGCATGTTGTCTTCGAGGTACTGGATCGCGTCGCCCATATTCTCGGCCTCGACCTCGAACTGGTTGTATTCGGCGTCCATGAAGGCGTACATCGGATCCGCAAAGTAGGAGTAGGTGCACTCCTTCTTGTCGAGCACGATCTGGTCCATCTTGTCGTCGGCCTTGAAGACGACTTCGGCGCCGAAGCCGCTGAGCAGGCTTTTCATCTTCATGCGCACCGTGGCAGCGCCACGGCCGCCGCGGCTGTATTCGGTCTTGAGCACGACCATCGGGTCTTTGCCCTGCATGATGACGTTGCCGGCACGGATTTCTTGAGCGAGTTTCATGGCGAGGCGCCCGCGGGCGTTTGGATGGAGGCAACAGGTCTGCGCGCGCTGCGCAAAGCCTGCGATTCTAGCGTTTCCCCGCTGCGAAGGCCAAAAGCTGGGTCACCAGGTCGGGCTGGCCGAGCAGGTGGTCGCGCCAGTGCCGGCTTGCCGCCTGCCATTGCTCGGCCCGCGGCAGCACGATGGCCTCATCGGCCTTGACAGGGCCGCTGCCGGCCAGGCCATTCCAGCGCAGCATCGCAGCGTGCAGCGCGGCCGCAAACGCCGGCTGGCCGCCTGCATCAAGAAAGGCATCGATGAAGGCGGCGAGCTTCGGCCCATGGGCGCCGTCGATCTGCGGATAAATCTGCCACAAGAACGGCACGCCGGCCCAGATTGCACGCACCAGCGAATCTTCGCCGCGCACGAGGTTGAGGTCGGCGCTCCAGAGCAGGAAATCGAAGTCGGCCTGGCTGAGCCAGGGCAGGTCGGCGGTGCGGATACCCGCCGGCAGCGCACCAGCTGCCGCCAGCGCACGCACCTGCCGCTGCGCCGGGCCGGGGGTCAGCAGCAGCAGCGTTGGCGTGGACGTCTGCGCCAGCCCATGAAGCAGCGCCGGCAGTGCCGGGTTGTCGTAACAAAAGAGCGTGACGACCTGCTCGACCGCTTGCCCCGATGCTCGCCGCCGCAAGCCCTGCGTGGCCAGCCAGGCATCACGATCAAAAGCCGCTTGCCGCGCCACCATGCCCGGCTCGCGCAGCAGGCCGCCGGTGCGCGGGTTGAAGCCGGGGTACCAGAAGGTCTTTTGCAGGCCGCCTGGCTGCGGTGAGGGCAGCCGATGGCTACGCTCGACGTAAGCCTCGGCGCTGAGGTATTCGAGGTTGATCCACAACGGCGCTCGCCCTTGCGCCGCAGCGTCGACCATGCGTTCAACAAACCGTGGCGGCGGGTCGCAGCCAAAAGCTTCGATGACCACGCTGCCGGGTTGGAGGTCGGGCCCATCGCCTTGCCAGCCGATCACTTCGACGCCCGCCGTGCCGCGCGGCGCCATCCAGGCCAGGCTCGAGATATCGTCGGCCCACAGCCGCACCGGCTGCTCGCGCGCAGCGAGGTCGGCACACAGGCGCCAGCAGACGCCGATATCGCCAAAGTTGTCGACGACGCGGCAGAAGACGTCCCAGTGTGTCGGTGCTGGTGGTGTCATGAGCATCGCTGATGGCATTCGACCAATTATCCGCAGCGCTGACAATCAAGCCCGATGTCTGACCAGCCCGACCCGACCCCGCAGCCCGCGACCACACCGGCTGCAGAACCCAACCCGCGCGAGCGCCTGCTCGCCGAAGTTGCGGCCTTGCCCGGCCTGCCGGGGGTCTACCGCTACTTCGATGCGCAGGGTCAGCTGTTGTATGTCGGCAAGGCACGGCATCTGAAAAAACGCGTCTCGAGTTATTTCCAGAAGGACCATGGCGGCACCCGCACCGGCGCGATGGTCTCGCGCATCGTGCGGCTGGAAACGACGGTGGTGCGCACCGAGGCCGAAGCGCTGCTGCTCGAAAACAACCTCATCAAGACGCAGGCGCCCAAGTTCAACATCCTCTTTCGCGACGACAAGAGTTATCCGTACCTGAAGATCGTCAACCATCCGTTCCCGCGGCTGGCGTACTACCGCGGCGCGGTCGATCGCAAACACCGCTACTTCGGGCCCTATCCCGGCGCCTGGGCGGTGAAAGAAACGATCCTGCTGATCCAGAAAGTCTTTCGTCTGCGCACCTGCGAAGACTCGGTCTACGCCAACCGCTCGCGGCCTTGTTTGCTGTACCAGATCCAGCGCTGCTCGGGCCCGTGTGTCGGCCTCGTTTCAGCGGATGACTATGCCCGCGATGTGCAGGACGCCGAGCGCTTTTTGCTCGGCGATACCGACAGCGTGCTCGAAGGTTTGCAGCAGCGCATGCTGGCGCATGCCGAGGTGCTGGCGTTCGAACAGGCGGCGGCGGCGCGCAACCAGATCAGCGCTTTGTCGCGGGTGCTGCACCAGCAGTCGATGGAGGAAAGCAGCCTCTCGGCAATGGACCGCGATGTCGATGTGCTGGCGGTGCAGGTGCTCGGTGGCCGCGCCTGCGTCAACCTGGCGATGGTGCGTGGCAGCCGGCACTTGGGTGACCGGGCGTACTTTCCGGCGCACCTCGAAGAGGCCGCGGCGATGCTTGTCGACGATCTCGATGTCGATGAGGTGGCCGATCGCGCGGCCGACCAGGACACCGACACCGCCGCCGACAGCGAATCGAGCGTCGCCGCCGATCCCCGCCGCGCCCCCGAGGTGATCGTGCTCGAAGCCTTCATCGCGCAGCATTACCTCGGCCAGCCGGTGCCGCCGTCGCTGGTGCTGAGCCACGCCGTCGATCGTGCGTTGATCGACGCTGTCGGCGAGGCGGCAGGGGTCAAGGTGC
>JANPDN010000139.1:0-6692 GCA_031431555.1 Rubrivivax sp.
TGGCTGCGGCCGCGTTGTTCGAGCGCGCCGCCGGTCTGCCCGACCTGCGTGGCAAGCGGGTCGGCGTGATGCTGTCGGGGGGCAACGTTGACGTGAAGCGCTGGGCCGAGTTGCTCGCCGGCTGACATCGGGCGAACGCCATCGGGCGAACGCCATCGGGCGATTGCCCATACCCGCGCCGGCAGCGGTCGGCTACCGTGTCCTGACCCGCGACTGATGACGAGCCCCCGATGAGCGAAACCACACCCACCCCGACCCCGCCGAGCAATGACGCCGAAGCCGTCAAGCGCCAGCGCGACGCGGTCGACAAACTGCTCGCCCGCGACGCCGCTGTCAGCACCGGCTCGGCGCTGCTCGGCGGCCAGCGGTTGGACTACAGCGTGCATGCCGCTTTCATCCCGGTGGCGGCCAGCGGCGCGTCGTCGGCGGGCGCGCCGGCGGATGCCGCCGTCTTCACCACCGCGTATCTGAAACAAGGCGCCGAGGCGGCAACGCGCCCGGTCTGTTTTGCTTTCAACGGCGGGCCGGGGTCGGCGTCGTTGTGGTTGCATGTCGGCGCGCTGGGCCCCAAGCGAGTCGTGATCCAGGACGACGGCCATGCCGGCGCGCCGCCCTACGGGCTGGTCGACAACGATGCAAGCTGGTTCGACTGTTTCGACCTTGTCTTCATCGACCCGCCGCACACCGGCTGGTCACTCGCCGCCAGCGACGAAGCGCGCAAAAAATTGTTCTCGGTCGACGGCGATGTCGACGCGCTGACCGAAGTCATGCGCCTGTGGCTGACGCGCCACCAGCGCTGGGGCTCGCCGCTGTATCTGGTCGGCGAAAGTTACGGCACCACGCGCGGCGCGGCGCTGGCCGACAAGCTGCAAGCCAGCGGCATTGCGCTGTCGGGCGTGATCCTGGTGTCCTGCGCGATGGACCTGCAGTCGATCGTCTTTGCACCGGCTAACGATCTGCCTTATGCGCTCTTTCTGCCGGCCCTTGCCAACACCTCGCAGTACCACGGCCTGCTCAAGGGGCCGCTGGCGGCATCGTCGCAGGCCGCCCGCGACGCGGCCGAGGAGTTTGCCAACGGCGACTATCTCGCCGCCTTGCATGCCGGCGCGCGGCTCGACGGCCGCCAGCGCAGCCGCATCGCCAAACGCATCGCCGAGCTGACCGGATTTTCGACCGAACTCGTCGAGCAGCAGAACCTGCGCATCAGCGACCGCTTCTATTTCACGGAGGCGATGCGCGCGCAGGGGCGGGTGGTTGGCCGGCTGGAGTCGCGGGTCACCGGGCCGATGGGCGCGATGCGCTCGCACGAATGGGAATTCGACCCCGGCATCGATGCCATCGTCGCGCCTTACCGGATGGCAACCCAGGCCTACTACGCTGGCCCGTTAGGCGTGCAGACCGACCAGCGCTACGAGGCGCTGAATCTGGACGCCCACCGCGGCTGGAACTGGAACCGCGGCGAGGCCAAGGGCAACGGTTATGCCTGCACGACACCCGACCTGGCACGCGCGCTGCGCCGCAATGCGCACCTGAAAGTGCTCGTCGCCAGCGGCCGCTACGACCTGGGCACGCCGTACAGCGCCAGCGACTGGTCGCTGGCGCAACTCGACGTGCCGGCCGATGTGATGGCGCGCGTGACGCACCGTTACTACGACGCCGGCCACATGATGTACACCCGAGGCGCTGACTTGAAAAAACTGAAAACCGATCTCGTCGACTGGATGGGGGGAAGTGCTTGAATCGACTGCCGCTTGCGCGGGCTATCACCACGCTTCTGGCCGCACTGCTGGCCGTGCTGCTCGCCGCTTGCGGCACACCGCCCGGCGCCGGGCCGGGCTCGGCGACCACACCTGCGCCGTCGGCCACGCCTGTACCGGCACCCGCACCCGCGGCCACCGGCTGGCGCTACCTCGGCAGCCACTCGTTCGAGAAGGAGAGCCCTGGCCTGGGTGTCAGCCACCGCTACGACAGCAGCGCCGGCTGGGTCGATGTTTATGTCTACGGCCTGCGGCGCAACAACTGGGCGAATGGTGTCGCCGATGTGCAGTTCAAGGCCCATTTCGAAGGCACGATCACCGAGGTGCAGGCCCTCGCGCGGCGCGGTGACTACACGCAGCTCGAAGTTGGCGCAGCCCAGGACAGCGTCGTCGGCGGGCGCAGTTTTCGCAGCGTCTCGTTTCGATTTCTGCGGGGCGGCAAACCGGTGCAGTCGTTCACCTACCTGACCGCGATGAACGGGCAGCTCGTCAAATACCGGCTCTCGTTTTATGTGCCGGCCGCCGTCGACCCGGCCTTACAGGCGCGCCAGTTTGTCGAGCAGAACCTGCGCACCGGGCCGGGTGGGCCGGGGGTTTAGCGCTGCTGCATCAGAGCAAGCGCCGCAGGTCGGCACGCCGGGCGGTGTCGAGTGCGGCGGTGAAGTTGGCATCGTCGCGGCCAAAAGCAAAATCGGCAAAGTCGAAGCCGGGTGCGACGGTGGCGCCGACGTAGGCATACGCGTCGGCCGAATCGGCCACCGAATCGGCCACCGGCTCGGCCGCCTGCCACCAGTCGGCGGGCACGACATGACGCGGCCGGCGCTCCAGCGCGACGCTGCCGATCAAGACGGCGTGGACGGCATCCAGCGTCGGCGGCATCAGCCACAGGCGCAGGCCCGGGCCTTCGAGAAGATGCCAGGCTTCGTCGCTGCGCACCCGGTGCCAGGCCGAAAACTGGCCCGGGCCGAGCAGGAAATCGATGCTCGTCATCGCCGCTCGTTTGGGGCGTTGGCCATCGGCCTGCACCTGGCCTTCTGAACGGAAGATCTCGCGGTAAAAACCGCCTTCGGGGTGCGGCATGAGGCCGAGTAGTTGCACCAGTTCGGCGGCGCGTGCGGGTAACGGTGTGGACAGCGACATCGGCAGGTTCGCGGCGGGTATCGGTATCGGCGTCGGCGTCGGCGTCGGCGTCGGGATCACGCCGGGTCGCGCACGTCGCCGATCGGGTTGTTGCCGAAGTCGCGCCGGTCGAGGTAGGCCACGATCTTGGCCGCGGCCGCCGCGGGGCTGTCGAGTTTGCCTTCGGCGTGCAGGCCGACAAAACGTGCGCGGTCGGGGAAGGCCTCGGCGTCGGCGCTGCGCAGTTTCACTTGCATACCGGTATCGATGACGCCCGGCGCCAGCGAGACGATTTTTGCGCCGTGGGGCCGCGCTGCTTCTTCGAGCGCGACCGCCCGGCTGAAATGGTCCATGCCGGCCTTGGCCGCGCAGTACTGCGCGCTGCCGGCCATCGCAAAACGGCCCAGGCCCGACGAGATGTTGAGCACCTTGCGTGGCGCTTGGATATCCGCGCTGGCGCGCAGGAAGGCCGCGGTCAGCAGCAGCGGCGCCTCCAGCCCGACGCGCATCGCCATCGCCAGCTCGGCGGCGTCGATGTCGCCCAGTGGCGCGAGGGCGGTCAAGGCCGCGGCGTTGTTGACCAGCGTGATCGACGCGATCTGCGCGCGGGGCAATGCGGCCACCCAGGCGTGCAGGCGCGCGGCAGCCGCGGCCGGCTCGGCGAGGTCCAGCGCCCATTGTTCGACGAGCGGCGCCGCAGCGGGGGCGTTGGATGCGGCGAGCGCAGCGTTTGGCTGGCGTTGCAAGGTCAGCAGCCGGTGGCCGCGTGCCCGCAGTGCTTGGGCGATCGCCAGGCCAAGCCCACGCGAGGCGCCGGTGATGATCGTGATGGGGGTCGGGGCGGTACTGGTATTCATCGGCCGGCAGGATACGCGAGGCGCGGCGGCGCTGCGCCGTGCCGATCGATGTCAGAACGGCGACGCGCTTTCGAACTGCGCCGGCAAGCCCGTGCCGGGATGTGTGAAAGCGAGTTCAGCGGCATGCAACAGCAGCCGTGGCGCCATCCGCTGCACATCCTCGGGCGCATAGAGCCGGTCGCCGACGATCGGGTGGCCGATCGCCGCCAGGTGCACCCGCAACTGGTGCGTGCGGCCGGTGACCGGCTCGAGTTCGACCCGCGTCGATGAGGCAGCCCGCGTGAGCACCCGCCACTGCGTGATCGACTTTTTGCCGTTGACAAAATCGACCTGCTGCCGCGGCCGGTTCGGCCAGTCGGCGGCAATCGGCAGGTCGATGACGCCGCTGTCTTCTGCCAGCAAGCCGCTGACCACGGCGACATAACGTTTGTGCACGGTGCGCTCGGCAAAGGCGCGGCTCAAGCAGCGTTGCATCTCGATGCCCCGCGCAAAGAGCAACAGGCCGGAGGTGTGCATGTCGAGCCGGTGCACGACCAGCGCATCGGGCCAGTCCTGTTGCACGCGCGACGCCGCGCAGTCCTGCAAATCGACGCCGCGCCCCGGCACGGCGGGCAGCCCGGCGGGTTTGTCGACGACGATCAGGTGGGCGTCGTGGTGCAGGCAGGCCAGGTCCATGGCGCAGGATAGCCAGCTTCGGAGCAGCACCTTCAATGCCAAACGCGACGACCACGCGGCGACCACGCAACGTCACCGCAACACCCCCACAACACGCGGCTTGACGCGCGTGCGACGAACGAGGACATTCACGCCCTCGCTCAACCCACATCGATGGAGGCTGCCATGGAACACAATATTCAAGCCCTTGCCCCCCTGTGGATTCGGGTGCGCGCCGCCTAGGCTGCGCTGAATGGCGCCGGCGGCTTTTCAAGCCGCCGGCGACGCGGCGCTGACACCGCCGCCGCTCACTGATTCCTCGCCGGCTGTGTCGCAAGACACGCCGCGCGCGCCCTCGATTCACATCTGCGCCTGACCCGTGCCGCAAGGCACCCGGGCCGTGTGATGGCATGCCTTGCCGCGCTCTGCGTCTGACTTGCGCAGAGGCGTGCATGGCGCATCGGCGGCCGATGAAAAGTGGAACTTCAATGATCGATTCGATCTCCCTGGCCCGGTTGCAAAACATCGGGCTGACGGCGGCGGTGTTGCGGGCTTTGCCCGCAGCGCCGTCATCACAAACACTGCGGCGTGTTGTCGAAGTGCAGCGCGAACATATCGTGTTGCACGACGGCGAAGAAGAAACCCCGGCCCGCCTGATGCCGGCGTTGTTGCATGCCTTGCAGGATCAGTCCGACGCGATTGCGGTCGGCGACTGGGTGCTCGCCGAGCCCAACGAATGGGGCCAGTGGTGGGTGCAGCAGCGCCTGCCGCCAACGACCCAGATCGCGCGCCGGCTGCACGACGGCCGCGACAAGGTGGCGCGGGCGGTGATCGTGAGCAATGTCGATACCGCCTTGCTCGTGATCGGGCTGGACATGGACTACAGCCTGCGCCGGCTCGAGCGCTATCTGGCGTTGGTGCGGCTGGCGCAGGTGGCAGCCGTCGTCGTGCTGACCAAAGCCGACCTCTGCGCCGATGCTCAAGCCCGGGTCGCCGAGGTGCGCGCGGTGTTGCCGGCGGATGTCGGCCTGGTGGCGGTCAACGCCCTCGACGATGGCGCCGCAGTGGCGCTGGCGCCCTGGCTCCAGGCCGGCCAGACGCTGGTGCTGCTCGGCTCCAGCGGCACGGGGAAAAGCACGCTGACCAACACCCTCATCGGCACCGAGTGCCAAGCCACCGGCGGCACGCGCAAGGGCGACGGTCGCGGCCGCCACACGACGACCGCGCGCACCTTGCACCGCACTGCGGCGGGCGCCTGCATCATCGACACACCGGGGCTGCGCACGCTGCGGCTGGATACCGACGAAGCGGCGTTGCAAACGGTTTTTGACGATGTCCACCAGCTCGCGTCACGCTGCCGCTTCCGCGATTGCCGGCATGCCGGCGAGCCGGGCTGCGCTGTCGCTGACGTGGTGCCTGACGAGCGCCTGCGCAGCTATCACAAGCTGCTGCGCGAAGCCCGCCGCGACACCCTCAGCGCGCTCGAGCGCCAGCAGCAGGTGTCGGAGTGGAAAGCGCGTGGCCGTGCGTCCAAGCTGCGGATGAAAGAAAAGCGTGGCTGAGGGTGTTACGCCGGACGCTGCACCAGCGCATCCCGCCTGGCTAACGCTGGAAACCAGCGCCACCAGAGCACAGCGACGACGATCGAGCCGATGCCGCCGAGCAGCACCGAGCCGACCGGGCCGAGCAGCGCCGCGGTGGCGCCGGACTCGAACTCGCCGAGCTGGTTGGACGCACCAATGAATACCGAGTTGACGGCGCTGACCCGCCCGCGCATGGCGTCGGGGGTTTCCAGCTGCACCAGGGTTTGGCGCACGACGACGCTGACCATGTCGGCCAGCCCGGTGAAGAGCAGCGCCAGCAGCGACAGCACAAACGAGGTCGACAGTGCAAAGGCCAGCGTCGCCAGGCCAAAGACGACGATCGAGGCGAAGAGCTTGACGCCGGCGCCGCGCTGGATCGGCCAGCGTGTCAGCGCGATCGACATCAGCAGCGCACCGACTGCCGGCGCGGCGCGCAGCAGGCCCAAGCCCAGCGGGCCGACATGCAGGATGTCCTTGGCAAAGATCGGCAGCAGCGCGGTGGCGCCACCGAGCAGCACCGCAAAAAGGTCGAGCGAGATGGCGCCCAGCACGACCGGGTTGTGGCGCACGTAGCGCACGCCGGCGAGCAGCGTTTGCAGGCTCACCGGCGCGCCGCGCGGTCGGCTCCCGTCGCGGAGCCTCAGGCTCAAGGCCGCGCCGACAGCCAAGAGCAGCGCGCAGACGGCATAGACCGCCGCCGGCCCGGCCAGGTAGATCAGCCC
>JANPDN010000140.1:0-7727 GCA_031431555.1 Rubrivivax sp.
CTCCACCAGGCGATATAGCCGCTGAAAAGACCCATCAACATAAACCCGGGCAGGAAGCCGGCGAGAAATAGGCGGATCACGCTGGCGTCGGCGGCCACCGCGTAGACGACCATCGTGATCGATGGCGGGATCAGGATGCCCAGCCCGCCGGCCGCGGCCAGCGATCCGAGTGCAAGCTGGCGGTCGTAGCCGCGGCGGCCGAGTTCGGGCAGCGCCACTTTGGCAATCGTGGCGCAGGTGGCCGCCGATGAGCCCGAGACCGACCCGAAGATGCCGCAGCCCAGGATCGTGGTGTGCATCAGCCGGCCCGGCACCTTGGACAACCAGGGCGCGAGGCCGTCGAACATCTGCTCCGACAACTTGGTGCGGAACAGGATCTCGCCCATCCAGATGAACAGCGGCAGCGCTGCCAGCTCCCAACTCGCCGTCGTCTCCCAGAACGCCGAGAAGAGATTTTTGCCGGGCTGCGTGGTCGTGAAAAACGCCTGACCAACCCAGCCGACGATGGCCAGTGACATCGCGATCCAGACGCCGCCGGTGAGCAGCAGCAGCAGGATGAAGAGCAACAGGCCACCGATTTCTAGCAGGCCCATGGCGGAGCCTCCGCGCTCGTGTGGTGATTGATTTGTTCTCGGGCCGTGCCGGGATGGCGCCCCGGCGTTGCGTTGAAGTTCTTTGCGGGCGGGGCCGCCCCCGGCCGGGATTTCGCCCCGGCGGGCGAGTCACTTTCTTTGCTCGTGCAAAGAAAGTAACCAAAGAAAGCACGTTGAATACGATCTCGCTCGCTGTTGCCGCTCGCTGCGCTCCAGCTCGTTGTCGGGATGCATATCGCGCGCATGGGCGCGCGAAGGAGCAGCGCGGCGTGGCTCAAGAAACAGCCGGGCCAACGCTTCAATGCTTGCTGACTTTGAGCGCGCCCATGCGCGCGATTCAAGTCCTGCGCCTCCTCACGGCGCGCAGCGCCCGTGGCCAGCGAGCCAAATCGTATTGAGGTGCTTTCTTTGCTTACTTTCTTTGCACCAGCAAAGAAAGTGAGTCGCCCGCCGGGGCGAAATCCCGGCCGGCGGCAGCCAACGACAAACACACGATCACTTCGCAAAGAATCCAACAACAGCGACCTCACTCAGAGATCCTCCGAGAAGTCGCCGCGA
This sequence comes from Rubrivivax sp., assembly GCA_031431555.1. GTDB lineage: Bacteria > Pseudomonadota > Gammaproteobacteria > Burkholderiales > Burkholderiaceae_C > Rubrivivax. The sequence continues at coordinate 1,152 of JANPDN010000140.1, forward strand.
GCGTGCCGCTCTTCAACCTTGGTCACATACGAAGGCCGCCCGCCGCGCAGCACGCAGACACATTCGTCGATGACGGCGAGCACAAAGACAGCGGCCCCGACGACAAAACTCAGCTGCGGGATCCAGATCGGAATCGCCACCATATTGCCGGCGATATCGTTGAACTTGTAGCTCTCCCAGGTGAACCGCGCGGCCCAGAACCCGAGGTAGCCCACTGCGATGGCGGCCACCGCCAGCGAAGCGACCTCGAAGCTGCGTCGCATCGGCGGCGACAACGATTCGAGCAGCAAGGTGACCCGCACGAAGTCGCCGTTGCGGAAGCTGTAGGCCATGCCGAGAAAGGCCGCAGCGGCGCAGAGCCACGAGACGATATCGTTGACCCAGCCGACGTGCCATTCGAGCGAGCGGCCGACCGAGGCGCCGATCATCAGCACGAAGATCGCCAGCACACACAGCGCGGCCAGCATGCCGCCACCGGCGTACACCGCGTCGAGCGATCGACGCAGCGTACTCGGCGGCACACCGACAGCAGCGCTGACGCTCACCGGGTCACTTGCTGAAAGCGTCGACGAGCTGCTTGCCTTCGGCTCCGGCTTTTTCGAGCCATTCCTTGAGCATCACGTCGCCGACCTTTTTCATATCCGCCTTGAGCTGCGCGCTGGGCGGCAGGATCTGCATGCCACCGGCCTTGAGCTTTTCGATCGACTCTGTATTCGTGCGCTTGCTCGCCGCCCAGCCGCGCACTTCGGCGTCGGCGCCGGCCCTGAGCAGCGCCTGCTTGCTCGGCGCATCGAGCGCGTCGAACGCAGCCTTGTTGACGATCACCGCATTCTTGGGCAGCCAGGCCTGGGTGTCGTACCAATATTTCAGGTGTTCATAGGTCTTGCTGTCGACGCCTGTCGAGCCGCTGGACATGTAGCTCTCGATGACACCGGTGGCCAGGGCCTGCGAAACCTCGGCCGCCTGCACGGTGACCGGCTGCGCGCCGATGAGCTCGCCGATGCGCGCCGTAGCTGGCGAGTACGCGCGCCACTTCACACCTTTCAAGTCAGCCACGCTGTTGGCCGGCTTCTTGGTGTAGATGCCCTGTGGCGGCCAGGGCACCGAGTACAACAACATCATCCCCTGCTCGGCGAGTTTTTTCTCCATCAGCGGCCGCTGCGCCTTGTACAGCTTCATCGATTCGTCGTAGCTGTCGGCCAGGAAGGGCATGCCGTCGGCGGCGTAGATCGGCCATTCGTTGGCAAAGTTGGCGAGCAGGATTTCGCCCATCTGTGCCTGGCCGCCCTGCACCGCACGTTTGATCTCCGGCGCCTTGAACAGCGACGCGCCGGCATGCACGGTGATCTTGAGTTTGCCGCCAGTGGCCTTGTCGACATCGGCCGCGAACTCGGTCATCGTGACGGTGTGGAAGTTCGCCGCAGGGTAGGCGGCGGGCAGGTCCCATTTGACCTGGGCCTGGGCGGGCGCGGTGGCAAACAGGGCGGCTGCGGTCAGCAGCGAGGGCAGCAGTTTCATGGCAGGGCTCCGGGCAAAGAATGACGGTGCAAAAGCATGAGGCGCGCCGGGCCGATGTTCATCGGGGTTTGCCTCAGGGGGATCGGTGCGGGTTGCAGTCTAGTGAAGTTGTCGATAAAGTGTCAACGAATCTTCAACGTTTCAGTGAAAACACCGATGCCCAGGAAGCCTGCAGCAAAACCCGCGCCAAGACCCGCGCCAAGGCCAGCGCCGAATGCCGCACCATCGCTTTCGCCCGCGGCCGCCCGTGCCGCCGGCAAGCAACCCGCGGGCATCGTCTCGTCGTCGCATCTGGTCTCGCCCAAGAGCATGGAGTTGTCGGAGTTCGAGTTCGGTTTGATCGTCGCGTGGAACGCCTTCTCGCGCTGGGCGGTGCGCTGCATGGCAGCCGCCGGTTGCCCCGATCTGACGATCACCGATGTGCTGCTGATGCACCATTTGTGCCACCGCGCGCGCAACAAAAAGCTCGCCGATATCTGCTTCGTCTTGAACTACGAAGATACCCATGTGGTCGCGTACGCTCTGAAAAAACTCGTCGCCGCCGGCCTGGCCGCGGCGCACAAGCAGGGCAAGGAGGTGCTCTACAGCCCGACGCCCCAGGGCGATGCGTTTGTGGCGCAGTACCGCGCGGTGCGCGAACAATGCCTGGTGCAGAGCCTGGATACCGAGTTGAACGCCGATATCGGCGAGCTCGCGCGGCTGCTGCGCATCATGTCCGGCATGTACGACCAGGCGGCACGCGCCGCGACATCGCTGTGAGCTCTGCCTTCCTCGGCATTCTGATGCTCGACACGCGTTTTCCGCGGCCGCTCGGCGACGCTGGCAACGCAGCGAGCTGGCCGATGCCGGTGCGGCTTGCCGTCGTGCCAGGCGCGTCGCCGCAGCGTGTGGTGCGTGACGCCGACCCCGCGTTGTTGCAGCCATTTGTCGACGCGGCGCGCCAATTGGTGCTCGACGGCGCCGCGGCGATCACGACCAGCTGCGGCTTTCTGGTGCAGATGCAGCAAGCCCTGCAAGACGCGCTGCCGGTGCCGGTGTGGACATCGAGCCTGCTCAAGCTGCGCGAACTGAATCGGCCCGGTGTGTTGACGGTGGATGCGGCAGTGCTGGGCCGGTCTCATCTGCCGGCCGCAGGCGCCGACGCCGCGACGCCAATCGAGGGCTTGCGACACGGCTGCTCGTTGCAGCAAACGCTGCTTGACGACTTGCCTGCGCTCGACAGCGTTCAGGCCGAAGCCGACGCTGTCGCCGCTGCGCTGCAACTTGTGCAGCGCCATCCGCAGATCGACTCCATCGTCTTCGAGTGCACCAACCTGCCACCCTATGCCGAGGCCGTGCGGCGCGCCACCGCGCGGCCGGTCCACCACCTGTTGACGCTGGTTCAAGAGCGTTGGAAAGCCTGGTCATGAATGCTGAAAAAAACGCCGATGAACATCGCGAAAAACACGCCGAGAAACCTGCCGACAAGCAAGACCCGCGCTGGCAGTTCTGGATCGACCGCGGCGGCACCTTCACCGATATCGTCGGCCGCGCACCGGACGGGCACCTCCACACGCTGAAGCTGCTCAGCGAGAACCCAGAAAGCTATCGTGATGCCGCTGTCGAAGGCATCCGCCGCCTGCTTGGCCTGCAGATGGGCCAGGCGATCACGCCGGCGCAGGTCGACTGCGTGAAAATGGGCACCACCGTCGCCACCAACGCGCTCCTCGAACGCAAGGGTGACCGCACGCTGCTCGTCACGACGCGGGGTTTTCGCGATGCGCTGCGCATCGCCTACCAGGCGCGGCCGAAGCTCTTCGAGCGCCACATCGTGCTGCCAGAATTGCTCTACGAGCAGGTCATCGAAGCCGAAGAACGTGTCGGCGCGCAGGGCGAGATGCTGTTGCCGATCGACCTGGGCGCGCTGCGGCCAAAGCTGCAGGCGGCCTTTGATGCCGGCATCCGCGCTTGCGCGGTGGTCTTCATGCACGGTTACCGCTACACCGCGCATGAACAAGCGGCGGCGGCGCTGGCGCGAGAGATCGGCTTCACACAGGTCAGCGCTTCGCACGAGGTCAGCCCGCTGCTCAAGCTGGTGTCGCGCGGCGATACGACGGTAGTCGACGCCTACCTGTCGCCGATCCTGCGGCGATATGTCGACCAGGTCGCCGGCCAGATGCCCGGCGTGCGGCTGTTTTTCATGCAGAGCAGCGGCGGCCTCACCGAGGCGCAGCGTTTCCAGGGCAAGGACGCGATCCTGTCGGGCCCGGCCGGTGGCATCGTCGGCATGGTGCGCACCGCGGTCGCGGCCGGCCACGGCCGGGTCATCGGCTTCGATATGGGCGGCACGAGCACCGATGTCAGCCACTATGCCGGCGAATTCGAGCGTGCCTTCGAGACCCAGGTGGCGGGGGTGCGCATGCGCGCGCCGATGATGAGCATCCACACCGTGGCCGCCGGCGGCGGCTCGATCCTGCATTTTGACGGCGCACGTTTGCGGGTCGGCCCCGACAGCGCCGGCGCCAACCCGGGCCCGGCAAGTTACCGCAGAGGTGGCCCGTTAGCCACTACCGACGCCAATGTGCTGCTGGGCAAGATCCAGCCGGCGCACTTCCCAAAAGTCTTCGGCCCGAACGCCGACGAAGCCCTCGACCGGGATGTTGTGTTGAGCCGGTTCGAGACGCTCGCGGCACAGGTGCAGCAGGCCACCGGCCGCGCAGCGACGCCGGAGTCTTTGGCCGAGGGTTACCTGCAGATCGCGGTGCAGAACATGGCCAATGCGATCAAACGCATCTCGGTCGCACGCGGTTACGACGTCACCCAGTACACGCTGCAATGTTTTGGCGGCGCCGGTGGCCAGCATGCCTGCCTGGTCGCCGACGCGCTGGCGATGACGCGGGTGTTTGTGCACCCTCTGGCCGGGGTGCTCAGCGCCTACGGCATGGGGCTGGCCGACCAGATCGTGATGCGCGAGGCGTCGATCGAATTGCCGCTGGACGAAGCCGGCCTGGCTGCGGCCGCGGCGCGGCTGGACGAGCTCGGCAGTCAGGCGCAGCAGGAGGTCGCGCTCCAGGGAGTGGTCTCAAGCCGCATCAGCCTGCGCCGGCATGTGCATGTGCGTTATCAAGGCACCGACACCGCGCTGGATGTCGGGCTGGCATCGATCGGCGAGATCCGTGCCGAGTTCGAGGCCGGCTACCGGCAAAGGTTTGCTTTCCTGATGCCTGACCGAATGCTCGTCATCGAAGCGGTGTCGGTCGAAGCGGTCGGCGCCGGCGAGCGCTTCGGCGGCGACGTTGCGGCCGCGCATGAAGAACCAGCGGCGCACCACCCGTGGCCGACCGCGACAGTGAAGATGCACAGCGGCGAATGGCTCGACGCAGAGCTGCACGTGCGCGAGGCGCTGCAAGCCAGTGCGGTCATCGACGGCCCGGCGGTGATCGCCGAAAAAAATGCCACCACGGTCGTCGAGCCCGGTTGGCAGGCGCGGCTGCTGGCCGCCGGCGCGATCGAGTTGCATCGGGTGCAGCCGCGCGCGACGCAGCATGCCATCGGCACCGATGCCGACCCGGTGATGCTGGAGGTCTTCAACAACCTGTTCATGAATATCGCCGAGCAGATGGGCCTGCGCCTGCAGAACACCGCCTACTCGGTGAATATCAAGGAGCGGCTGGATTTTTCCTGCGCACTGTTCAGCGCCGCCGGTGAGCTGATCGCGAATGCGCCGCATATGCCGGTGCACCTGGGCTCGATGAGCGAGTCGATCAAGACCGTAATCGAGCGCAACCCGCAGATGATGCCCGGCGACGTCTACGTGCTCAACGATCCTTACCACGGCGGCACACATTTGCCCGATGTGACGGTGGTCACGCCAGTCTGGATCAACACGCCCGCAGGGCCTGCGTCGACTGACGATGTCGACGCCCCGCCGTCGTTCTACGTCGCTTCGCGCGGCCACCACGCCGATATCGGCGGCAGCACGCCGGGTTCGATGCCGCCGTTCAGCAAGACGATCGACGAAGAGGGTGTGCTCTTCGACAACTTCCTGCTCGTGCGCGACGGCGTTCTGCGCGACGCTGAACTGCGCGCCCAGCTGGGCAGTGGGCGATATCCGGCGCGCAACCCGGAGCAGACGATTGCCGACCTGCGCGCGCAGATCGCGGCGAATCAGAAGGGCGTCGAAGAGCTGATCGCGATGGTCGCGCAGTTTGGTCGGGTGACGGTGGCGGCCTACATGCAGCATGTGCAGGACAACGCCGAAGAGTCGGTGCGCCGGGTCATCACGGCGCTGAAGGACGGCGCGTTTTCACTGCGCCTGGACAACGGCGCCGAGATCCAGGTCAAGGTCACGGTGCATGCCGCGCAGCGTGAAGCGACGATCGACTTCAGCGGCACCAGCGCGCAGTTGCCGAACAATTTCAACGCCCCCAAAGCGGTGACGATGGCCGCGGTCTTGTACGTCTTTCGCACCCTCGTCGACGACGATATTCCGCTCAACGCCGGCTGCTTGAAACCGCTGCATGTGATCGTGCCCGAAGGCTGCATGCTCAACCCGACACCCCCCGCGGCGGTAGTCGCCGGCAATGTCGAGACATCAACCTGCGTGACGAATGCGCTCTACGGCGCGCTCGGTGTGATGGCGGCAGGCCAGTGCACGATGAACAATTTCACCTTCGGCAACGAGCGCCACCAGTATTACGAAACGATTTCCGGCGGCTCGGGCGCGGGGCCGGGTTTTGACGGCACCAGCGTCGTGCAGACGCACATGACCAACTCGCGCCTGACCGACCCCGAGGTGCTCGAATTTCGCTTCCCGGTGCGGCTGGAGAGTTACGAGATCCGCCCCGGCTCGGGCGGCGCCGGCCGCTGGCGGGGTGGTGACGGCGGTGTGCGCCGCGTGCGTTTTCTCGAGCGCATGACGGCGTCGATCCTGAGCAACGGCCGCGAGGTGCCGGCCTTCGGCATGGCTGGCGGCTCAAGTGGTGCGTTAGGCATCAACCGCGTCGAGCGCGTTGATGGCCGCCATGAACTGCTGCGCCATATCGGCTCGGCGGTGATGGAGCCGGGGGATGTCTTTGT
>JANPDN010000141.1:0-2919 GCA_031431555.1 Rubrivivax sp.
GGAGGTGCGCAAGCTCTTCACCGACCGCAATGTCGAGCCGCGCAGCAGCACGCCCGAGCAGATGGAAGCAGTGATCCGCGCTGAGTTGGACAAGTGGGGGCCGGTGGTGAAGAAGGCCAGCATCAAGGTCGAGTAGCCCCACCGTCGTCAGCCGTCCCCTGCGTGCTGTGGACAATGCCGTCTACGCAAACGAGACGCACAGGGAGGCACCGGTGAGTGCAGAGCTTCGGATGTTCGCCTGTGCGCTGGCCTTGGCGGGCCTGCTGTCCGCCTGCGGTGGCGGTGGCGGTAGCGATGTCGGGAGCGGTAGCGATGTCGGGAGCGGGGGCGACGGCGGAGCCGGCGGTGGCAGTGCGGGTGGCGGCGGCGGCACCGATGCTTCGGCCGCCCTCGCATTCACCACGGCGAATGCCGGCCGGGTCGCCGGCTATCCCCTGTGGGCGAGCGAGCTGATGCTGCGCATCGGCCAGGCCGTCACCCAGGAGGTCGCGGCCGCCGCAAACCAGCCGGGCGCGACGGTCAGCACCATCAACTGCGACTCGGGTACGCTGCAGCGCAGTTGGGCCGACAAAGACGGCAACGGCACGCTCGGTGCAGGCGACGAGATTTCGCTGGACTTCAGTGCCTGCGCTCGCGAGCCTCTGGCGCGCTCGGCGCATGGCCGAATCACTGTGCTGCTCGACAGCGTGACCGGCAGCGGCGATTTTGTCGCCCGCGTTGTGCTGCCGGCACCGGGCATGGTGTTGGCCGCGGTCGTCGGCACGCCCGGCCCGGCGGACTTCCGCGTCTCGGGCCAGACGCGCTTGGCGCTCTCACGCAGCGAACTGCGTCACGCGCTTGTCATTGGCGGCGGCAGCGATGACGCGATCGCCTTTGACTTCCCCGGCGCTGGCTTCGCCGCCGACCGCATCACCGCCTTCCGCTTCGAAAAGACCCACCGCTGGGACGAGCCGCGCACCCAGCTCGACATCCGCATGCGCTACGACTGCCCCGAGCTCGGCGGCGGTTTCGACGTCAGCATGCCGACGCCGCTGCGCAGCTGGCTGGACGAGCTGCCCGAGCCCGGCCCACAGCAGGGCTCCTTCGCCATGCGCGGGCGCGGCGGCGACCTGGTCAGCGTCGCCATCGGCGGCGCCAGCCGCGGCCCGTCCGATCTCTCCGTCACCCTGGACCTTGCCGGAGACGGCAGCGTGGACGCCCGGGGCGAAGGCACCTGGGAAGGCGTCGGCCTCGTCTCCGGCGTCTTCTTCGCCGACTACACGCCCGGCGGCCGCGGCAACACCTACGCCTACAACGCCAATGAGCTCACGCTGCGCCCGCCCTTCGTCGGCGGCAGCACGCTGCCGGTGGACACGACTTTCTCACTGCAGTTCACCCGACCCCTGGCCGGCGCCACGGCCTGGCGCTGGCGGCTGATGGACCACGGCCGCCTGGACCAGTTTCCCGCGGCCGGCGTAGAGGTTCCCGTGCAGGCGGAACTCCATGGCGCGCTGATCAAGCTCAAGCCGACCCAGCCGCTGCGCTACTCACGCCGCTACGAGCTGCTCGTCGACACTGGCCAGCCCACCGCCGACGGCCAGCAGATGCGCGCCACCACCGGCGGCGTCCTGTCCCGCTATGGCGGCAGCATCGGCGCGTTCACAACGCCGAACATCCTCAATCCGCAGTCAAGCCTCGCCGGACACCTGACGCTGAAGGCCGGCGGGTCGGTCGAGGCCGTCGGACTGCCACCGCCGAGCGGCGCTCCGGCCGGCATCCGCTACGAGTGGGCCCAGCTCGGCGGCACGCCGCTGACGATCGACAAGCCCAACGAGCGCAGCACCCTGATCGGTCTGGCCCCCGGCGCCAGCGGCGTTGGGTCTGCCACGCTGCGGCTAACGGTGAGCGTGGACGGCGCGGGCAACAGCGAAAGCGCGGACTTCGTACTGCGCACGGTTGCCGACACGAGCGGCGCCTGGCTCGGCCGGCTGCGCGTGCCGATGGACCTCTCGAATTGGTTCAACCCCCCCAAGGAGCTCTGGAGCAGCCCGGCCGTCGGCACGTTGACGGCCAGCCAACAGGGCGCCCGGCTGAGCCTGGCATATGCGGAGGCCGCCGACCCCACGCATCCGAATGGCAACTGGAGCCTCGAGCTGAGCAGCGCGGACGGCCAGGCCCTGCAGCCGGGCACCTATGCCAATGCCTACAGCAGCGGCTGGTTCGAGCGGCCCGCCGGCGTGCCGACCCTGGACCTGGTGAGCGGCCAGATCCGGCCCTCGTCCGTACAGGGCGAGTTCGTCATCCACGACCTGGAAGTCGACAGCGCGGGCCGCATTGCGCGGCTGGCGCTGGACTTCACCGCACCCCAGGGCAGCGGCCCGGTCAGCGCCAGCGGCGCGATCCGCATCAACAGCGCGCGGGCGCTGCCGCCCTGAGAAGTAGCGAACGCAGCCACGATGTTCGGCAGATGGGCCGCCGCTGGGAAATGGGCAAGAGAGTCGACAGTCTGCACCCATCACCGCCCTGTCACCAGCCGCCAGCATCGGCCACCCTGCCGAAGGCGCCGTCTGGCTGAAGATCAATGGCGAGATGCGCCAGCAGGGCGATCTGGCCATGCAGATCTGGAACGTGCAGGAGCAGATTTCCTATTTGTCGCACCTGGTCACCCTGCAACCGGGCGATCTGATCATGACCGGCACGTCGACCGGCGTGGGCCCGGTACACAAGGGCGACCAACTTGAAGCGCACATCGACGGCATCGGCGACCTGCGGATCGCCTACGCTGCTTGAACCGACAAGGCTGGCGAGCGGCAGGCTGCGGGCATCGCAGCCCTAGCCGCGTGCCGAGGCCAGGGCGCTGTTGAAGGTCGCACTCGGGCGCATCACAGCCTTGCACTTGTCGGGATCGGCGAAGTAGTAGCCACCGATGTCGACGGCATG
>JANPDN010000142.1:0-15970 GCA_031431555.1 Rubrivivax sp.
GTGATCTTCGTCGGCGACGCCACGATGAGCCCCTACGAGATCCTGCAACCCGGCGGCAGCGTCGAATACAACAACGAAGAAGCCGGCGCCGAATGGCTGCAGCGGCTGACCAACGCGTTCCCCAAATTTGCCTGGATCAACCCCGAGCCGCAGGGTGTCTGGCAGTACCGGCAAAGCATCTCGATCGTGCAGCAGCTGATGAACCAGCGCATGTTCCCGCTCACGCTGGCTGGTCTCGAAAGCGCGATCCGGCTGCTCAGCAAATGAGACGTTCGCTGGCAGCCTTGCTGCTGGCAGGGCCGATGTTGCTGGGCACGGGTTGTGCGCTGTTGCAGCGCGACCCGGCCGCGGCCGGCACGCCGCCTGATGCAGCGCCGCTGCCACCGGCGCCGCTGGTGGTCGAGATCGAGGCGCCGGCGGCGTTGAAGCTGCTGCTCGAGCGCTATCTCGACCTGGTGCGCCTGGGCAGCGTCGCGCGCGGTGAATCGATCAGCGACAGCGAACTTGCGCGCCTGATCGACGCCGCGCCGTCGCAGGTGCGCGAGCTGGTGCAGACCGAAGGTTTTTTTGCGCCGCTGGTGCGCATCACACGCGAGCCCGCGCCCGTGGCCGGCGCGCCAGAGCGGGTGCGGGTGGTGCTCGATACCGGCCCGCAGACCCGCGTCGCGCGCGTCGATATCGAACCTGACGGTGCGCTGGCCAGCGCGGTGCTCGGCGGTGACGCGCTGGCGCAGCAGACCTTGCAAACACTGCGCGACAGCTGGCCAATGAAAGCCGGCACACCATTTCGCAACCCGGCCTGGGCCGACGCCAAAGCCGCCGCGCTGGCACAGCTGCGCGCCGCCGGTTACGCCGCCGCCACCTGGGGCGGCACTGCCGCCGATATCGACGCCAGCAATCACAGCGCCCGCCTGTATCTGGTGGCCGAATCGGGGCCGCTGTTTCGCAGCGGCGAGATCGAGGTCGAGGGCCTGTTGATGCACGACCGCCAGACCGTGCTCAACCAGGCCGGTTTTGCCGCCGGCACGCCGGTGACCGAAACGCTGCTGCTTGATTTTCAGGACCGGCTGCAGAAGTCCGGCCTCTTCGAGCGCGTCAGCGTCGCGCTGGACAACAACGTCGACAAGGCCGACGCCGCACCGGTGCTGGTGCGCCTGGCCGAGCTGCCCTTGCACCAGCTCACGGTGGGCGTCGGTATCAGCGCCAATACCGGGCCGCGCGCCACGCTGGAACATATCTACCGGCGTGTGCTGGGCTACGCCGCAACAGCGCGCAACAAGGCCGAATGGGGCCGCGCGCGCCAGGCCTGGGACGGCGAGATCAGCACCCACCCCGGCCCGGAGTTCTATCGCTGGCTGGCCGGTGGCACCGTCGAGCGCCTGGAAACCGATACCGACGTCGTGCTCACCCAGCGCCTGCGCGCCGGGCGCGCACAGGATTCGCCGCGCATCGAGCGCCTGTATTTTGCGCAGTTCGATCGCTCGTCGCGGCGCACCGCATCGAGCCGCGACGATGCACGCTCGCTGTCGGCGCATTACCACTGGAGCTGGCGCGATATCGACGACCCGATCCTGCCGACCCGCGGCCTGACGGTGTCGTTGCAAGGCGGCGGCGGCCAGGCCCAGTCTGGCAGCAATGTGCGCGGCGCCTTCGGCCGTGCTTACGGCCGGTTGACTGCCTATTTGCCGCTCTGGCAACGCTGGTATGGCCAGGCGCGCATCGAGGCCGGCCAGATCTTTGCGCCCGACCAGCTCGAGGTGCCCGAGGGACTGCGCTTCCGCGCTGGGGGTGACGATTCGGTGCGCGGTTATGCCTACCGCACCCTGGGGCCGACGACCGCCGGCGTGGTCGGCAGCGGCAACGCGCTGCTCACCGGCAGCGTCGAGCTGGCGCGGCCGATCTTCGACTCGATGCCGCAGCTCTGGGGCGCGGTATTTGTCGATGCCGGCAATGCCGCAGCCAGCTTCAAGGATTTCAAACCCGTGCTCGGCAGCGGTGTCGGCCTGCGCTGGCGCAGCCCGGTCGGGCCGCTGAAGCTTGATCTGGCCTACGCCAGCGAACTGCGCCGCGTGCGGCTGCATTTCAGTGTCGGCATCGTCTTTTGAAGCCGACCGGGGAGCGCGATGAATACCGACCCCGCAGCACCCGCACCCGCACCCGCGCCGAGGGCAATACCAGCGCCGCCCCGCGCGCGCCGCGCCTTGCTGCGCAGCGTTTGGTGGGTGCTGCTCGCAGCGCTCGTCGGCCTGCCGTTGATGAGCTTTTTTATCGCCCGCTCGGTGCTGCAAAGCGAAGCCCGCAGCGCCTGGCTGCTGACCCATCTGCCCGGCCTGACGGTGACCAACCCGCAGGGGGCGCTGCTCGGAAATGACTTCAGCGCCGAGCGCGTCGATTGGGTCGGCGCCAGCGGCCTGCGCGTCGAGATTCATGCGCTCGCACTGCGCGGCGTGCGTTGGCGCTGGTGGTTGCGGCAGGGGGTCTGGGCTGGCTTGCAGGCCGATTCGGCAACGGCGCAGCGGATCGTGGTGCACAGCGGCGCGGCGTCTAACGATCCACTCAAGCTGCCATCAACACTGCGCTCGCTCGTCGAGGCGAAGATCGCGCGGGTCAGCGTCGAGACGCTGCAAGTTGATGCGCTGGCGCCCGTGCAGCAACTGCGCGCCGCCTTGCAGATCGGCGCTGCGGATGGCGGCCGGCACCTTGTCGAAGACCTCTCCTTCGGCTGGGACCGCCTGCGCGCCCGTGGCCATTTACGCATCGAGGCCGATGCGCCGTACACGTTGGATGCCGCACTGCAGGTCGCCGGCCCCGACGAAGCCGCCGGCACGCCGGGGTGGACGGGTCAAGCCGCCGCCGTCGGCCCGCTGGCCATCTTTGACCTGCAAGCGACCTTGCGCGGCGCGCCGCGGGCGCCGCCCGCTGCAGGATCGAAGGCCAACCCGGCCGCCGCCGCGACCGCCCCACCGGCTTTCGACGTGCAGGCGCAGGTGCGCCCCTTCGAGGCCTGGCCGCTGGGCCGCCTGGTGGCGACGACGCAGGCGCTGGACCTCGCCGCGCTGGCCAGCGGCGCGCCGCAGACCCGGCTGAGCGGCCGCGCCACGGTCACTACCAGTGGCAGCAAGACTCCGGCCGCCGCGGACATCGAGATCGACAACAGCCTGCCTGGCCGCTGGGACGAAGGCCGCTTGCCGCTGCGCCGCGCGCGGCTCGAAATCCATGCCGTGCCGGCGCAAGCCGACCGCGTCGAGTTGCGCAATTTCGAGCTGCTGTTCGGCGACGCCGCGGCGGTTGCCGGCCGCGTGCGTGGCAGCGGCGTCTGGCAGGGCAGCGAATTCAAGCTGAAAACAGATGTCGACGGCCTGCGGCCGCAGTCGTTGGACGGCCGTGCCGCAGCGATGATGCTGTCGGGCCCGATCGAGATTGTCTTGCGCGGGCTGCCCGCGCCCGACGCGCTCGCTTCCGGCAATGCTGCACCGGTGGCCAATGCCAAAGGCACGCCGGCCAGTGCATCCACCACCGGTGCGACCAGCGCTTCGCGACCGACTGCGATCGAGATGCAACTGCTCGGCAAGCTCGAAGGCCGCATCGAAGGTGCGCCGCTGCCGGTGACGCTGGACTTCGACACCAGCCTGCGCGCACAACGATTGCAGATTGAACGCTTTCACATCGAAAAGCTGCGCGCCGCGTCGGGCACAGCCACGGCCGAACTCGGCGCGACGCTACAACGCGCCGCGGGGCAGCGCTGGCAGGCCAGCAGCCAAGGTCAGCTGGCCGACTTCGACCCGCTGCCCTGGTGGCCCGGCGCCGCAGGTTCGGCCTGGCGCCGCGGGCCGCACCGACTGAATGCGCAATGGAAACTCGACCTCGCGCTGCCCAACAACGCGCCGCGGCTGCCGCTGCTGCAACTGCTGCAGACGGTGCACGGCAACGGCAGCATCGACGTCCGCGACTCAACGCTCGCCGGGGTGCCTATGCAGGCGCATCTGGACCTGCAGCACGACGGCCGGCTGCCCGCCGCGCAGCGCAGTCGCCTTCGCGCCGATCTGGCGCTGCGCAACAACCGGCTCACGCTCGAAGGCCAGGGCGACCCGGTGGGCAGCGGCGACAACGACCGCTGGCGCGCCACGCTCGATGCCGGTGCGCTGGCCGATCTTGCGCCGCTGCTGCCGCTGTGGGCGGAGCTGGCACCCGCGCCGGCTGCCGGGCAGACTGCCGGACCGGCCTCAGCGCCGCGATCGGAGCGCCTGGCCGAATTGCAACGCTGGTTGCCGCTGGCCGGCAAGGCGGCGGGCACGGTCAGTGCCGACGGCCGCTGGCCCTTGTTGCACACCGAAGGCAAGCTGAGTCTGACGGCTCTGCGTGCCGGCGCCTTGCAGCTCGATCAGGGCAGCGCCGAATGGCGCATGGACACCGGGCGCGATCAGCCGATCAGCCTGCAAACCGACCTCACCGGGCTGGTCTATGCCGGCCAGCGCCTGGCGCTGCTGCGTGGTGGCGTGCAGGGCACGCTGGGTGCGCACAGGATGCAGCTTGACCTGGCGGCCGCGGCGCGGCCGCCGCTGGCCGTCGAACGCGCGCTCGGCTTGGCCGCCGGCGCCGGCACGCAGGCGCGGCTGAGTGCCGAAGGCGGCTGGTTTGCGGCCGCCGCCGGTGGCGGCAGCTGGCGCGGCGGATTGACCCGTTTGAGCGCCGGGGTCTGGTCGGGCAGCGTGCCAGCTGCGGTGGCGACTTCCGGGGCGGCTGCGGTTGCGGCTTCATCGTCAACGCCGGCTTTGCTGTCGAGCGCGGCCGCGCCTGCGTCCCCATCCACGCCCACGATCGCGGTCATCAACACCGGCCCGGCCGACGCCTCCTGGCTCGACCTGCGCGATGTACTGGTCGAGCTCCAGATCGACGCGCAAGGCCGCCTCGCGGCCCTGCTGGCCAGCCCCGGCCGCGCCACGTTGGCCGGTGGTGTGCCGCTGGTCTGGAATGCGATCCGCTACCGCGCCGACGGCGGCCGGCCCGACCTGCAGCTGCAGGCCGAAGTCGGCTCGGTATTGGTGGCGCCCTATCTGCAGCGCGCGCAGCCCGGGGTGGTGTGGGGCGGTGACCTGCGCATGAGCGCCCAACTCGATATTCGCGCCGCCGATCGTTTTGATGCCGAGGTCGTTTTCAAGCGCGACAGCGGCGACCTGCACGTCACCGAAGCCGGCGCGATGCAGCTCTTCGGTCTGACCGACGCCAGCCTGACGCTGTCGGCCCACGACGGCCAATGGCGCTTCATGCCGCTGCTCTCGGGCCGCTACCTGGGCACACTGTCGGGCGCGGTGAATGTGCGCACCGGCGCTGACCGCCGCTGGCCAGCGGCTGACGCCGCGATCGACGGCGCGATGCACATCGCGGTGCCGCAGTTGGCGATCTGGGGCGGCTGGGTGCCACCCGGCTGGCGGGTTGACGGTGAGCTGTCCGCGACGGCGCGACTCAGCGGCCGCTTCGGCGCGCCGGAGTACACCGGCGAGCTGCGCGCTGCCGGCGTCAGCGTGCGCAACCTGCTGCAGGGCATCGCGTTCAGCGAAGGCGAGCTGCTGCTGGCGCTGGACGGCGCCAGCGCCCGCATCGAGCGCGCCAGCCTGCGCGGCGGCGAAGGCACGCTCAGCGCCAGCGGCGGCGCGACCTTTGGCGACAAACCGCAGGCGCAGGTCAATGTGCTGGCGCAAAAATTCCGCCTCATCGGTCGTGTCGACCGCCAGCTTGTGGCGAGTGGCAATGCCGCGCTGTCGCTGCAACCCGATGCGCTGCGCTTGACCGGCAAGGTCGCGGTCGACAGCGGATTTTTTGACCTCAGCCGGCGCGACGCACCTTCACTCGACGACGATGTCACGGTCCGGCGCGCGGCCGCGGTGCCGGGCCTGGCCGCCGACGAACCGGCCGCTACGCCGCGCCTGCTGCGCACCGCGCAGGTCGGCGTCGATATCGATCTCGGTGACCGGCTGCGCCTGCGCGGGCGCGGCCTGGACACTGCGCTCAAAGGCCAGTTGCGCCTGAGCACGCCCGGCGGCCGCCTCGCGGTCACCGGCACCGTACGCGCCGAAAACGGCACCTATGCAGCCTACGGTCAAAAGTTGGAGATCGACCGCGGCCTGGTGGCTTTTTCGGGCAATGCCGACAACCCGCGGCTGGACATCCTGGCGCTGCGGCCGAATATGGACGTGCGCGTCGGCGTGGCGATCACCGGCAACGCCCTCACACCACGCGTGCGCCTGGTCAGCGAGCCGGAGATGAGCGAGACCGAAAAACTCTCGTGGCTGGTGCTCGGGCGCGGCGCCGACGGCTTGGGCCGCACCGATACCGCGGTGCTGCAACGCGCCGCGGTGGCGCTGCTCGCCGGCGAAGGCGAAGCGCCGACCGACGAGCTGCTGCGCAGGATCGGCATCGACGACCTGTCGGTGCGCCAGACCGACGGCGAGGTCCGCGAGACCGTGATCAGCCTGGGAAAACAGCTCGGCCGGCGCTGGTATGTCGGCTACGAGCGCGGTGTCAACGCGACATCGGGCACCTGGCAACTCATCTACCGCATCGCGCAGCGCTTCACATTGCGCGCGCAGAGCGGGATGGAGAACTCGCTGGACTTGATCTGGACCTGGCGCTTCGGCGGCGGCTGAGCCGGCGCCCGGCCCAGCCGCATGAGAAAATCCGCCCGCCGCCGCCGTAGTTCAATGGATAGAACGAGCGCCTCCTAAGCGCTAGATATGGGTTCGATTCCCGTCGGAGGCGCCAGTGCCGGCACTCAAGCCCGCATCGCCCGCGAAAGCAGCAGCACCGGGATCAGCCCGACCGCGACGATCGCCAGCGACGGCAGCGCGGCTTCGGCCAGGCGCTCGTCGCGGGCCAGGTTGTAGGCCACCACCGCCAGCGTGTCGCTGCCAAAGGGGCGCAGCACCAGCGTTGCCGGCAGCTCTTTCATGACGTCGACAAAAACCAGCAGCAGTGCGGCAAAAGCCGAGCGTCTGAGCAAGGGCAGGTGCAGTTGCACGAACAGTCGCTTGCGCCCGGCGCCGAGCAGGCGCGCGGTCTCGTCGACCGCCGGGCCGATGCGGGCGTAGCCGGCTTCGATGGACTGCAAGGCCACCGCCGAAAAACGCACCAGGTAGGCATACAACACGCCGAAGACGGTGCCAGTGAACAGCGCCGCTGCGCCCGCGTCCGGCCAACGCTGCTGTACGTAGCCCAGCGGCAGCAGGATGCCGACCGCGATCACCGCGCCCGGCACCGCATAGCCGAGCGCGATGACCCGCGCTGCGAGCGCAAGTGCGCGGTCGCGCCAGTTGTCGCGGCGGCGCTGGGCAAAACCCAGGGCCAGCGCGAGCACGACCGCAGCGACGGCCGCGATGCTGGCGAGGCGAAAGCTGGCCCACGCCCATTGCGCAAAACGCGCCAGCGGCAGGCCGGCGCCGGCGCCGGAGGCATCCCCAACTGCACCACCAACTGCATCCCCGACTGCACCGCCCACCGCGCCGCCAAGCTCGCGCCAGAGCATCGCGACGAGCCAGCCCACCGGCAGCACAAACCCCAGCAGCACCGGCAGTGCACACAACCCAAACGCCGCCAGCGCGGCCTTGCCGTGCAGCGCTTGTGGTTGTGCCTCGTCGCCATGCTGCGCGCCGGCGCGGCTGCTCGCAAAACGCAGCCGGGCCTGGCTTCGTCGCTCCAGCCAGAGCAGCAGTGCGACCAGCGCCAGCAGCATCGACGCCAGTTGCGCCGCGGCGGCGGCATCGTTCATCGACAACCAGGCGCGGTAGATGCCGGTGGTGAAGGTGTTCAGGCCGAAATAACTGCCGACCCCGTAGTCGGCTAGCGTTTCCATCAGCGCCAGGGCTACACCGGCGGCAACGGCCGGCCGCGCCAGCGGCAGCGCGACGGTGAAGATGCGCCGCTTGCGGCCGGCGCCGAGCAGCCGGGCGGCTTCCATCAACTGCACTGCACGCTCGCCGAGTGCCGCTCGGGTGAGCAGGTAGACATAGGGGTACAGGCAGAGCACGAACAAGAACACCGCGCCGCCCAAGCTGCGGATATCCGGCCACAGCGCGCCGCGCCAGCCAAAGCTGTCGCGCAGGGCCGATTGCAGCGGGCCGCTGGCCTGCAGCGCGTCGGTGTAGGCGTAGGCCAGCACATACGCCGGCATCGCCATCGGCAGCAGCAAGGCCCACTCGAAATAACCGCGGCCGGGGAATCGGAACAGCGCCACCGCGGCAGCACTGCCGACACCGAGCAGCGCGACACCTACCGCAACGCCCAGCGCCAGCAGCAGCGACTGCGCGGCGTAGCCGGCGAGCACGGTGTCGGCCAGATGGGCCAGCGTGGCCAGCGCCGCCGCGTCGGTATCCACCCAGACGAGCAACACGCCGAGCACGGGCAGCGCGAGCAGCGCGCAGACGGCGATCAGCAGCGCGCGCATCGCGCCGGCCCCGTGGTGCGCCGGGTCGTGCGCCGGCGCACGAGCGGGCACCCGACTCGGCACCCGACTCGGCACGTGACCCGGTCGCGATTTGCCCCCGCGGGGCTCGGTTCGCCGTCGGCAAGCGTCTGAATGCGAATAGTCCTCATTTCCATCTGCGCCGTATCATAGAGGCATGTTTCTCGCGCTCGACGGTGTCAGCGTCCGCTATCCGCGCAGCCCAGGCGCGCGGTCGGCGGTCGACCGCGTCGGGCTGCGCCTGGCGGCCGGCAGCATCGGCGTGCTGATCGGGCCTTCGGGCTGCGGCAAGACCTCGCTGCTGCGCGCGGTGGCCGGACTCGAGCCGGTCGCTTCAGGCCGCATCACGGTCGGCGGGCAGGTCCTGAGCGACGCCGCCGGCAAAGTCCACCTGCCGCCGGAGCAGCGCCGCATCGGCATGGTGTTCCAGGACTACGCACTCTTCCCGCACCTGAGCGTGGCCGACAACGTGGCGTTTGGCGTGCACGCTCTGCCGCGCGCGCAGCGTGCCAGCCGCGTCGCGGAGATGCTCGACCTGGTCGGCCTGGCGCATGCCGCGCGCCGCCTGCCGCACCAGCTTTCGGGCGGCCAGCAGCAGCGGGTGGCGCTGGCGCGGTCACTTGCGCCGCAGCCCCAACTGCTGCTGCTCGACGAGCCATTTTCGAGCCTCGACGTCGACCTGCGCGAGCGCCTGGCGCAAGACGTGCGCCAGATCCTCAAGGACCATGGCACGACGGCGTTGGTGGTCACCCACGACCAGCTCGAGGCGTTTGCGCTGGGTGACGTCATCGGCGTCATGCACAAGGGCCGGCTCGAACAATGGGACGACGCCTACTCGCTGTACCACCGGCCGGCGACGCGTTTTGTCGCCGAGTTCATCGGCCATGGCGTTTTTGCGCCGGCACGGATCGTGGCGTCAGCCTCCGGCCCGCGCGTGCATACGCCGATGGGCGAACTCGACGACACCGCCGAATGCCCCCTGCCCGACGCCTACCCGGGGGGTGAATGTGACGTCCTGCTGCGCGCCGACGATATCGTCCACGACGACGACAGCCCGGTCAAGGCGCAGATCGAGCGCAAGGCTTTTCGGGGCTCGGAATTCCTCTACACGCTGCGGCTGAAAACCGGCGAGCAGGTGATGGCCCATGTGCCGTCGCACCACGACCACCACCTCGGCGAGTGGATCGGCATCCGGCCCGCTGTGGACCATGTCGTGACCTTCGAGCGCCTGCCGGCGTAGCCAGAGCCAGCCCGAAACCGCCGGCCCGGCTGCGCACCCCTGCACACCGAGGGTGCAACTTTGCGGCGCAGACATGCTCCAAGCCGGGCCCGGTCTTATACTGAAGTGTGGTATTCGGGTGCCGTTTCGGTCCCGTGGACCGTGGGTGTAGCGTGGTTGTCAAGGCGCAGCAAAGCTGCCTGAAAGTGGAGCAAATCGATGGGTGCCAAACTGAAAGTTGCTGGCTTTGTTGCACTCGGTGCCGTCGCCGGTGCGCTGGCCACGATGCAGGTGCAGGCGGTTGCGCAGCGCACGCTGGCACCGCTGCCGCTGGAAGAGCTGCAACAGCTCGCCGCGGTTTTTGGCATCGTCAAGAGCGACTATGTCGAGTCGGTTGACGAGAAGAAACTCATCTCCGACGCCATCGGCGGCATGGTCGCCGGGCTCGACCCGCACTCGCAGTATTTCGACAAGAAGAGTTTCAAGGAATTCCGCGAAGGCACCAGCGGGCGCTTTGTCGGTGTCGGAATCGAGATCGGCATGGAAGACGGCGTCGTCAAGGTCGTCTCGCCGATCGAAGGCTCGCCGGCATTCCGCGCCGGCATCAAGGCTGGCGACCTGATCACGCGCATCGACGACACGCCGGTCAAGGGCCTGAGCATGGACCAGGCCGTCAAGCGCATGCGCGGTGACCCGAATACCAAGGTCTCGCTGCAGGTCTTCCGCAAGGCCGAGAACCGCGCCTTCCCGGTGACCATCACGCGCGAAGAAATCCGCGTGCAAAGTGTGCGCGCCAAGCTCGTCGAGCCAGGTTACGGCTGGATCCGCGTGAGCCAGTTCCAGGACCGCACGGTCGACGACTTTGTTCGCAAGCTCGACGAACTCTTCAAGGCCGAGCCGAATATGAAAGGTCTGGTGCTCGACCTGCGCAACGACCCCGGCGGCCTGCTCGACGCGTCGGTGGCGATCAGCGCGGCTTTCCTGCCCGCCGACGTCTCGGTGGTGTCAACCAATGGCCAGCTTGCCGACTCCAAGGCGACGTACAGGGCCGCGCCCGAACACTACGCGCGCCGCGGCGGCGGTGACCCGCTGCGCCGACTGCCGGCGGCGTTGAAGACGGTGCCGCTGGTGGTGCTCGTCAACGAAGGCTCGGCATCGGCCAGCGAAATCGTCGCCGGTGCGCTGCAAGACCACAAACGCGCCACGATCATGGGCGCGCAGACCTTTGGCAAAGGCTCGGTGCAGACCATCCGCCAGCTCAGCCCGGAGACGGCGCTGAAGATCACCACCGCGCGATATTTCACACCCAACGGGCGCTCGATCCAGGCCAAGGGCATCGTGCCCGATATCTGGCTCGACGAAACAGCCGAAGGAAACGTCTTCGCGGCCCTGCGCATGCGCGAGGCTGATCTCGAAAAACACCTCGCCGGCGCAGACGAGAAAAAAGACGAAGCCCGCGACAAGCTGCGTGCCGACGAGCGCAAGAAGGTCGAAGAGCAACTCGCCAAACAGCGTGAGCTAAAGCCTCTGCCAGAATTTGGCAGTGTCGAAGACTTCCCGCTGCAGCAGGCGCTGAACCAGCTGCGCGGCAAGACGGTGATCGTGAGCAAGACGGCTGCCGAGCGCAAGGCCGAGGCCAGCACGCAGTGATCGTGGCTCGGTTGATCACGATGGGGCCCGCGAGGGCCCCTTCTTGCTTTTGCGCGCCGCCGCGCCGCGTGCACACCCCATGACCGACGACCAGCTGCTGCGTTACTCGCGCCACATCCTGCTCGACGAGATCGGCGTCGAAGGCCAGCAGCGCATCAGCGCCGCCCACGCGCTGGTCATCGGCGCCGGTGGCCTCGGCTCGCCAGTGGCGCTGTACCTAGGCAGCGCCGGGGTCGGTACGATCACCATCGTCGACAACGACTGCGTCGACCTGACCAATCTGCAGCGCCAGATCGTGCACGACGTCTCGCGCATCAGCAGCCCAAAAGCACAGTCGGCGGCAGCACGCATCAGCTCGATCAACCCCGATGTGCATGTCGTGCCGCTGGTGCAGCGGGCGGATGCCACGGCGCTGGACCAACTCGTCGCGCAGGCCGATGTGGTGCTCGATTGCAGCGACAACTTCGCCACCCGGCATGCGGTCAATGCGGCCTGTGTGCAGCATCGCCGCCCGCTGGTGTCGGGTGCGGCGATCGGCTTCGACGGCCAGATCTCGGTCTACGACACGCGCATCGCCGGCGCGCCGTGTTATGCCTGCGTCTTCCCGCCGGACGCCGCATTTGAAGAAACACGCTGCGCGACGATGGGCGTATTTGCGCCGCTGGTCGGCATCATCGGCAGCATGCAGGCCGCCGAGGCGCTGAAGCTCATCGCCGGGATCGGCGCTGACGCCAGGTCGCCGGCAGAGTCGCTGGCCGAATCCCTCGCCGGACGCCTGCAGATGCTCGATGCCCGGCGCATGGAGTGGACCGAACTGCGAGTGGCACGCCTGGCCGATTGCAGGACTTGTGGCCAGCGCAGCGCCCCGATTTTCTAGGCCATCACGCTCGATCCAGTAAGCTCGCCCGCCATGCAAGAACAACCCCCCGCCCTGGCCGCCCGGAACTTCCCGAGTGCCCAGGAAGAAGCCAAAGACCTGCTCCCAGCCCCGCGATATGCCGGGCCAGAGAGCGCTTACCGGCTGGCCTTCACTGACACCGAATTTCTGTTGCGCGAAGAGCTGCGTCCGGTGCGCATGCAGCTCGAGCTGCTCAAGCCGGAGCTGATCCAGCAGCAGCACCAGATCGAATCGACGATCGTCATCTTCGGCAGCGCGCGCATCGTGCCGCCGGCAGACGCGCAGGCCTTGCTGCAAGCCGCACAAACGTCGGGCGACGCGGTCGCGCTGCGCCGCGCCGAGACCGCGCTGCTGATGAGCCGCTACTACGACGAAGCCCGGCGCTTCGCGACCCTGGTCACGACGCAGTCACGCGACCACGAAACGCCGATCTATGTCGTCACCGGCGGTGGCCCCGGGATCATGGAAGCCGGCAACCGCGGCGCCTTTGATGTCGGCGGCAAAAGCATCGGGCTGAATATCGTGTTGCCACACGAGCAGTCGCCCAACCCCTACATCACGCCGGAGCTGTGTTTCCAGTTCCACTACTTCGCGCTGCGCAAGATGCACTTCCTGATGCGCAGCATCGCGCTGGTATGTTTCCCCGGCGGCTTCGGCACCCTGGACGAGCTCTTCGAGGTCATGACTCTCAAGCAGACCGGCAAGGTGCGCAAGCGCCCGATCCTGCTCTTCGGGCGCGACTTCTGGACCCGCCTGATCGACTTCGACCTGCTCGTCGAGACCGGCATGATCGGCGCCGAAGACAAGGGCCTGTTCCAGTTTGTCGAGACCGCCGAAGAAGCCTGGGACTGCCTGGCGGCGCACTACGGTTTTGACCTGCCGCCGACCCAGACTGGAGCCTTTGCCGAAGATGTCTGATCTTGCCCCCAAGACGCCTTCGGCGTCGCCCCCCCAAGGGGGAGTGTCCGGCTCGGAGCGGTCCAGCGCCGGACTGCGACAAGTGTCTCTCATCGGTGCGCCGACCGATATCGGCGCGGGCAGCCGCGGCGCCAGCATGGGCCCCGAAGCGCTGCGTGTGGCCGGCCTGCGCGCCGCCATCGAAAGCCATGGCGTCGAGGTCATCGACCGCGGCAATCTGACTGGCCCGGCCAACCCCTGGCTGCCGCCGGTGCAGGGTTACCGCCATCTCGCCGAAGTCGTGGCCTGGAACGAGGCCGTGCACGCCGCGGTCTACGCCGAACTGCTGGCCGCGCGCATGCCGATCCTGCTCGGCGGCGACCATTGCCTGGGCATCGGCTCGATCAGCGCGGTGGCGCGGCATTGCCGCGAGGCCGGCAAGAAGCTGCGTGTGCTCTGGCTCGACGCACATGCCGACTTCAACACCAGTGCGCTCACGCCCAGCGGCAATATCCACGGCATGCCGGTGGCCTGCCTGTGTGGCCACGGCCCGCGCGAGCTGGTCGAAATCGGCGGCACGGTGCCGGCGCTGAGCCCGAAGTCGATCCGCCAGATCGGCATCCGCAGTGTCGACGCCGGCGAGAAGCGACTCGTCAACGAAGTCGGCCTCGAAGTATTTGACATGCGCTATATCGACGAGATGGGCATGCGCCACACGATGGAGCTGGCGCTGGCGACGATGGACAGCAACACCCATTTGCACGTCAGTTTTGATGTCGATTTCCTCGACCCCGAGATTGCCCCCGGTGTCGGCACCACCGTGCCCGGCGGGCCGACCTACCGCGAGGCACAGCTGTGCATGGAGATGATCGCCGACAGCGGGCGCCTGACCAGCCTGGACGTGATGGAGCTCAACCCCGCGCTCGACGTGCGCAACAAAACCGCGCTGCTCGCGGTCGACCTGATCGAGAGCCTGTTTGGCAAGAGCACATTGATGCGTGCTTCCGTCTGATGCGCCCGCTGATGCGGGTTTCGGCTTGATGCGCAGACTGATGCGCGCAGCATCGTGGTTGATAGGCTAACGTTCGACATCATCATCATCGGCGCCGGCATCGCCGGGGCTTCGTTGGCGTACCGCCTCGCGCCCCATCGGCGCGTGCTGCTGCTCGAAGCCGAGAGCCAGCCGGGTTATCACAGCACCGGCCGCAGCGCCGCGATGTTCATGGAAAGTTACGGCCCGCCACAAGCCCGCGCACTGGCGCGTGCGAGCCGGGCGTTTTTTGAGCAGCCACCAGCCGGGTTTGCTCACCAGCCCCTCGTCGCGCCGCGTGGTGTGCTCTACCTCGCGCGTGAAGGCGAGGCAGCACAGCTCGACGAGACGCTGCACAGCCTGCGCGCCAGCGGCTCCGAGGTTGAGCAGATCGGCGTCGACGAGATCCTGCGCCGCGTCCCGGTGATCCGCGCCGAAGGCCTGATCGGCGCCATCGCCGAAACCGGCGCGATGGACATCGACGTGCATGCCCTTCACCAGGGTTTTCTTCGGGGCGCAAGACAGGCCGGCGCGGCGCTGTGGTGCGATGCCGAACTCGCCGCGGCGCAGCGCCAGGCCGGCAAAACGAGCGGCAACACAAGCGCCAACACGAGCGGTGCCGGCAGCAGTTGGCAACTCTCGCTGCGCGACGGCCGCATCGCGCACACCGACATCGTCGTCAATGCCGCCGGCGCCTGGGCCGATACCGTCGCCCTGCGCTGCGGCGCCGCGGTGCGCGGGCTGCAACCCAAACGCCGCAGCGCGTTCATCTTCGACGCACCAAGCGACATCGACGCCCACGCGCTGCAAGCCTGGCCAACCGTCGGCACCTTGGGCGACGGCTGGTATTTCAAGCCCGACGCCGGGCGCTTGCTCGGCTCGCCGGGCAACGCCGATGTCGTCGACGCCCATGATGTGCAGCCCGAAGAGATCGACATCGCCACCGGCATCGCCGGTATCGAAGCCGCCACCACGATGACAATCCGCCGACCTGCGCGCACCTGGGCCGGGCTGCGCACCTTCGCGCCCGATGGCGAGTTGGTGATCGGCTTCGACTCCGATGCCGACGGATTTTTCTGGCTCGCCGGCCAAGGCGGTTACGGCATCCAGACCGCGCCGGCGGCGTCGCTGCTGGCTGCAAATTTGCTGCTCGATCAGCAGCTCTGCGAATCGCTCGCCGGCGCTGGCGTGGACGCCACTCGAATGGCGCCGCAGCGGTTGCGACGACCATAGACTGCTGCCCCAGGGGGGACCGGAGCGGCACCTGCGGCCGGCGGCACGCGGGGTTGCTGAGGCCAGCGGGATTGCGAGAGTTGGTCGTCGAGCGGCTGTAGCTTGGTGTCGAAAAATCGAGCGGCGGGGTCATGCCGTGAGCCTGCACGCTGCGATGATTCAACCCCATGAGCACGACCCGGCATCTCGACGACGCGAACTGGGCGCATACCCGCGTCGACCCCGAGTCGGGTCACACCAGTGCGCACTTGCTTGAAGATCACCTGCGCGAAGTGGCCGAGCGGGCTTCGACGGCGTTCAAGTCCTCTGGCGCCGACTGGGCTTACCTGGCCGGGTTGTGGCATGACCTCGGCAAGTACCGCAGAGGCTTTCAGGACTACATCCGAATCGTCTGCGATGCCCACATCGAAGGCAAGCTGCCGGCAACCAGCGACAAGTCACATTCAGCGGCCGGTGCACTGCATGCCTTGGCGATGTTCCAGGAGCGATTTGGTCTTGCGGGCAACCGGGCGGCACGCCTGCTTGCCTATGTGATCGCCGGGCACCATGCCGGTCTGTCGGACTGGACGGCCGGGCTCGATGACCGGC
>JANPDN010000143.1:0-13188 GCA_031431555.1 Rubrivivax sp.
ACTGCGATGCGCTTGGTCGGGCTCTTCGGCCCGACAGCGTGGCGCGTGCTGTTGCCCTTGAGCTTTGTGCTGATGGCCGCGGCGCCCTTCGTGCTGCTCGGCGCCAAGGGCCGGCGGCAGATCGGCCTGAAGCGCGCCGGCGCATCCGGTGACTACCTGCTCGGCGTCGCGGTCGGCGCTACCTTGGCCCTGGCTTGCGGCTTCCTCGGCAGCCTGCTTTACGGCAACGGCAGCGATCATTGGTACGTTTCGATCGCGGCGTACTACCGGCGTCAGCTCGACACCGATGGCATGGGCCGGCTGCGTTTGCACTTGATTTTCACGCTGCCGGCACTGCTCGTCAGCCCGATCGGCGAAGAGCTGTTTTTCCGCGGCCTGATGCAGCGGGCGCTGCAAGCGCGCGTGAACGGCCGCCGCGCAACCACGATCGAATCTGCCGTCTTCGGCCTCGTGCACCTGGGCCACCACGGCCTGTTCATCAGCGCTGCGGGTGCTTGGGGGCTGCTCGCCGGTTCAGGCGCACTGTGGGTGCTGCTGATGGCCGGGGTCGCCGCGGTCTTTGCCTGGCTGCGACTGCGCAGCGATTCGATCGGGCCGGCGATCGCTGCGCACGCAGCTTTCAACGCGACGATGAACGCCTACATCTTTGGCGTGTTGTGGGGCTGAGCCGACGCTGCGACGGCACCGGCCGGGGGCCCAAGGTCACGCCACCTTGTCCGGCGGCTCGCTCAGGCTGTCGGCGACATAACGTCGTGTCAACGGCGGTTCTGGGCCACGATGAAACGCCAGTCGCCGGGTGCGCAAGTCGGCGTCGAAGGCAGTAAACCTTTCGAGTCGGCGCTGGTGTTCGAGCCAGCTTTCGTCGACAAAATATTCGACATAGCGGCCCGGAGTCGAGGTGTCGCGGAACAGCCCCCAGGACAACGCGCCCTGGCGCAGCCGGGCGCGCCGGGTGCGCTGCATCACGTCAGCAAATCCCTTTGCGTCGGCGGGGTCGATCAGGTATTCGACGGTGACCATCACCGGGCCTTCGTCGGCATCGATCTCCAACGCCACCGGCGGCACGTTCATCGGCTGCACCGGGGTGAAATCGAGATCGGCGGTGCCGTCGATGCTCAGGCGCCTGGTCAGCAGCAGCAACACCACGCCGGACACCGCAGCGGCGAACACCGCCCAGTCGACGCTGAACCAGGCGGCCACCTGGCCCCACAGCAGCGAGCCCGCCGCGGCACCGCCCATCAGCGCCATCTGGTAGATCGACATGCCCCGCGCGCGCACCCAATCGGGCAATACGGTCTGCGCGGCGATGGTGAGTGAGTTGGCCACCGAGATCCAGGCCATGCCGAGCACGACCATCGCCGGCAGCGCCATCCACATCTCGGGCAAGAAGACGATCAGCGTCGACAGCAGCGCATGCACGACCGTGCCGACGAGCACGAAGCGGTCGCGGCTCCAGCGCTCGCGCCAGCGCGGGAAGTACAGCGCAGCGATGACCGCACCGCCACCGAGGCAGGAAAGCATCACGGTGAAGGTTGCCGGCCCGCCGCCATGCAGCTCGCGCGCGACCAGCGGCAATAGCGCGACCAGCGCGGTGCACTGCAGGAAGAATAAAAACACCCGCAGCAACACGACTTTGAGCCTGGGCGACTGCAGCGCAAAGTTCAGCCCGACGCGCATCGCGCCGACAAACCGCTCGCCCGGCAGCGCACTGGTCTTTGGCGTCGATCGCCAGCGCAGGATGATCACAAAGGCGCCGGCGGCGAGCAGCGCGTTGAGCACAAACACCGCCGCCGGGCTGACTGCTGCGATCAGCGCGCCGGCCAGCACCGGGCCAACAACCCGCGACAGGTTCATCGCGATGCCGTTCAGCGCCAGCGCCACGGGCAGATCCGCGCGCGGCACGATCTGCGGCACGATCGCCGCAAAAACCGGCCAGCGCATCGCCAGGCCGACACCGTTGACGAAGGTCAACCCGAGCAGCAGCGGCGCGGTCAGCAGCCCGGCCAACGAGAGCCCGGCGAGCAGCAGCGCATTCACCGAAACCCACAGCTGCGTCGCCGCAAAATAGCGCCGCCGGTCGACGATGTCGGCCATCGCGCCGCTGGGCAAGCCGAGCAGGAAAACCGGCAGCGTCGATGCGGTCTGCACCAGCGCGACCATCACCGGGCTGGTGGTGAGCGTGGTCATCAGCCAGGCGGCCGCGACATCGTTCATCCACATCGTCATGTTCGCCGCCAGCCAGGCGAACCAGAGCCAGCGGAAAACCGGTTCCTGCAGCGGGGCCAGCGCGGCCGGGGGCGTCATGTCAGCGCGTCAAGCACCCGCCCCGGCCAGCACCTCAATCGGGGTCCTGGAACGCAACCTCGCGGCTCTTCTTGATCGACGGCAGCATGACCACGATGATCATCAGCGCCGAGGCGATGAGCAGCCCGGCGGACAGTGGCCGGGTCATGAAGGTCGTCCAGTCACCGCGTGATAACAACAAGGCGCGGCGCAGGTTTTCTTCCATCATCGGACCGAGGATGAAGCCCAGCAACAGCGGCGCCGGCTCGCAGCCAAGCTTGTAGAAGACGTAGCCGACGATGCCAAAACCGGCCGCCGTGAAGACGTCGAAATTGTTGTTGTTCAGTGTGTACAGGCCGATCACGCAGAAGCTCAGGATCGCCGGGAACAAGAAGCGATAGGGCACGGTGAGCAGCTTGATCCACATGCCGATGAGCGGCAGGTTGAGCACGATCAGCATCAGGTTGCCGACCCACATCGACGCGATCAGGCCCCAGAAGAGCTCTGGGTTGCTGGTCATCACCTGCGGGCCCGGCTGGATGCCCTTGATCGTCATTGCGCCGACCATCAGCGCCATCACCGGGTTGGGCGGGATGCCCAGCGTCAGCATCGGGATGAACGAAGTCTGCGCGCCGGCATTGTTGGCCGACTCGGGGCCGGCAACGCCGCGGATATTGCCCTGGCCAAAAGGCACCTGGTCGGGCCGGCCGCGGGATTTTTTCTCCAGGGTATAGGCCGCAAACGAAGCCAGCAGTGCGCCGCCGCCGGGCAGCACACCGAGCACCGAACCGAGCGCGGTGCCACGCAGCACGGCCGGCCAGGCGTCCTGGAAATCCTGCTTCGTCGGCCACAGGCCTTTGACGTCCTTGGTAAACACTTCGCGGTGTTCGGCCGGCCGCCCCAGGTTGGCCATGATTTCGCCGAAGCCGAAGACGCCCATCGCGATGGCGACAAAACCGATGCCGTCAGTCAGCTCCGGGATGTCAAAGCTGTAGCGTGGCACGCCGGAGATCACGTCGGTATTGATCTGCCCGAGCAGCAGGCCGAGCAGGATCATGCAGATCGCCTTGACCAGCGAACCCGAGGCCAGCACCACGGCGCCGATGAGGCCGAGCACCATCAGCGAAAAGTACTCCGCGGGGCCGAACTTGAAAGCCAGTTCAGTCAGCGGTGGCGCAAAAGCAGCGACGATCAGCGTCGCCACCGAGCCCGCAAAAAACGAGCCCAGCCCGGCCGCCGCGAGCGCCGCGCCGGCACGCCCCTTGCGAGCCATCTGGTAACCGTCGATCGCTGTCACCACCGACGCTGATTCACCCGGCACGTTGATCAGGATCGCGGTGGTCGAGCCGCCGTACTGCGCGCCGTAGTAGATGCCGGCGAGCATGATCAGCGCCGGTGTCGCGTCGAGCGCGTAGATGCTCGGCAGCAGCATCGCAATCGTCGCCACCGGCCCCAGCCCGGGCAGCACGCCGATCAACGTGCCGAGCATCGCGCCGGCAAACGCGTAGAGCAGGTTCTGGAAGGTGAACGCAACACCAAAACCGAGGATGAGGTTGTTGAGAAGTTCCATGGTCCGGGGTCCTCAGGCGGCGAACACGGGCCACAGCGGGATCGTCAATCCCAGGCCCTTGATGAAGATCGCCCAGGAGCCGACCGTGAGCACGACGCAGTTGATGATCACCTCGCGCCAATGGAATTCTTCGCCGGCGATGCTCGACACCGCAATCAGGATCGGCAGCGACAGCGCCAGGCCGAGCTTGGGCATCGCAAAGCCGGTCAGTACCACCGCGCCCAGGATCGCCAGGATCGGCTTCCAGGCAAAAGCGCCGACCCTGTCGCCACCTTCGACCTCGATCGTCAGCGACGTGAAGAGCACCACGCTGCCGAGGATCGCGAGCAGGATGCCTAAGCCGAAAGGAAAGTATCCCGGCCCGGGCCGCGCCGAGGTGCCGAAGTTGTAGGCGGTGGCGCCCCACGCAAAGGCGATGCCGACGAGCACAAACATCAGCCCCGACCAGAAGTCTTTTTCGCTCTTGATTTTCAATCGAGTCTCCTCGCGCCCGGCCGGCCGGCGGCCGTCAGTGTTGCCTCTGATTCTAGGGACAGGGGCAGCAGCGGCCCGGTGTGGTTTCCACGTAACGCGCAATCCCGGTGCGCGGGACGGGGCTCGGCGGCAAGGCCGGCAAAAACGAAGTACAACCCGACGCGAACGGACGAAAATCCACGCACCGCAGGAGACCCCGATGGCCGACCCGAAAATCGCACTCGCCAACCAGCTGCGAAATATCGAGAGCAAGACCGGCAAAAGCTTCACCGCCTTGCGTAACTTGATCACCGACAGCGGGCTGGCCAAGGTCGGCGAGCAGCGCACGATGCTCATGACCACGCTCGGCCTCGGGTATGGCGACGCGAACACGCTGGCGTTGATGGCCAGACAAGCCGTTGAGCCACAGGCCGCCGGCGAAGCGGATCCGCTGGATGCCATCTACACCGGCAACAAGGCGCCGCTGCGCGCGCTGCACGAACGATTGAGCGCCGCGATCGACAAGCTCGGCCCGCATGAAAAGGCGCCCAAAAAGAGCTACATCAGCCTGCGCCGCAAGAAGCAGTTCGCGATGCTCGGGCCAGCAACTCAGGCGGCGATCGAACTCGGCCTCAATCTCAAATCGGTTCCGGCCTCAGCACGGCTGAAGTCGATGCCGCCCGGTGGCATGTGCCAGGCCAGCGTGCGCCTCAGCGCGGCCAGCGAGATCGACGCCGAACTGCTGGCCTGGGTCAAAACAGCCTACGACGCGGCGGGGTGAGGCCCAGCGCCGGCAAGCGCCGATCGCCAATCGCCCAAATGCTCAGCCCAGCCCGGGTGTGCTGCGCAGCACCTCGTCGATCGTCGTCAGGCCTTCAGCGACCTTCATCGCGCCGGCCAGGCGCAACGGGCGCATGCCGTCTTTGACTGCTTGCCGGCGCAGGGACACCGCGTCGATCGAAGGGTGCACCGCGGCCCGTGCGGCGTCGGTCAGCACGAGCAGTTCATAAAGCCCGGCGCGGCCGCGGAAACCGGTGTGCCGGCATTCGAGGCAGCCGACCGGCTTGTACGGCCGCACGCCGCCGCTCAGGCGCCAGGGCTGGCAGGCGGCGTCGAGCGCGTCGCGGGTGGTCTCGTCGTCACGCACCTTGCAGGCCACGCACAGGGTGCGCACGAGGCGCTGCGCAAGCACGCCGATCACCGTCGCGCTGATCAAGTAAGACGGCACGCCGAGGTCGGCCAGGCGCGTGATCGCACTCGCCGAATCGTTGGTGTGCAGGGTGCTGAAAACCAGGTGCCCGGTGAGCGCGGCCTGGATCGCCATCTCGGCGGTGGCCAGGTCGCGAATCTCGCCGACCATGATGATGTCCGGATCCTGGCGCATCAGCGCGCGCAGGCCTTCGGCAAAACCCATGTCGATCGCGGCATGCACCTGGGTCTGGTTGAACGCCGGCTCGATCATCTCGATCGGGTCTTCAATCGTGCAGACATTGACCTCGTCGGTGGCCAGCGCCTTCAGCGTCGAATACAGCGTTGTCGTCTTGCCGCTGCCGGTGGGCCCGGTGACCAGGATGATGCCGTGCGGGCGGTTGATGAGCTGTTGCCACGCCACCGCGTCGTGGCTGCCAAAGCCCAGGCCCTCCATCGACTTCACCGCCGTCTCGGGGTCGAAGATGCGCATGACCATCTTTTCGCCAAAGGCGGTGGGCATCGTCGACAGGCGCATCTCGACTTCGGTGCCCGGGCCTTCGGGCGACTCGGGGCGGCGGGTCTTGATGCGGCCGTCCAGCGGCCGCCGGCGCTCGACCACGTCCATGCGGCCGAGCAACTTGATGCGCGCGGTCATCGCCGTCATCACGCCCAGCGGCACCTGGTAGACGGTGTGCAGCATGCCGTCGATGCGAAAGCGGATCGCGCCCATCTCGCGGCGCGGCTCGAGGTGGATGTCACTCGCGCGCTGGTCGAAGGCATATTGCCAGAGCCAGTCGACGACTTGCACGACACCCTGGTCGTTGGCGTCCAGGGTCTTGTTGGTGCGCCCGAGTTCGACGAGCTGCTCGAAACTCGACGCCGACGCCACCTCGCCATTTTTCTGCGCCGCGCGCACGCTCTTGGCGAGCGAATAAAACTCGGTCGTGAAGCGGCGCACATCGTCGGGGTTGGCCAGCACCAGGCGCACGCTGCGGCGGGTGTGGGCCTCGATCTCGGGCACCCAGGCGTCGTCAAAGGGCTCCGACGTGGCGATGACCACTTCGGCGCCACTCGTCTGCACCGGCAGCGCGCGCCGGCTCTCTGCATATTTGACGCTCATGACATCAGCGACCCGCCCGACATCGGCCTTCAGCGGGTCGATGCGCAGATAGCCGACGCCACTGCGCAGCGCCAGCCACTCGGTCAGGCTTTCGGTATCGAGTGCCTTGCCCTGCAACTTGGCCGACAACTTGTCCGACAACTTTTCATCCGCGCGGCGCACCAGGCCGGCGCCGCCCAGGCGCACCAGCGGATGCAGGCTCGAGTCGCCAGCGCCAAAGCGCTGCGTCACCCGCGCTTCGTCGTCAGCGTCGATGAGGCCGTCTTCAGCCAGCCAGCGCAACAGCAGGCGCCAGTCGAGGCGGCCGCGCGGCGGCTTCTGCGGCGCCGCGGGTCTGGGCTTGCTCGATGGGGTCGGCGGGCTGGTCATGCGGGATGATCGTTGCTGTCGTTGCTGTCGTTGCGGTTGCTGCGGTTGCTGGTTGGGGTCGTCAAGCTTGATACGGCCGCACCATGCGCAACCACTTTTGCGCCGGCAGGCCCAGGCGGCCGAAGCGGGTTTCGATATTAGCCGCGCGCGCGGCAAGTTCTTCGCGGCCCGGCACGATCACATCGCGGCCTGCGACGACGACCGTGTTGCCCTCGCGCGTGGGCGTCAGCCGCCAGACCTGGTCCGCGCCAAATGCGGCCGCGATGCGGTTGGCGCTGCGCTGGAAACTCGATGCGCGGCCGAACAGATTGACCGCCATCACACCGCCCGGCGCGAGCAGCTGGCAGCAGGCGGCGTAAAAAGCATCGTCGTCGAGCACCGGTGCCGCGGCGTCGTGGTCGTAGAGGTCGACATGCAACAACTGCACGCTGCCAATGAGCGGCGTCTTTGTGATCCAGACCCCGGCGTCGGCGATCTCGACATGCAGCCGCACGTGATGTTCGGGCAGGCGAAAAAACGCCCGGCAAGCGGCCTCGACATACGGGTTGATCTCGACCGCGGTCGTCTGCATGCGCAGCGAATTCAGTGTGAAGCGGGTGATCGATCCCGCCCCCAGACCGAGCTGCACCGCATGCCCCTGGCCGAGCTCGGCGGCCGGCCGCCAGAGCAGGCTGGCGAGCATGCGCTGGATGTAGTCGAGCTCGATGAACTGCGGCTGCCTGATGCGCATCGCGCCCTGCACCCAGGGTGTCGCCAAGTGCAGGTAGCGCACATCGTCATGCTCCGAGATCGTGACCAGCGGCAAGCGCGCGGGTTTCGCTTTTTTGATGCTGTCGAAGATCAGATCAACCCCGCCGATTCGAAGACGGCCTGCCAGGCCGCGAGCTTGCGCTCAAAAGTCCAGCTCGCATTGGCCGGGCTGGTGGACGGCAGACGAAACACCGGCACACCGAGCGCGGCCGAGAGTTTGCTTGATCGCGCCGACTCCGCACCGTTGTGCGCCACCGCGCTCAATTTCGGCGCGCGTCGGCGCAGGCCGGCCAGGTCATTGGGCATCGCGGCCTCGATCTTGCTGTCGAGGCTGCCGACGCGCTCGCAACTCGCATAGACATCCCACAGGCCGAGGCCGCGACGGCGGGTTTCTGCGATGCGCTGTGGGTAGCTCAAGCCGCTGAAGTCCAGGCCCCACAGCGCTGCCAGGATCGGCCAGAACTGGTTGCGTGGGTGGGCGTAATACTGCTGTGCCTGCAGTGACGCGACACCGGGAAAGCTGCCCAGAACCAGCAGCCGCGTCTGGCGCGACAACACCGGCGGCAGGCCTAGCAAACGCTCGTTCATCGGCGCTGCTCGGGGCGCGGCTCGGGGCTCGCTGCGATGTTGTGCGCGATGTCTGCCGGGTTGGCGAGCGCAATCCGTTGCGCGCTGCACAGGCCGGCCAATCGCGGCAGCACGCGCTGCGCATTTGCGCTCGTCGTGGCCGCGGTTTCTTCGAGCGTCCAACCGCGCAGCGCTGCCAGCGTCTGCGCGATGCGTGGCAGCTCGGCAGGCTCGTTGCGGCCCTGCGGCAAACCCGCTGCACGCTCGGCGGCACGGCGGTAGAGCCAGGCCGGCGGGATATCGGGCGCATCGGTTTCCAGCACCAGCGCGCTGGCCGGCAGCGATGCCGCCAGCGCACGCAGCCGCAGCGCACGCTCATGCGTCATCGCGCCACCAAAACCGAGCGCAAAACCGCGCTCGACAAAAGCCGCGGCCTGCACGTCGCTGCCGTTGAACGCATGCGCGATGCCGCCCGCAACGTGCGCGCGGCGCAGGCCATGCAGCAGCGCATCGGCTGACCGCCGCACGTGCAGGATCACCGGCAGGCCGGCGTCGCTGGCCAGCTTGAGCTGTGCCGTATAGAAGCGCGTCTGGCGAGCGAGGTCGAGGCCGGGCACAAAAAAGTCCAGCCCGATCTCGCCGACGGCCACCAGCCGCGGGTCGTCGCGATGCTCGTGCAACGCCGCGGCGAGCCGGCCGATGTCGTCGTCGGCCGCGCTTGGCGTGAACAGCGGATGAATGCCAAGCGCGTAGGCCACTCCGTATTGGTGGGCGAGCGCACGCACCGCATCGAAGTGGGCTGCGGCAACCGCGGGCAGCACCCACATCGGCACCCCGGCCGCCACGGCGCGCGCCGCTACTGCGCCGCGATCGGCGTCGAATTCAGGGGCGTCGAGATGGCAATGGGTATCGATCCACATGGCGGGCGGATCATGCCTGGGTGCGGCGAACCGGATGCAGCCGGGGCGGGGCAGCGCAGGATCGCAATGGCGCCGCGGGTTACCCCCACGAACCAGTGTTGACAACAGCTCCAACAAGATCAAACCTTGAAAAAGACTCACAACCAGAAGTGGCCGCTATGCGTCCAGGCTTTCGCAACATTTTCATCGGGGCCGCGCTGGCGGCGCTTTTGCTGGCCGCCCCGGCACGTGCCGCGGTACTCGGGCTCGCGGACGGCGTCTACGATCTCACGCTGTCGTGCATCGGCGCCGCGTGCGGCGGGCAGGGCACGGGAGAGTTGACCGTCGCCGGCACGGACGTGACCAGTTGGAACATCACCGTCTTCGCCGACTCCTTTCAGACCTTCAGCGGCAACCCGACCGAGCAATTCTTCGGGCCGCCAACGGATCTTGAGATCGTGACAGGATCTGGCAACCCTCCTTACGAGCTAAGGTTGTTCTCCAGCCCGCAGACCTGGAGCGTGACCCAGGTCGGCATCGAACTGAACCGTGGAGCCTGGACGGCCGAGCTCCGAGCCGGCGTGGTCCCGGAGCCCTCATCGCTTCTGCTCGTCGGGATCGGACTTGCCGCGATGGGTCTATCGCGCGCCCGGCGGCGCCAGTAGGGTTTCGATCGCTCTCGCGGTCACCGACCGCGCCCTGCCTGCGACGGCTCGGCTTCCCACCACGCCGTCGACACAAACTCGCGATCCGCATCCACCCATTCGCCCAGCCGCGGCGTCACCAGTTGGATGCCGGTTCGGCGGGCTTCGGCAACCGTGCGGCGGATCGGTTCGTCCCAGGCGTGGTAGGCGAGATTGAAGGTCGACCAGTGCACCGGGAACAGGCGCTGGCCACGCACGTCGACAACGGCTTGCACGGCCTGTTCTGGCGGCATGTGGATGTCGACCCACGATGCGCCGGGGCCATAGGCGCCGATCTTGACAAAAGCAATGTCAAAAGGCCCCAGGCGCGTGCCGATCTCCTTGAAGTGGTGCCCATAGCCGGTGTCGCCGCTGTAGAAAAACCGGTGCCGCGCGCCGACCACCGACCAGCTCGACCACAGCGTCTTGCTGCGGTCGCTCAAGGTGCGGCCAGAGTAGTGGCGCGTCGGCGTGCAGACGATCTGCACACCGCGCAGCGTGCGCTGCTGCCACCATTCCAGCTCTTCGATCTGCGCCGGCGCCACGCCCCAACGTTCAAGGTGCGCGCCGACACCGAGCGGCACGAAGAAGCGCGTGCCGCGCGCAGCCAGATGGCGCACGGTGTCCATGTCGAGATGGTCGTAGTGGTCGTGCGAGATGAGCACGGCGTCGATCGCCGGCAGGTCGGCCAAGGCGATCGGCGGCGGATGAAAGCGTTTCGGCCCGACGGGCAGCGGCGAAACCCGTTCGGAGAACACCGGGTCGAGCAGTAGGCGCAACCCGTCGAGCTCGATATAGACACTGGCGTGTCCGATCCAGAAAGCGCGCAGTCCGCCGGCGGCCGGTACCAGAGCCAGCGCGGTCTTGTCGACGACGAGCACCGGCAGCGGCGTCGGCGGCTCGCGTATTTCGCTGCCGGAAAACTGCCGCACCAGGTAGTCGCCGATTGCCGCCAGATCGGTCGGCGTCTCGGGCTGCAGGTTGACGAACCGGCCGTCGAGGTAATTTGGATTGGCCTGCGCGCGCTCGAGCCGCGCGCCGCTCAAGGGCGCGCCGAACTGCGGCAGCGACAAGACCCACCAGCCCAGCGCGACGAGCAGGGCGATCACCGCGGTCAGCACGATCACGGTGCGCAACAACCAGCGCTGAAGTCTGGATCTCATCGGCCGAATATAGGCGCCGTTCAGCTGCGCGGTTCAGCCGGCCGGCGCCCCACTCAGACGCAACTCACCCGCCACTCAAGCGCCACTCACGCGCCACTTACACGCCAGATCACATCGCCGACATCGTCGGCGACGAGCAGGCTGCGGCCATCAGGCCCGATCACCACACCGACAGGGCGCCCGTACGATTCACGTTCATCAGGGGCGAGAAAACCGCTCAGGATGTCGCGCGGCGGCCCGCTGGGTCGGCCCGCTTTGAACGGCACGAAGACCACCTTGTAGCCGCTCAGCGTGCTGCGGTTCCAAGAACCATGCTGGCCGATGACCATGCCGTCCTCGTCCAAGCCGGGCAAGGTGCCGGCCGGCAACCAGCACAGGCCGAGCGACGCGGTGTGGCCACCGAGTGCGTAGTCGGGCGTCACGGCCTTCGCGACCGCAGCACTGTCCTGCGGCACGCGGTCGTCGACCGTCTTGCCCCAGTAGCTGTAAGGCCAGCCATAAAAAGCACCATCGGCGACCGAGCTCAGGTAGTCGGGCGGCGTTTCGTCGCCGAGGCCGTCGCGTTCATTGACCACCGTCCACAGCGCTTGGGTCTGCGGCTCCCAGGCCAGGCCGACCGGGTTGCGCAGGCCCGAGGCATAGATGCGCTGCCGGCCGCTGCGCAAGTCGAGTTCATAGACGCAGGCGCGGCCGACTTCGACCGCCATGCCGCTCTCGCCAATATTGCTCAGAGAGCCGACACCGACATACAGCTTTTCGCCGTCGGGGCTGAGCAGCAGGCTGCGTGTCCAATGCCCACCGCCGGGGTAGGTGGTGAGCTTGGTGCCCGCGCCGCTGATGCGCGTCGCGCCGGGTGTGTACACAAAGACGTCGACACCATCGGTATTGCCGACATAAAACTTGTCGCCGCGCAGCGCCATGCCAAAGGGTTGGCGCAAACCTTCCAGAAAGACGTCGCGTTTTTCGGCGACGCCGTCGCCGTCGGCATCACGCAGCAAGGTGATACGGTTCGGGCTCGGGCCGATCGCCGCGGCGCGCCGCATCGTTGCGACGACGGCATGGCCGAAGATCGACTTCGGCGGCGCGGGCTCGAACAGTGACTCGGCGACCGTGACATCGCCGTTGGGCAGCACCAGCATCCAGCGCGGATGTTTGAGGCCGGTGGCAAAGGCGTTCACCTGCAGGCCGGCGGCGGCCAGCGGTTTCTGGCCGGTTGACCAGCCACGCGCGCTGGGCATCTTCAGGGTCGGGACGTTGCCCTGCGCGCGGCCGGCGGGAATCGCCGGCTGAGGCCCAAGCGCCTGCGGCGGCACGCCGCCCTGCAGGCGCCGCCACAGGATCGCCACTTCGCCGACGCGGGCGACTACTTGCGCAAAAGCGCCGGACAGACTCATTGCATTGCTCCTCAGGGTTGTGCGTCGGCGCCGCGGATGCGCCGGTCACGACAAGCCGGGATTGTCGTCGGCGCAGCGAAAGTACCCGGTCCGGGCCGCGACGGGCAGCATGACGCGGCCGAAGCCGGCAGCAGC
Source organism: Rubrivivax sp. (assembly GCA_031431555.1). Classification (GTDB taxonomy): domain Bacteria; phylum Pseudomonadota; class Gammaproteobacteria; order Burkholderiales; family Burkholderiaceae_C; genus Rubrivivax. Next base: position 12,578 of record JANPDN010000143.1, read on the forward strand.
GCCTTCGTTCCACCTGCAGATGCCGCCACCCAGGATCGTGATCAACCCCGATCGGCCAGCGTTGAACCGCATTCAGGGAATGAACCGCCATCGCCCCTGGCAGCCGGCGATGCGCGGCTCGGGCAACCGTGCTACCGTGCCGTGGCGTTCCGCCGTGACCCGCCGCCGTGGAGACCCGATTGACCAAGCCGCCGCTGTACAGCCGTTCGCGCCGCCCGCTGCCGGGGTCACCGCCGGTGCCTCAAGACTCGCCGAATGCCGGCGCCGCTGCGGCCACCGGCGCCCGCGGCACCTACGGCCGCAGCCAAGCCAGTCATGGCGCCGCGTTCGCACCAACCGACAGCGCCGCCCGGCCGCGCCGGCTGCATCGCTTGCGCGCATTTGCCGCCCGCCACCCCGGCCCGCTGTGGGCCCTGGCCGGCGCCGCGCTGGCGTCAGTGGCGATGTTGTTGACGCTGTCGCTGCAGCCGCGCCAGCGGCTCATCACGCAGGAACATATCGACGCCGCGGTGCGCGAGTCGCTCGAGAAAGAGCCGCTGCCTTCGCCCTACGCCAAGGCCGCCGCGGCGGTGGGCCCGTCACTGGTGCGGGTGATCGGGTTGATGGACGAA
>JANPDN010000144.1:0-12167 GCA_031431555.1 Rubrivivax sp.
GACGTCGCCAGCGACCTGGGCATCGAGCGCCAGAGCGAGGATTTTGGCCAGACGCTGGGCCGCTGGGGCGTCGGCGCTGGGCCGTACATCGTGTTGCCGCTGCTCGGACCGAGCTCGCTGCGCGAGACGGCCGCGTTGCCGGTCGACCGCAAGGCCAGCCTGTCCAACTTGGCCTTCGAGGGCAGTACCAGCTACGCGGCAACGGCGCTCGAAATTGTGCACGGGCGCGCCGGCCTGCTCGCTGCGAGCCAGCTCGTCAACCAGATTGCCCTGGACCGCTACAGCTTTGTCCGCGACGCCTACCTGGCGCGGCGGCGCAGTTTGGTCCACGACGGCAACCCGCCGGAGCTGCCCGATGACGGTGCTGCCGACAGTGCCGCCGACAAGCCGATCCAGAAGTAGGGGCGGTCAGGTGAACGCAAGCCCCGACTCGCGCGTTGTACCCGGCATGGTCAACCCTGGCGCCTGAGAAGGCGCTGCGAAAGAGAACACGATGTTTCATACCTTTGCCCCGAAGTTGATCACCGCGCTGGCGATTTTTGCCGCAGCAGCCGGCCTGGCCTCGGCGCAGGCCGTGGTCGCGCCCGACGCGCTGGTGCGCCAGATCTCTACCGAGGTCATCGACACCGTCAAGTCCGACAAGGAGATCCAGGCGGGCAACCTGCCGAAGATCATCGCGCTGGTCGACGCCAAGGTGCTGCCGCATGTGAACTTCACGCGCATGACACGCATCGCGGTCGGCCGGCCTTGGGTAGGCGCCACGCCTGAGCAGCAAAAGCGCCTGCTCGAAGAGTTCAAGACCCTGCTCGTGCGCACCTACTCTGGCGCGTTGACGCAGGTGAAGGACCAGAACGTGCAGCTCCGGCCTTACCGTGCCACCGCCGACGACAACGAAGTCGTGGTGCGCACCGAGATCAAGGGCAAGGGCGAGCCGATCCAGCTCGACTACCGGCTCGAGAAGACGGCCGCCGGCTGGAAGATCTACGACGTCAACGTGCTCGGCGTGTGGCTGGCCGATACCAGCTTCAAGTCGCAGTTCGCGCCGATCGTCAGCAGCTCGGGCATCGACGGCCTGATCACGACGCTGACCGACCTCAACAAGAAGGCTGCCGGCGGCAAGGGCTGAGCTTTGTGATGCAACTGCCCGCGACGCTGACCATTGCCGAGGCGCCACAGGCGCTGGCCAGCGTGTTGGCGACGCTGGCTGCGCATGGTGCGGGTGTCGGCGCCGGCGCCGGCGCGGCCTTTGTCGTCAATGCGGCGGCTCTGGCCGAGTTCGATACTTCTGCAATCGCGGTACTGTTGGAGTTGCAACGCCAGTCGCACACACGCGGGCTGGCTTTTGAAGTCGCTCAGGCGCCGGCCAAGCTGCACCAGTTGGCGGCGCTGTACGGCGTCGAAAACCTGCTCGGCTTGCAGGCCGTCAAGTAACGCTCGCCGGGGGCCGGGCTGCCGCGGCAGCTCGCGATCGAGCCGCCTCGGCAACCCGGTACCAGGCGGCCTCAGGGCGTCGACAAGTAGCGGCGGGCGCGCAGATTCTTTTTGATCTCCTGCAACATCGGCCGCAGCGTTTCGCTGCCCAGCCGCAGCGCCACGCCGGTGGTCAGGATGTCGATGATCATCAGGTGCAACAGCCGGCTGACCATCGGGCTGTAGCGGTCAAAATCTTCGGGGTGGTCGGCGGCAAGCAGCACCTGCCCGGGCTGTTGCGCCAGCCGCGCCAGTGGCGAGCCGCTGGCGGTGATCACGATCACCGCGGCGCCCTTGGCTTTTGCGATCTCGGCGACGTCAAGCAGGTCGCGGCTGCGGCCGGAGTTGCTGATGATCACCGCGCAGTCACCCGGTTGCAGCATCGTCACGCTCATCACCTGCACATGTCCGTCGCTGCACGCGGAGGCATTCACGCCGAGGCGGAAAAACTTGTGCTGCGCATCCTGCGCCACGATGCCCGAATTGCCGACGCCGTAGAACTCCACCCGACGTTTGTCGCGGCAGGCGGCGGCCAGCGCCACGATCGCCCGCTCGATGGCATGCCCGGCGGCTGCGTTGCGGTACTTCAGCAGCGCACTCACCGCGTTGTCGATGACCTTGACGATCAGGTCGGCGGGTTTGTCGTCTTCGTCGACCGAGCGGTGCACAAAGGGCACCCCTTCGTTGACGCTGCCGGCGAGCTTCAACTTGAAGTCAGCCAGCCCGTCATAGCCGACGCTGCGGCAAAAGCGCACCACGGTCGGTTTGCTGACATGCGCGCGCAGCGACAACTCGCCCACCGGCAGCGACGCGAAGGTTCGTGCGTCGGCCAGTACCAGCCGCGCTACCCGCTGCTCGGCCGGCGGCAAGGCGGGCATCGCCGCCAGGACGCGCTCGAGCATCAGCGAGGGCTGTGCTCGGTCATCCGCCGAAATCACTGGCACCCCTCGCCCGGCGAGTACGCCGCGCGGTCTTGCAGACCGCACCGGGCCGTGCGGCCCGGCTCCTCGCCAGGCACGAACAGTCCCCCGCACTGTTCGTGTCCGGGCTCGGCCTCCGAGGGGACGTTCGCTGGCTTGGGGCGGCCCGGCGCGGCGCTCACTGCTCCTCGTCCCACACGCAGCCATCGCGCGCGACCATTGCGCTCGATGCCGCCGGGCCCCAGCTGCCGGCGGCATAGGGCCGCGGGCCGTTGCCGTCGGCGGCCCAGGCGTCGAGCACCGGCATCACCCAGGCCCAAGCCTGTTCTTGCTCGTCGCTGCGAACGAACAGGTTCAGCCGGCCGGTGATCGCGTCCATCAACAGGCGCTCGTAGCCGCCGACGCGTTCTGATGCAAAGGCCTTGTCGAAGTCCAGGTCGAGCTTGACCGGTGCGAGCTGGTCGCTGTGGCCGCTGCCCTTGGCGGCCAGCAGGTGCAGTTCGAGGCCGTCTTCGGGTTGCAGCTTGATGACGAGTTTGTTGGCCTGGTTGGCGCCCGGGAAAATCGGATGTGGCACCGGCCGAAAATTGACCACGATCTGCGATTCGCGCGCCGCCAGCCGCTTGCCGGTGCGCAGGTAAAACGGCACCCCGGCCCAGCGCCAGTTCTGGATTTCAGTGCGCAAGGCGACAAAGGTTTCGCAGCGGCTGTCGGCCGGCACCTTGACTTCTTCGAGGTAGGCCTTGACCGCCTCACCACGCACCGTGCCGGCCTTGTATTGGCCACGCACGACGTCGCGCACCACGGTCTCGGGCGTGAAGGGTTTGAGTGACTTCAGGACCTTGAGCTTTTCATCGCGGATCGCATCGGCGTCGCCCGAGCTCGGCGGCTCCATCGCGATCATCGTCAGCAACTGCAGCGCGTGGTTCTGGATCATGTCGCGCAGCGCGCCGGTGCGGTCGTAGAAGTCGCCGCGCGTACCGACGCCGATATTTTCGGCCAGCGTGATCTGGATATTGGCGATGCTCTCGCGCCGCCACAGCGGCTCGAACAGCGCGTTGCCAAAGCGCAGGGCCGACAGGTTCTGCACGGCGGCCTTGCCCAGGTAGTGATCGATGCGCAGGGCCTGGCTTTCGGTAAACGAAGCCCGCACGACGCGGTTGATCTCACGCGCGCTGGCCAGGTCATGGCCGAGCGGTTTTTCGAGCACCACCCGCACGTTCGGGCGGTTCAGGCCGGCCGCACCAAGCTGGGCGCAGATCTGCGTGAAGAGGTGCGGGCTGGTGGCCAGGAAAAGCACCACGGTATCCGCCGCACGCTCGTCGAGCCAGGTTTTGAGGCCTGCGTAATGCTCGGGCTGCGCCAGGTCCATGCGCCGGTAATGCAGTAGGCTGGCGAACTGCGCAAACTCTTCGTCGCTGGGCTGCTTGGCTTCTTCAACCGCGGTGAAGCGCTCGCGGATATAGGCTCGGTACTCGTCGTCGCTGCGTTCGTCGCGGGCGACCGCGAGGATGCGCCCGCCGGCCGGCAGCTTGCAGTGGCGCCAAGCCTGAAAAAGCGCCGGCATCAGCTTGCGCCAGGTCAGGTCGCCGGTGCCACCAAAGAGGACGAGGTCAAAGGACATGGTCTTTGCGCCCCGGGATGCAGCCGCGGCTGTAATTTAGTTACGGCCGCGATGATGCAGGAGTTTCTTCGGTGGGTCAATTTTCGGCGGCACCACACCTTCTGAGTTGCCACACGGGTCAGCGCCGCCGCATCTCCAGCCACAGCAGGTACAGCCCGCTGGTCACGACCACAGCCGCCCCGCCGACCACCAGACCGTCGGGTACCTGGTTGAAGACCAGCCAGCCCCACAGGGTCATGTAGACGATCTGCTGGTACATGAAAGGCCCGAGCGTGGTCGCCGAGGCGTAAGCGTGCGCCTTGGCTACGGCATGGTGGCCGAGGCTGCCGCACAGGCCGCAGACACCGACCAGCAGCCAGGGCAGCCAGCCCTTTGGCGTCTGCCACTGGGCCAGCGCCAAGGGCGCGAGCATCACGGCTGCGACCAGCGCCGACATCCATTGCATCGACGCTGCCGTTTCGCTGGCCGCCATCCGGCGTGTGAGGATATTGAAGACCGCCAGGAGCAGCGCATTGCCGCAGACCAGCAGCGTGGCTGGATGAAAGGCGTGCGAGCCCGGGCGGATGATCAGCAGCACGCCGCAGAAGCCGATCACGATCGCAAACCAGCGGCGTGCGTCGAGCCGCTCGCCCAACCACCAAGCCGACATCAGTGCAATCAGCAGAGGCACTGAAAACATGATCGACGCCGTCTCGGCGAGCTGCAGATATTGCAGTGCCCAGAAGTTCATCAGCGTCATCAAGCCGAGCATCGCGCCGCGCAAACTCTGCAGCCGCCAGCTGCGCACGCGCACCAGCGCGCGGCCGTGGCTCGGCCCGAGCAGCAGTGTAGAGATCAACACGTGCGCCACAAAACGCAGCCACACGACCTGCATCACGGGCAGCGTCTGGACCAGGTATTTGCCGCTGGTGTCCAGCGTGGCGAACATCGCGGTCGACACCGCGACCAGGCCGATGCCGATGCGCCGGTTCTGTGCAGTGTCGAGTTGGAGCATGCGGTGCCGGCGAAAGTGTTGATTCTAGAAAGGCAGCGGTACAACAGGCTGACGGCTCGGGTCTAATTCGGCAGTCGTCAATGCGGCCCAGCCGGCGCCGGCACAACCGAGCAGCACCATGAACCAACTCGAGCAACTCAAGCAGTACACCACCGTCGTTGCCGATACCGGCAACTTCAAGCAGCTCGCGCAGTTTGCGCCGCAGGATGCAACGACCAACCCGTCGCTGATCCTGAAGGCGGTGCAGCAGCCCGACTATGCGCCGCTGCTCGCCGAGACCGCTGCCGCGCACCGCGGCCAGCCGCTGCCCACGGTCGTCGACGAGGTGCTGGTGCGTTTTGGCCTCGAGATCCTGAAGGTCGTGCCCGGCCGCGTCAGCACCGAAGTCGACGCCCGGCTGTCGTTCAACACCGACGCGACGCTGGCGCGCGCACGCCACCTCATCGGGCTGTACAAGGCCGCCGGCATCGACCGCGAGCGGGTGCTGATCAAGATCGCGTCGACCTGGGAAGGCATCCAGGCCGCGCGTGTGCTGCAGGCCGAAGGCATCCGCTGCAACCTGACTTTGCTGTTCGGCTTTTGCCAGGCCGTGGCCTGCGCCAATGCCCAGGTGACGCTGATCTCGCCATTTGTCGGCCGCATCTACGACTGGGCCAAAAAAGCCGCCGGCGCGGCCTGGGACGAAACCGCCAACGCCGGCGCCAACGACCCCGGCGTGATCTCGGTGACCCAGATCTACACCTACTTCAAGAAGTTCGACATCGCCACCGAGGTCATGGGCGCGAGTTTTCGCAATGTCGGCCAGATCACCGCGCTCGCCGGCTGTGACCTGTTGACGATCAGCCCGGAGCTGCTCGCCGCGCTGCAATCGAGCACGGCCAGCGTGCCGCGCCGGCTCGACCCCGCCACCGCCAAAACCGCCAGCCTTTCGCCGGTTCGTCTGGACGAAGCGGGCTTTCGCTACGAACTCAACCAAGATGCGATGGCGACTGAAAAACTCGCCGAAGGCATCCGCGGTTTTGCCGCTGATGCGGCCAAGCTGGACCGCTTGATCGAGGGCTTGAAATGAGTGGCTTCGCTCGTTGCGACCAGACGCCGGCGTGGGCCGCACTTCGTGGCCATTTCGAAGCCCATGGCCGCGACTTCGACCTGCGCGAGGCGTTTGCGCGCGATCCTTCGAGATTCACGTCACTGACGGTCCAGGCGCCGGAAGTTTTTGCTGATCTGTCAAAAAACCGGATCGATACCGCGACGCTGAAATTCCTGGCCGACCTGGCACGCAACTGCGGTCTCGAAGCGCAGCGCGATGCGATGTTCGCTGGCGCGCCGATCAATACCACCGAAGGCCGGGCGGTGTTGCATACCGCCTTGCGCGCGCCACCCGGCAACGGCCTGTTCGGCGCCGAGGTGCACGCGGTGCTGGATGCGATGCTGGCCTACGCCGACAGCGTGCGGGACGTCGCGAGCACCGGCTTCACCGACATTGTCAATATCGGCATCGGCGGCTCCGACCTCGGCCCGCGCATGGTCGTGCAGGCGCTTGACGCACACGCGCACCGCGGGTTGAGATTCCACTTCGTCAGCAATGTCGACGGCCACGATATCAGCCAGGTGCTGTGCGGCCTGGACCCGCGGCGCACGCTCTTCATCGTTGCCAGCAAGACCTTCACGACGCAGGAAACGATGGCCAACGCGCTGGCTGCGCGGGCCTGGTTCGATGCCGGTGGCGGCAACGATCGCGCAAAACACTTTGTCGGCGTGACGACCAACTTGGAGGCCGCCGCGGCCTTTGGCATCAACACCACCTTCGGCTTCTGGGACTGGGTCGGCGGGCGCTACTCGCTGTGGAGCGCCATCGGCCTGCCGATTTCCATCGCCATCGGCAGTGCGGGCTTTCGCCAGCTGCTCGCCGGCGCGCATGCGATGGACCGCCACTTTGCCCAGGCTCCGCTGGCGCAGAACCTGCCGGCGCTGCTGGGGCTGATCGACGTCTGGTACCGCAATTTCCACGGCTTCAGCAGCCGCAGCGTGGCGCCTTATCACGAAGGCCTGCGGCGCCTGCCGGCATATTTGCAGCAGCTCGAGATGGAGTCCAACGGCAAGCGGGTCGATGCCAACGGGCAGACCCTGCCTTACGCCACCAGCCCGGTGGTCTGGGGCGAGCCGGGCACCAACGGCCAGCATGCGTATTTCCAGATGCTGCACCAGGGCACCGATGTCATCCCGGTTGAATTTATCGCCGTCAAAAAACCCGCGCATGTCCTTGCCGACCAACACCAGAAACTGCTCGCCAACTGCCTGGCCCAAAGCCAGGCGCTGATGCTCGGCAAGACCGCCGAGGCCGCCGCTGCCGAGCGCGCGCCGACGGCGTCGGCCAGCATGGCTAACGATGTACTTGCACGGCATCGCACCTTCCCCGGCAACCGGCCGAGCACGACCCTGCTGCTCGATGAACTCACCCCACGTTCGCTGGGCGCGCTGATCGCGATGTACGAACACCGCGTCTTCACCAGCGGCGCGATCTGGGGCATCAACAGCTTCGACCAATGGGGCGTCGAGCTCGGCAAGGCGCTGTGCAACGCGCTGCTGCCGCGGCTGGTGTCGGGTGACATTCAAGGGCTCGATGCCTCCACTGCCGGCTTGCTGCTAAGGCTGCGCAGCTGATGGCGGCCAGCAGCGGCAAGACCGTCATCTTCGACCTCGGCGGCGTGCTGCTGCACTGGCGGCCGGCGCAGATTTTGCAGCTGGTGGTGCCCGAACTGGCGCCCGACGAGGCCACGGCGCGGGTATTGGCAGCGCGGTTGTTCCAGAGTTTTGTGCCGGGCAGCCCCTGGGCCGACTTCGACCTCGGCCGCGTCGACGAGCCGACGCTGGCGCTGCGCCTTGCCGCTGCGCTGGCCGATGCGCTGGGCAATGACTACGCTGCGACGCCAGCGCAGATGCGGCGCGTCATCGACTCGGTGCCGCCGCACCTGGCCGCATTGCCCGATTCGGTGGCCCTGCTGGTGCGTGTCAAGGCGCATGGGCACCGGCTCTTTTTCCTGTCCAACATGCCGGCGCCGTACGCCGCGCAGTTGCCGGCGGCTCATCCATTTCTGGCCGAGTTTGAAGATGGCATCTACTCGGCGCATGTCGGCCTGATCAAACCCGCGCCGGGCATCTTTGCCCTGGCCACCGAGCGGTTCGAGCTCGACCCGGCGCAAACGATTTTCATCGACGACCATGCCGACAACGTGACCGCAGCGCGCCGCCACGGCTGGCAGGCATTGCACTTTCAGACTGCGGCGCAGGCGGCCGCCGAGCTCGCCGCCGGCGGCTGGTTGTGAGCCCGACTCAGGCGGCTGGAGCCAGCCCGTCCAAGCCCTTCAACGCCTGCCGCGCTGCTTGATCAGCCTGCTCGACGATCTGTGTTTTCCAGGTGTCGGTGTCGGTATAAAAAGCGTCGCGGATCTGGCGCTTGAGTTCGGCGCGCTGCGCCGCTGGCGTTTGTGGGTGGTTCTGCAGCCACTGGTCGGCACGCAGTGCGCCGATGACTTCGGCCTGCGGCTGGGTGCCGTATTCCAACGCGATGCCGGTGTATTCGGCGCGCGGGCATTCTTCGGCTGTGGCCATCCACATCAGGCCGGTGAGCGGCGCTGAGGTTGACGAGCCGTCATAGGTCGAGGTCACTTCCTGCCCCCACCAGCGGCGCGCGCGCTTGATCGCTGCGGCGTCGTCGGCACCGGCAAAGATGCGCTCGCCGTGGCCATTGGGGCCTAGGCCGGTGTGCACATCGATCCAGCCCAGGCGGGCCGCGCCGGCGCCATGTTCGCGCAGCACTTGGCGAAGCGTCAAATTGCTCCAGGTCGCTGCTCGGCCGCCAAAAAAGAGGCCACCCGGGTGGTCGTACTGGCCGCCCGACACCGCCGCCTGAAAGCCGCGCGCGCCATGCTGCGCGGCGTAGGCGCCGAGCACCGCTTCGTCGTCGGCGCTCGGCGGCCAGGTCGCGGGGACGAGGGCCGCGGCGATCTCGTCATAGGCCGCATTGCGCTGCGGCGTCGTGGTTTCAAAGTCCTGGAAGTTGCGGTTCAGGTCGACGTTTTCTTGCGTTACCCGCCGCCACCAGCTGAAGCCATGCGGGTTCAGCGCGTGGATGTAGAGCACGGCCACCCCGCTGGCTTTGACCGCCGCTTGCCACGCCGGGTCGCGCAGCAGCGCGACCTGCACACCCGAGCCACAAAAGCCTTCGACACCATGGCAGGCGCTCGAGATCATGAGCAGCGCGCTGGCGTCAGCCGGGCCCTGGCGCACGACGTCCATCGCCAGCGCCTCGCCGTCGCGGCCGGGCAGCGGATGCCGGTGCGACTGCACGTCCAAGCCGGCGTCGGCAGTGGCGGCGAGAAACTTGATGCGCGCTTCGGCGTAGGTCTGCGCGAAATGGGAACTTGCCGCGGCGCCGCTCATGCCCGCGGCGCCTTCAGCCACTCTTCGGCGATGCGCACCCAGGCCGTCGCGCCGAGCGGGATCAGGTCGTCGTTGAAGTCGTAACTCGGGTTGTGCAGCATGCACGGGCCGATGCCGTGCCCACCTTCGCGGTGTTCACCTTCGCCGTTGCCGATCATGAAATAACACCCCGGCTTGGCTTGCAAAAAGAAGCTGAAATCCTCGGCGCCCATCGTCGGCTCGAAGGCCACCACGTTTTCGATGCCAACCACGCTGGCCAGCGTGCGCTTGACAAATTCGGTCTCGCCGGCGTGGTTGACAGTGGGCGGGTAATTGCGTTTGAACTCGAACTCGCAGCTCGCACCGAAGGCCGCGCAGATATGGTCCGCGACCTGCTTCATGCGTGCTTCGATCATGTCCAGCACCTCGATCGAGAAGGTGCGCACGGTACCCTGGAGCTGCGCCGAATCGGGCACCACGTTGGTCGCTTCGCCGGCGTGGATCATGGTCACCGAAATCACGCCGGGGTCGATCGGGCGCCGGTTGCGGGTGATGATGGTCTGGAAGCCCTGCACCATCTGGCAGGCCACCGGCACCGGGTCGATGCCGAGGTGCGGCAAGGCCGCGTGCGAACCCTTGCCGCGGACCGTGATCTTGAATTCATTGCTCGACGCGAGCATCGCGCCAGGGTTGACGCCGATCATGCCGACCTTCATGCCCGGCCAGTTGTGGGCGCCGAAGATCGCCTCCATCGGGAAGCGCTCGAAGATGCCGTCCTTGATCATCTCGCGCGCGCCGCCACCACCTTCTTCGGCAGGCTGGAAGACGAGGTAGACGGTGCCATCGAAATTGCGATGCCGGCTCAGGTGCCGCGCCGCGGCGAGCAGCATCGCGGTGTGGCCGTCATGCCCGCAGGCGTGCATCTTGCCGGGGTGTTTGCTGGCATGTGCAAACCTGTTGTGCTCGGTCATCGGCAGCGCGTCGATATCGGCACGCAAGCCGACCGCGCGATTCGAAGTGCCGTTCTTGACGATGCCGACGACACCCGTTTTGCCCAGGCCGCGGTGCACCGGAATGCCCCAGTCGGTAAGCGCCTTGGCGATCACGTCGGCGGTGCGCACCTCTTCAAAACACAGCTCGGGGTGGGCGTGGATGTCGCGGCGGATCGTGGTGATCGCGGCGGCGTCGGCGAGGATCGATTCGATCAACTGCACTTGAGGTCTCCTGTGGGGGCGAAGCAGAACATCTTACGCCGGCAGCACAAGCTGCGAGCAGGCCTGCGGGCATTCCCCGAGGCCGCCGGGACGGGTGATAAACCCGGTCAAAAACCCGCTCGCAGGCCAGGTCAGAGGCCAGGCGTGTGGCGCAACTCGAAGCGGCTCTCGGTGACCAGCGAAAAGCCGTCCTGCGGCGAATTGACGGTGATCGTTTTTCGCGCAAAAACCGCGCCGCCGAGCACCTGCCAGCCGCTGACCGCATAGCCGTTGCCAGCCGGCGGCAAGACCAGGTCCATGGTCTGCGAATGCACGGTGCTCCAGGTCGCGCCTTCGATGGTTTCGCGTGTCGACAAGCAGGTATCGACGAGGCTGTAGGTCGACGCCGTCGGCTCGGCGCTGAAGTTCAAGCTCAAGTCGCTGACCGCCCCCGTGAGGGCAGCGGTTACGGGGTCGGTGCCGGCGACAAAACCGATCCCGGCCACCGTCAACCGGCTACCCACGCGCACCAGGTCTTCGCTGCGCAGGCAGGCATCTTTTTGCACCACGTCGTAGCTCAACGACGTCAGTGTCGCGACACCACCGAGCTGGCCAGGGCCGAGGTCGATCGGCACCAGCGCCGACACCGTCTCGTCGAAGTCATAAGGCGCATCACCAGCCGTCACGCGGGCCCCGGCGCTGGACACAAACTCGAGCTCGAAGCGCAGGCAGCCGCGGACAAAACGGTCGGTATCGGGAAACGAGGTCACGGCCGCGCCAAGCAACGCGGCGCGCCGGCCGAGCGCGGTCTGCGCCGGGATCATGCGTGTCACGACATGGTTGTCGCGGCATTCGGCGAAGGCCGCGGCCATGCAGGCTTCGGCAACGACAGGCATCAGCGCGGTGGCTTCGGCCGCCAGGTCTGCCATGGCATTGCCCACGCCGAGCAAGCGCCGCTGCTGGTGCAGATGGGTCAGCGTATCGGTGGCCAGCGTGGCCGCCGCGCAGTTGCCCGCCGCCGCCGCGGTGCGCGGCGTCAAGACATCGCGCCGGAATTGATCGATCAGGGTGCCGGTCAGCACGGCGGCGATGAGCGGGCCCTGGGTGTCGGCGATGCCAGCCTGGCGGCGGGCGCGGTCGCGCATCAACACTTCGGCCACCGCACTCGCCAGGCGCGCCGCGGCGTCGCCGCCGATGCGTGTGCGCAGCGCTGCGGTATCGGCGTCGAAGCCGGCGCTGCGCAGCATGCCGATGCCGCCGAACTGCGCCACCGACAGGCGCACCGTGGCGGCAGCCGGGTCGGGCGAGACGAAGCCGACATCGTTGCCGCCATGGCCCCACTGGATGAAGAGCTGGCGCTCGATCGGCACCGCCGCCGCCGCGGCCGGGCTGTTGACGAGCGTCGCGGCATTGGCCAGTTGCAAACCGACTGGCGCCAGTTGCACGCCGACGGTGGTGGTGCCGCTGCCGCTGCCAATAGGCAAGCCGGCCACCGAGACCACCGGCGTCAGCGTGATGCGCGTCGGTTCGACCAGCGCGTCGGC
>JANPDN010000145.1:0-1817 GCA_031431555.1 Rubrivivax sp.
CGTGGCGCGTGAAGTGATGACGGTTCGCGCGCCGGGCGTCTTCTTCCTGCAAATGGGCGCTGTCGAGCAGCAGCACTTCGGCGAGGTCGCGCGTCGCCGGGCTGGCGTAGATCGGGCCGGTGTAGCCGGCTTTGACGAGCGCTGGCAGATAACCGCTGTGGTCGAGATGGGCATGGCTGAGCACGACCGCGTCGGCCTCCAGCAGCCCCTGCGGCGGCGGCGCCCAGTTGCGCTCGCGAAAGGTCTTGAAGCCCTGGAACAGGCCGCAGTCGAGCAAGATGCGCTGGCCGCCGATATCGACCAGATGTTTGGATCCAGTGACGGTGTCGGCGGCGCCGAAGAAGCTGATTTGCATCGCGTGGGGTTTTCTCGTTGCCTCAGCCGCGGCCGAGTATTTGTAGCTCGGCCGACTCGACGAGGTGCACACCAGCCGGCTTTTGCTGCAACGCCACGATCAGCGCACGCGCGACACTGCGGGCTTCGATCGGCCGCCAGCGCGCCGGGATGAATGCGCTCAGCGGCCCGGTGACGGCGATCGCTACCCGTTCGGCCAGGCGCAGCGGTTGGCCGAGCGCGGCGCGGTCGCCAGTGAGCAGCGAGGGCCGCGCGATGACAACGGTCGCAAAGCCCAAGCCTGCGACTGCGGCTTCCATCTCGCCTTTGATGCGGTTGTAGAAGGTCGCTGAAGCTGCATCGGCGCCGAGTGCCGAGACGACTGCAAAGCGGGTCACGCCGGCGACTTTGGCGGCGCGCGCAAAGTGCAGCACCGCGTCGAAGTCGACGGCGCGAAACGCCGCTTGCGAGCCGGCCTGCGCGATCGTCGTGCCGAGCGCGCAGTAGGCCGTGTCGGCCGCGGGCAAGGCGGGCAGGCGGTTGAAGTCGACGACGATTTCGCGGCAGCCGGCGGGGGCGGTGCCGGCCCGCCGAACCAGGGCATGCAGCACCGGCGCGCCGGGCGGGCTGTGAATTTGTGCCGCGAGCGCGTGCCCGATGAGGCCGGTGGCGCCAGCGAGCAGGGCCGACTTTGTCGTGGTGGGCATGCGGTCGAGCATACTTCGCCGCGATCATCCAAGCCGCATGGATCCCCCACCGATCCATCACCGATGCACCACCGACCCACTCCCCGACCCACTCCCCGACCCACCACCGAAGCGACTGCGTTGTCATGCCGACCATCCATCTGATCCAGCCCACCGGCGAACGCCTGAGCCTTGACGTCAAAGGCGGCCAGAGCCTGATGCGCGCCGCCACCGATGCAGGCGTGACCGGCATCGTCGCCGACTGCGGCGGCAGCATGAACTGCGCGACTTGCCATGTTTATGTCGACCCGGCCTGGGCCGGCAAATTGACACCGGCCAGCGAAGACGAAAAAGCGATGCTTGAGATGACCGCGAGCGAAGCGCGCGCAACGAGCCGATTGAGCTGCCAGATCGGCTTGAGCGATGCGCTCGACGGGCTGGTCGTCGAGATTCCGCCGACGCAATACTGACGGCCCCAAGGCCGGCCAGCGGCCGGCCGCCCACAGAGGGGATCACGGAAAGTGGCAAAGCCCCATGTCCTTGAGTCTTGGCCAGCGCCCGCGGCGCCGCCGTCACTTTGCCTTCGGCAAGCGCCCCATCAAATAAAATTCGTCGTTCGGCCGCATGCCGGTGACGTTGGCGAGCCGGTTGCTCATACCAAAAAACGCCGTGATCGCGGCGATGTCCCAGGCATCTTCTTCGTCGAAGCCATGTTCGCGCAGCGCGGCGATATCGGCGTCAGCGACCTCGGCCGAACGCAGGCAGACCTTCATCGCGAAGTCGAGCATCGCGCGCTGG
>JANPDN010000146.1:0-11792 GCA_031431555.1 Rubrivivax sp.
CCCCCGGCCGGCCGCGGCGGGCGGGGGGGGCGCGGGCCGGTGCCGGCGCGGCGGTCGTTGCCGCTGTTGGTGCTGTTGTCGCGTTGGTTGTCGCGATGCTTGTCCCGAGCATCGTTGCGTGGCCCACGATCGTGGCGCTGTTCATCCGGCCGCTGACCGCCGGGTGCGGCCGGCGGCGGCATGGGTGGCCGCTCTTCGCGCTCCTTGATCGCAACCAGCAGCGTCGCGTCCAGGTCGGCCTCTTTGAGGCGCTTGAGGGCGCAGAAGTTGGCCTTGGTCAAGGTGCTCGTTTCGAAGGTGCGCAGCAACGCGGCACGTTCCCGCCGGGCAGCGTCGTCGGCGACTTGGGCTCGCCGTGAGGCCTGTTCGTTGGCCTGCTCGCTGGCGCGTTCGTTGGCGCGTTCGTTGGCGCGTACGGCCGCGCGCGCATCGTTCGGTCGGTCGGTCGTGCTTGTGGCCGCGGGTACCAGGCCGGGTTCCCGGGTGCGGTTGGGTAGGCGGTTGGTCGTGCGTTCGGAACGGCGGCCGGTAGTGCGGCCGGTAGTGCGTTCGGCACCGCGTTCGGCACCGCGTTCGCGATTGCCGTCGGTTGTCCTTGGCGCCGCGCTGCCAGCCGCCGGCCCATCGCTGCCGCGATCGGCGCTTGGCGTGTCGGGTGGGTTGTTGCGCGGCTGGTGGCGGCCGTTGGCCTGCTCGCTGGCACGCAGCGCTTCGCGCTCGGCGGCGCGCCGGGCATCGACCAGTGCGCGGCGGCGATTGAGTTCTTCGGCGGCCGCCTGGCGGTGGATGGCGTCGATGTCGCCTGCGGGCGCGCCGTCGAGGTCGAAGCGGCAGGGCGCGTGCACCAGCCCTTTCAGGTACGCGGTGGTGGTCGTGTGCCGGCTCAGAAACAAGCCCAGCGAGCGTTTGTTGAAGATGCCGGGCGCGCGAACTTGCAGGTCGGCCTGGATGCGCAACTTGATCGGCTTGGCGGGGCCCTGGTTGCCGAACAGCGCCGGGAACATCTCCGCCAGCCGGCGCGCGGTGGCGCCGGGCGACAACTCGGGTGTGGCCGGCGACGCCGCTGCCGAAGTGGCGGCTGCCGGCGCCACGGGGTTTGTCTCGGCGGGCAGGTCCGCTGGCACGCCGGCAATCGCATCCGTAGGCGCATCCGTGGGTGCATCCGCGGGCGCACCAGCGATCGCACCAGAGAGTGCATCAGCAGGCGAGTCGGCAATCGGTTCAGCAATCGGTTCAGCGTCCGGCAGAGCAAGCTCGTCAACACCCGGCGTGGCACCCACTTCGGCAACCGTTTCGGCAAGCACTTCAGCAATGGGCAACGCGGGGCTCGCGGCAGGCGATTCAGTCGGGTCGGGATCGGGCTTGGGGTGCAGGGGGTGCATGGAACGCGAGACAAACAAGGCAGGGCGCTGATTGTCGTCGTTGTCTGCGGCGGCTGCACCTGCTGCGACGCGCGCGGCGCTTGCTGCGTGCCACGCCGCCCAGCCCTGCGCGCGCAGCAGGCATGCCGGGCAGGCGCCGCAGCCCGCGCCCCAGGCGTGCTGCCGCGTGCGATCGCCCAGATAACAGCTGTGGCTGTCGTCGACGATCAACTGCACCAGTGCATCGCCACCGAGCTGGTACGCGAGTTGCCAGCAAGCCGCCTTGTCGAGCCCCATCAGCGGGGTCTCGATCACCACTGCGCTGGCCATGCCGACTTGCAGTGCCGACTGCATCGCCTTGATGCTGGCATCGCGGCAGTCGGGGTAGCCGGAGTAGTCGGTTTCGCACATCCCGCCGACGAGCACGTCCAGGCCACGCCGGTAGGCCAGGGCCGCGGCAAAAACCAGGAACACCAGGTTGCGTCCGGGCACAAAAGTATTCGGCAGGCCATCGGCTTGCATTTCGATCGCGCGCTCGCGGGTCAGC
Source organism: Rubrivivax sp. (assembly GCA_031431555.1). Taxonomy (GTDB): domain Bacteria; phylum Pseudomonadota; class Gammaproteobacteria; order Burkholderiales; family Burkholderiaceae_C; genus Rubrivivax. The sequence continues at coordinate 1,909 of JANPDN010000146.1, forward strand.
GCCGACTCGCTGAGCTGGCCGAGCAGCGCCAAGTCCAGCAGATGGTCGTCGCCAAGCCGCGCCGCCAGCGCCGGATGGCCGCGGCGCAAGGCCTCGATCACCTTGAGCCGGCAGTCGAGCTCGACGCGGTGGCGCTGGCCGTAGTCAAAACCAATCGTTTCCACATGGGCATAACGCTGCAGTGCCCAGGCCAGGCAGGTCGTCGAATCCTGGCCGCCAGAAAAGAGGACCAGGGCTTTGTCTCGGGGCTTCATCACGCGCGCTTGCTGCGCCTTGCGGCGGGTGTGCAGCGTAGCAGTGTGCCGGTGCCGGCGCGCGGCTTGCCTTGTCGCCAGCGGTTACCCTCGGCGCGATGCAAAAAATCGCCGTCATCGGTGGGGGCTTGAGCGGCCTGTGCGCGGCGTGGCTGCTCGGCCGAAACACAAACCAGGTGACGCTGTTCGAGCACCAGGCGCAACCCGGCTTCACGGCGAGTTCGGTGGCCGTACCCTGGGGTGGCATGTCGCACCGCGTCGATGTGCCGCTGCGGGTGTTCTACGAGGGCTACTACCCGACGCTGACACGCTTGTATGCCGCGCTCGGTGTAGCGACTGAGCCGGTGAGTTATGCCACAACCTTCACCGGCGCCGACGGCGTGCCGTATTTCCGCTACCGCAACCTGCGCTGGGGCGACCGCTCCTGGGCTTACCTCGGGCCGCGCGACTTGGCTCAAGCCAACGCCTGGCAGATCGGCATCGACATCCTGCGCTTCAACCGGCTCGCGAAGGCCGCCTTGCAACGTGGCGCTCTGGCCGGCCTGACGATCGCAGAGTTCGTCGCCGCGGCGCGCCTGTCGCCGCGTTTTGTCGACGGCTTCTTGCTGCCAGCGATCGCCACCATCGGCACCTGCCCCTATGCGCTGGCGCGTGAATTCCCGGCCGCGGTGATCGTCGACTACCTGGCCCGCGGCCTGTCGCGGCAGAGTGTGCGCCGCGCCAGCGATGGCGCCGACGATGTCGCGGCCAAGCTGCTCGCCGGCATTGTCGACCTGCGCTGCAACGCGCAGATCGCCGCGGTGTCGCGTGTCGACGCCGGCGTGCTGATTCGCTCGGCTGACGGCAGTCAAGCGGTCTTCGGCCATGTCGTGATCGCGACGCAGGCCAACCAGGCGCGCCACTTGCTCGCCGATACTTCCCGCGACGAGGCGCAGACCCTTGAGAGCTTCAGCTACACCCCGGTCGAGGTGCTCGTGCACCGCGACCCGACCCTGATGCCCAAGCAGCGGCGCGACTGGTCGCCGGTGAACCTGATGGTCACCATAGCTAACGATCAAAGCGATGTACAGCCATTGGCTCAGCGCCAGACCCAGCCGGAATCGACGATCTGGGTCAACGCCGTGCAGCCGGCGCTGCGCGGCGCGCCAGATATTTTCCAGACCGTGCAGCCGCTGCGGGTGCCGCGCGAAGAGCTCGTGCTCAGCCGCGCGCGCTTCGAGCGCCCGGTGGTTGATCGCCACAGCGCCGCCGCGTTGCTGGCCCTGCAGCGCCTGCATGCCGAGCCGCAGCGGCGGGTCTGGTTCTGCGGCTCCTACGCCCAGGCCGGGGTGCCGCTGTTGGAGAGCGCGGTGCGATCGGCGCACGATGTGGCGGCGGCGCTGGGGGTCAAGTTGCCGGCTTGAGTTGAAGAATCTGCTGTGTCGGCGGGCCGGGTTTTGTCGCGGCAAACAATGCGTAACCCAGCCCGGCGGCGCGGCACAGCGGGATCAGGCCGGCGGTCGTCCGCGGTCGGCGCCAGCCCGTCGACCAGACCGCGCCGCCGAGCCGGCGGCCCTGCGATCGCACGAAGCGCGTGAAGCCGCCGAGCACGGCATCGTCGAGCCGGTTTGATTCGATGTCGACCCAGCCTGCAGCGGCCAGCCGGGCGACCGATTTTTGGGCCGGCCCCAAGTCTGCCGCGGGCACCCCGCACAGCCTGGCCGCTGCGCCCAACAGCGGTGCGCCGATGCGAGCGACACCGCGATCGCGATCGACAACGAGGTCGGTATAGGCCAGCCGCCCGCCCGGCCGCAGCAGGCCGAAGGCGGCGTCGATGAAGGCTTGCCGCGGCGCGAGGTGGTATGCCGCATCGACACACAAAATCTGATCAAAGTGCGCCGGCAGCACGCATGGCAGCGCGGCCAACGTAGCCGCGGTGCAAGCGTGATCGATCTCGATGCCGGAGGCCTGCGCCGCGCCAAAATCGTCGACCCAGACCACGAGTTCGTCGCCGGCGCCGCAGGCGATGCTGAGCACCCGATCGCGGGCCGCGATGCGCGCGGCGTTGCCGACTTCGATCGCCAAGGCCCGGCAAGCGGTGGCGTAGTCGTCGCTGCTGCTTCGCCACAGGCCCAGGTTGCCCCAGGTGCCTGACGCACCGCCGCGATGCAGCAGCTCGGCTTGGCGCAAGACGGGGTCGGCGTTGGCCTGGGGCATCGGTGGTTGCAGCATGCCACCGCGCCGGCAAACCACCGAGCCACTGCGCATGCGTGAGGCCTGCCATCATCACGGCCTGCCCCGTGACCTCCCAAGCCCACCAGCCCACGCGCCCATGACCATCACCACCCGCACCGTCTTTCAAATCCTGATGGCCGCTGCGCTGCTCGCCGGCTGCGGCACGCCGGTGGTCAACCCGGTCAGCGGGCGAGCTGAGCGCAGCGTGATGGACGAGGCGGCCGAGATTGCCGAAGGCCAAAGGGCCCATCCGCAGGTGCTGGCCGAATACGGCGCGCTCGACAACCCGCGCCTGCAGGGCTATGTCAACGAGATCGGCCAGCGGCTGGCGCAGCGCTCGCACCGCGCCCAGCTGAAGTGGACCTTCACCGTGCTCGACAGCGCCGAGGTGAATGCTTTTGCACTGCCCGGCGGCTATATCTACGTCACCCGCGGCATGCTGGCCACGCTCAACGACGAAGCCGATCTGGCCGGGGTCTTGGGGCACGAGATCGGCCATGTCACCGCGCGCCACGGCGCGCAGCGCGCGACCCGCGAACAGCGTGCCGGCCTGGGTGTTTTTGCCGCGACCTTGCTTGGCGTCGCCCTCGAAGGCGTCGGCGTCAGCGGCGCGGCAGGCCTGGCCAACCAGGTCTCGCAAGGCGTGGCCGCAGGCTACGTCGCGACCTACAGCCGCGAGCAGGAATCGCAGGCCGACAAACTCGGCGCCGAATACCTGGCGCGCAACAACCTGAACCCGCGCAACATGATCGAGGTCATCGGCGCGCTGAAAGCGCAGGAGCGCTACGCCGCCGACAGCGCGCGCGCCGAGGGCCGGCGGGTGCCTGAAGGGGGTGGCAACTACCTGGCCTCGCACCCGAGCAACGACAAGCGCCTGGCCGACATCACGCAGATCGCTGCAGCTTATGTGGGTAGTTATGCCGACGATGGCCGCGCGCGTTACCTGCAGGCGATTGACGGCATCACCTTCGGCGAAAGCCGGGCCCAGGGCGTGACCCGAGGACGCCACTTCTATCACGAGGATCTGGGCCTGGCGCTCAGCGCACCGGTCGGCTGGTCGATCGACAACGGCGCGCAGGCGCTGGCCATCGTCAACGCCGCCGGCGACGCCGGGCTGGTCATGAAGCCGGTGCCGGCGCAGGCCGGGCGCAGCCACGAAGAGGTCATCCGCAATGCGCTCAAGCCGAGCGAAGGACGCAGCGAGCGGCGCATCCTCAACGGGCTGGCAGCGACCCATTTCACCGGCAGCCGGCGTGACGCGCAGGGACGCGCGACGCCGATCGAAGTCACCCTGGTCACCGGCCCGACAAACCAGTTTTACCTGCTGCAAACAGTGGCCCGTGACGCCGCTGCGGCGCGCCGCGCCGAGGCCGGCCTGCGCGAGGCCGAGGCCTCGATCCGCGCACTGTCGGCCAGCGAGCGCGCTGCGGCAAGGCCCTGGGCGCTGAAGATGGTGGCCTACCCGCGTGGTGGTTTTGCCGAGCTGGCGCGCGGCTCGCCGCTGCCGCCGCCGGCCGAGTCGCAGCTGCGCTTGATCAACGGCGTCTACGCCGGGCAAGGCGCCGAGCCCAAGGTTGGGCAATGGGTGAAAGTGGTGTTGTGATGCGTTGGCTCGGTTGAGACTGCACTGAGACAGCACCGAGCCTGCGCTGAGCCGCCGCGGCGCGGAGCGCGATCGCCGCGGGGCCGCCGGGCCGCCGTCAGGCAGACCCAAGCCAGCCGCGCTATCGTCGCCCTTGCGAAACCCGGCGTGGTGCCGGGCAGCCAGGAGAACTGAGATGAACAATCGTGACGTGGTGGTGTTGGGTGCGGCGCGGTCGGCGATCGGCACCTTTGCGGGGGCGCTGGCCGATATCGAGCCGGCCGAGTTGGCCGGGATGGTGATGAAGGCAGCGGTCGAACGATCGGGTGTCGACCCCAAAGTCATCAACTACGTCACGGTCGGCAATACGATCCCGACCGAGAGCCGCTTCGCTTATGTCGCGCGGGTGGCCGCGATCCAGGCCGGGCTGCCGATGGACAGCGTCGCGATGTCGGTCAACCGCCTCTGCTCTTCGGGCCTGCAGGGCATCGTCACGACGGCACAGAACATCCTGCTCGGTGACTGCGATTACGGCGTCGGCGGGGGTGTCGAGGTCATGAGCCGCGGCGGGTATCTGTCGACTGCGATGCGCAGCGGTGCACGCATGGGCGACACCAAGCTCATCGACACCATGACCGCGACGCTGACCGACCCGTTTGGTGTCGGCCACATGGGCATCACCGCTGAAAACCTGGTCACCAAATGGGGCATCACGCGCGAGGAGCAGGACGCGCTGGCGGTCGAATCGCACCGGCGCGCTGCAGCCGCGATTGCCGAGGGCCGTTTCAAGAGCCAGATCACGCCGATCGTCAAACAAACCCGCAAGGGCGAAGTCACTTTTGACACCGACGAACATGTCAAGGCGGCGACGACGATGGAGACGCTGGGCAAGATGAAGCCGGCGTTCAAGAAGGACGGCAGCGTGACGGCGGGTAATGCCTCGGGCATCAACGACGGCGCCGCATTTTTCGTGCTCGCCGATGCCGCCCGTGCCGCCGCTGACGGCCACAAGCCGCTGGCGCGACTGGTCTCGTATGCCGTGGCCGGTGTGCCCCACGAGATCATGGGCGAGGGCCCGATCCCGGCGTCAAAACTGGCGCTCAAAAAAGCCGGCCTGACACTCGACCAGATGGACGTCATCGAATCGAACGAAGCGTTCGCGGCGCAGGCCATCGCGGTCGCCCGCGGGCTGGAGTTCGATATGAAAAAGGTCAACCCGAACGGCGGCGCGATTGCGCTCGGCCACCCAATCGGCTGCTCGGGCGCGTTCCTGGCCACGAAGGCGGTTTACGAGCTGCACCGCACCGCCGGCCGCTACGCGCTGGTGACGATGTGCATCGGCGGTGGGCAGGGGATCGCGGCGGTGTTTGAGCGGCTGTGATTCGGCGCGCCGCGACGGCGGCGAGTCGCAACTGCCAGGGCTGCTTGGCAGTGACAGCAATCGGAATAGAGTCATGGGTGAGAGGGCGGCCCGCGACAGCGGGCAACTCTCGCATGCAACGCCATGGACAATTCCGAAACACCCGTCGCCACGCTGTTCTGCTTTGAAGGCTTCAGCCTCGATGCGTCCCGCCGCGAGCTTTGGCGTGGCGCCGCCTTGGTGGCGTTGCGGCCCAAGTGTTTTGACGTCTTGACCTGCCTGGCGCGCGGCGCCGGTCGCGTGATCACCAAGGACGAATTGATGCAGGCCGTGTGGCCGAAGCTCGTGGTCACAGACGAGTCCTTGACCCGCTGCGTCAGCGACATCCGCGAGGCGCTTGACGATGCTGACCAGCGCATCGTCAAGACCGTCCCGCGGCGCGGCTATGTGCTGGTGGCGCCGGTCTCGATCGGCGCACCGCTGTCGCTGTCGATTGCGACCGGGCCGCAGCCGCTGCCGCCATCGATTGCGGCAGTGGAGGCGGGCAGCCCCGGATCGGAACCGACGACGTCAATCGCTCCCGCGCCTGCCCTGCCGAGCCGGCGCAACTGGAAGCCTGCGCGGCTGGCCTTTGGCGCGCTGGGGGCGGCTGTGGTCATCGGCGCAACGTGGGTCCTGGCCACACGAACCGCGAGCCCGCTCGCGACGGTTCCCGCGCCCGGCGCGGGCTCGGCGGCCGCCCGGCCGCCGCTGTCGATTGTCGTGCTGCCGCTTGCCAACACCAGCAGCGACCCCGACCAGAACTACTTCGCCGAAGGCCTGACCGAGGACCTGACGACAGACTTGTCGCGCATCCCGGACAGTTTTGTGATTGCCCGAGGTTCGGCCAATGCCTACAAGGACAAGGTGATCGACGTGCGCCAGATCGGCCGCGAACTCGGCGTGCGCTACGTGCTCGAAGGCAGCGTCCAGCGCCTGGGCGACCAGGTGCGGCTGAACCTGCGCCTGATCGACGCCGAGAACGGCCAGCAGCTGTGGGCCGACCGGCTGGACGGCGCCCGGCGCGACCTCGGCGCGATGCAGTCGCAGGTGACGGGAATCGTGGCCAATGCCCTGCACCAGCAGCTGATCGAATCCGAGTCGCAGCGCAGCCTGCGCCTGCGCCCGCTCAACCCGGACGCGCAGGACCTGGCCTGGCAGGCTTTTTTGGCCCACGAACGCCGGACCCCCGACAAGAACGCGGCGGCGCGCGAACTGGCGCAGCGCGCGGTGACGCTGGACCCCACGTCGGTACTCGGGTGGAGCGTGCTCGGCCTGAGCTACACCGCCGACCTGATGGCCCGCTGGGTGAACCTGCGCGGCGCGACGCGCGACGAATGGGCTCGGCTTGCCGCCGAGGCGGACGCCCGGGCCTACGCGATCGACCCGAACAACCTGTACGCGGTGCAGCTGCGCGCCGAGGTGCTGGGGGTGCAGGGCAAGACCGAGGAGAGCCTGGCGATGCGCCAGCGCGCGGTCGCAATCAACCGCAACGCCGGGCCGGCCTGGGGCGGCCTGAGCTACGCCTACGCCACCGTGGGCCGGCCGGAGGAGTCGATTGCAGCCGGGCTCGAAGCGATTCGGCTCAGCCCGCGCGACGGCCGCTTGCACGGCTTCCTGGTCGTGATCGCTGCGGCGCACCTGTTCGCCGGGCGCGACGCCGAAGCGCTGGCCTGGGCCAGGCGCGCGATCAATGCCCGGCCCGAGTACAGCATCCCGCATGCCTGGGCCGCTGCGGCGGCCGCCAACCTGGGCGACCTGGCCACCGCGCGCTCGGAGATCGCAGAGTTCCGGCGCCTGCAGCCCGACTACACCCTCGCTACCTTCAAAGCGGAACGTTACTCCGACAAGCCCGAATTCCTGCGCCAGCGCGAACGCTTCTACCGCGGCTTGCAAACGGCCGGGCTGACCGACTGAGCTGGCGGGGCGCTGACCCTCGGGCGAATGGGTTCCTGGACGCAGGCGTCGTTGCCGCGGCTGCGCTCGGGCAGGCGCAATGTTCAGGAATTCTCACAGTTAGTCAGCGCATACGGCGCCGCCTTTCAGGACACCGGGTATCCGAACTGGCGCAATGGCTTGCCAGGGGCGTGAAGAGTGCGGGCCCACCGCGGCGCGCCCCGATGCCCACGCAAGGCACCACCGGTCGCGGCGGGGTCTGCACCGGAAGGAGCCACCATGCGGAACTTTCATGCTCTGCCACTCGCGTTTTTCGCCTTCGCGGTTGCTGCCCAACCCCAACCCCAGCCCGAGCGCGGACAAGCCAATTTGCAGACCATCGATCAGTTGAAGATCGCCTACCTTGAATGCGACCGGCGCGCGTCCGCCTCGATACTCGACTTCGAGGACGCGACGACGTGCTCGAGGGTTCACGAAGAACTCAAGCGGCGCGGTTTCGGCAACGACTGGACTCGCATGCTGGCGTGGTGGAATGCCGAAAAGGTTGCATCAGAGCGGGGGCGTCGGCGCGAGACCGATGTGTCCCTGCGCGAGACGCCAGCGCCGCTCGTCAAGTTGCGGTGACCGCGGCGCGGCGGCCTTTCGGTGCCGATAGGCCGGCGTGAATTGGCGGTGAGAGCCGCAACCCGCGTCGAGCTGCAAAAAGAAAGTCATCCAGTCAAGACGTACCGCGCGCATGCCGTTTGCTGGGCGTCGGCGACGGGCCCTCGATGCTTCTGACCAGCAATGTGCAGACTGCGCCAGTAGGCTGCGTGGTGTTTGATGCAAGCGGGCGCGGGCGATGAGAACCACCCTTTTCGTTGACGACGACGTGCTGGTTGCCGCTAGAGGCCTGGCGGCGCGGCAGAGCAAGAGGCTCGGCGAAGTCGTCTCGGGACTTACGCGCCAGGGCTTGTTGCGCAGCAAGGCGCCCAAGGCCGCCACGCGCAACGGCATCCCGCTTTTGCAATCGCTGCAGCGCGGCAAGGCGGTCACGCTGGAGATGGTCAATCAAGTGCGCGATGAAGCGCCGTGACGACCTTCCTGCTTGACGTGAACGTGCTCGTTGCGCTGGCCGACCCGGCCCATGTTCAGTCCGAACTGGCCCACGAATGGTTTGAGCAATCCGGGTCCGCTGACTTCGCCACCTGGCCAGTGACCGAGAACGGATTGCTGCGAATCCTGGGCCATCCGCGCTATCCCAACTCACCCGGCACGCCGGCGGCCGCCGCCGTTACCCTGGCGGCGCTGCGCGGCCTGCCCGGGCATCATTTCTGGGCCGACAAGATCAGCCTGATGGACGCTGAGCGCATCGACATGACGCGCCTGCTCAGCCACGGCCAGGTCACCGACAGCTATCTGCTGGCCTTGGCCCAAGGCCCATGGCGGTCGGCTGGCGAGCCTGGACAACAAGCGGGTGGCGGGCGATGTCAAGGGTGGCATCCAAGCGCTTGAGTTGATCTGAGGCGCGGCGCGGCGCCGGCCTGCGAGTCGGCCCGGCCAGTGCGTCAGGCGCGCGAGCGGCTACGACGCGGGCTCTTTGCAAGCCGATAGTCAGCGACGCCGGCAGCCGTCAGGCAGCTCGCCTGCCTTTGGTGGACAGAGCCACACCGCGGCAAGCGTCGATGGGCGAAGAGATTCGCCGCAGCGCAGCGGCCCGCCACGGGGGTGGTCTGGATCGTCGACAAGGCCCCTGACACCAGCGGTCGTTCACAATCCCGCTCCGCGCTCCGCGCTCCCCGCAAACCAGGACACCACGGCCATGCTCAAGTTCTACTACTCCCTCGCCCCGAACCCGATGAAGGTGGCGCTGTTCCTTGAAGAAGCCGGCCTGCCGTACGAGGCCGTCCCGGTCGACACGCGCAAGGGCGAGCAGCATGCGCCGGCCTTCACCGCGCTGAACCCGAATGCCAAGGTGCCGGTGATCGTCGACGGCGCAACGACGGTGTGGGACAGCAGCGCGATCCTGCTGTACCTGGCCGAGACCTCGGGCCAGTTCCTGCCCGACGCCGCCGATCGTGGTGCGATGTTGTCGTGGCTGATGTTCACGGCCTCGGGCATCGGGCCGTTCACCGGGCAGTGTGTTCACTTCAAGCATTACGCGCCCGAACCCAACGCCTACGCCGTCAAGCGCTACGACTTCGAAGCCTGGCGGCACTGGAAGATCCTGAACGCCCACCTGGCCGAGCGGCCCTGGATGGTGAGCGAGCGCTTCACGCTGCTCGACATGGCGGTGTGGGGCTGGGCCCGCGCCGTGGCCTTTGCGCTGGGCGCCGAAGCCTGGGAGCAACTGCCCCACGTGAAGCGGCTGTTCGACGCGGTGAATGCGCGCCCCGCAGCGCAGCGAGCCGCTGCGTTGAAAGATCGGCATGTCTTCAAGACCGAGATGGACGACGCGGCGCGGCGCGCGATGTTCCCGCAGAACGAGCGCCTGAAACTCTGAACGGGCTGCAAAGCCATCGCCCTCGCGAGGCTCACGTCAACAGGGCAAAAGGCCCGC
>JANPDN010000147.1:0-7945 GCA_031431555.1 Rubrivivax sp.
GTCCGCCGTTCCGTTGGCCCGGCTCCCACGGCTTCATCTGGTGGCCGACCGGAGTGATCCGGGCCCAGCGAATACGCTGCTCCAAAGGCATGGCGAGCCTGTCTCTGCACCCGCGAGGGGCCACAACGGCAGCGCGACCGGCTCCGGATTCCACGGCGCCGGCTCGTACGCGGTCTGCTGGCTTGATTCCTCTCCACCGACCTCATACTGCCCCCCTCGACCCACTGCCGCGAGTGCGAACATGGACACCGAGAACTTCGACGCCATCATCGTCGGCGCCGGTCAAGCCGGGCCGGGTATCGCCGCCCGCTGCAGCCGCGAAGGGCTGAAGACGGCCGTCATCGAGCGGCACCACTTCGGCGGCACCTGTGTCAATGTCGGCTGCGTGCCGACCAAGACCCTGGTGGCCAGCGCGCGCGCCATCCGGCTCGCACAGCGCGGGGCCGAGTTCGGCTTCGACGTGGCGGGTCTGCGCGTGGACATGGCCCGTGTGATGGCGCGCAAGGACGCCATCGTCGCGAAGTCGCGTGCGGGCGTGGAAACCTGGATGCGCGGCCTGAAGGGCACCGAGGTCATCGTCGGCGATGCCTCGTTCGTCGGCCCGGCCACGCTGGCGGTGGGCGGGCGCCGCCTGAGCGCGCCGCGCATCTTCCTCAATGTCGGTGGACGCGCGGTGCGCCCCGCGCTGCCGGGCATCGACACCGTGACGACGCTGGACAACGTGTCGGTGATGGAACTCGACGCCGTGCCCGACCATCTGGTGATCGTCGGCGGCAGCTACATCGGCCTGGAGTTCGCGCAGCTGATGCGCCGGCTGGGTGCCGCCGTGACGGTGGTGGAGCGTTCCACGCGTCTGTTGCCGCGCGAGGACCCCGACGTGTCTGACGGCATCCGCGACATCCTGCAGACCGAAGGCGTGCGCATCGAGCTGGGCGCCGAATGCCTGTCGCTCGCGCCGAAGGGCCAGGGCATCGTCGTCGGTGCCGCCTGCAGCGGCGGCGAGGGTATCACCGGCAGCCATGTGCTGCTGGCCGTCGGCCGTCAGCCCAACACCGACGGCCTGGGGCTCGAACGGGCCGGCATCCGCACCGACGCCCGCGGCTACATCGAGGTTGACGATCAGTGCCACACGAGCGCCGAAGGCGTCTGGGCCGTGGGCGATTGCAACGGGCGGGGTGCGTTCACGCACACCTCATGGAACGACCACGAGATCGTGGTCGCCAACCTGTTCGACGGCGACCCGCGCCGCATCGGCGACCGCATCCCCTGCTACGCGCTGTTCATCGACCCTTCACTGGGCCGCGTCGGCATGACGGAAACCGAAGCACTGGCCAGCGGCAAGCGCGTGCTGCGCGCGAAGATACCGATGCAGCGCGTCGGCCGCGCCCGCGAAGCCGGCGAGACCCAGGGCTTCATGAAGGTGCTGGTCGACGCCGACACGCAGCGCATCCTGGGTGCAGCCATCCTCGGCATGAACGGTGACGAGGTGGTGCACTCGCTGCTCGACATCATGGCGGCCGACCAGCCGTACACGGTCATCTCGCGGGCCATGCACATCCATCCGACCGTGAGCGAACTGGTTCCGACCCTGCTGCAGCAACTCAAGCCGGCCTGAGCAGGCAGCAGGCTCGCCGGCTTGGTACTTCGCGACGGGGACTCTTGCCTTTGCGCGACGTCAGCCTGCTGCCTGCAGGTTCTGGGTCGGCAGCGCCTGGTCAACCGATCGGGTTGCAGCCGTACGGCTGCATCGGGTGCCGACCAATGCCGCAAGACCGTCAGTGACTGCTTTGGAGAATTGCCGCGTTCGAGCGGCTGTGGCCTACGGCGGCTGTACTTTGAAACCGGCCACTGGCTTGCCGATTTCCTGATCGATCGTATGACTGGTTGTGGCCGATGCCGGTACTGACCAAGGACAGCTTCGTGGCAATCTCGTCCGACTCACGTATGCACGGTCGCGGCAACAACTTCGGCGCGGAGGTTGGCCAGTCGCAGCAACTTGTGCACGGCCTGCGAGGTGTCGGTGGCGCTGCCGTCGCCAAGCCCTTGTCGGCGCTCACGCGTCAGAGCAAATACTCGGGCGCTCTACGGCGCCTGCGTTGATTTGGTTCAGCGCGTGGATGGGGATCACGGTGTCTGACGCGGGTGGCACTTGTGCCACTGGCACGACCGCGGTGTCTGATGCGGGTGGCAAAGTTGCCACTGCGGCGACCACCGTTCCGCGACCTCTGGTGAGCAGCAGTCGGCGCGGAGTGGCAAAGTTGCCACCGTGGGCGCCCGCCCAGGCGCTCCGTAACGAGCGGGCCCGATTGTCCCGGCGAGGTTTTGGCGAAGCTTGCGACAGATTCCCGGGTACCGCGGCGATTGATCGTGAGCGCTTACGGTGGCTTCCCGCGCGCAACGTTGGTTTTTTGTATATGCGGTGCTGATGCCTTCCCGATAACTTTCCGGACATCTCGGACGGCGCAGAACCCCGGGACGCGGCAGGCGATCCGGGGTTCATTCACTGGCAGAGAACCCAGCGCGGCCGAGAAAGCGAAGAATGCCGGACCTGAACGGCGCGGATGCCCGCGATCTACGATCCGGCCTGGAATGCCGCTTTGCGCGCCAACCAGGCTGAAGATGCTGCGCGAACTGGCGCGCGCTCTCTGACCTCGCATCGCGATGCGCTGGAACACCTGTAGCTGCCGCATCCTGCCCGCATAGCCCGGCGTGCCGGGTTCGTCGTTTCTTGGCCGAAAACGCAGCACCGCCCCTACACAACCCCTACACGGCGACCCGGAAAAGGAAACGGGCTAGAGGCTTGCGCCGCTAACCCGTTGATTTTATTGGTGGCCAAGGGCGGAATCGAACCACCGACACGCGGATTTTCAATCCGCTGCTCTACCGACTGAGCTACTTGGCCGTGAGCCAACAATTATAGCGGCGGGCTTTTCCACCACCGCGGCATCGGAAGACCTCGCCTCAAACCCCGCCGCGCTTGTTGCGGGTCAGGTCGACGCCCAACTGCTTGAGCTTGCGGTACAGGTGAGTGCGTTCGAGGCCGGTTTTTTCAGCGACGCGGGTCATCGAGCCACCTTCACGGGCGAGGTGGAACTCGAAGTAACTCTTCTCGAACGCATCGCGCGCTTCGCGCAGCGGGCGGTCGAGGTCGAAGCTCTGGGTCGGCTGCGGGCCGACCGGCTCGGACGGCGCCGCTGCTGCCGCCATCGCGCCTGCCGACAGCCCATGCACACCACCGCCGAGCAAGCCGCCCGGGCGCAAATCAGCGAGCGCCGGCGCCAGTCGCGGCGCCAGCCGCACCAACGCCTGGTCGACCGCGCGCAACAGCTTTTGCAGCGTGATCGGTTTTTCGAGGAAGGCCGTGGCGCCGAACTTGGTCGCTTCGACGGCGGTGTCGATGGTGCCGTGGCCGCTCATCATGATCACCGGCATCGTGAGCATCGCGCTGCCCGACCATTCCTTGAGCAAGGTGATGCCGTCGACGTCGGGCATCCAGATGTCGAGCAGCACCAGGTCGGGCTTGAAACGTTCGCGCGCGGCGCGGGCTTGCGCTGCGTTTTCCGCGAGCTCGACGGTATGCCCCTCGTCGGTGAGGATTTCGCTCAGCAGGGCGCGGATGCCGAGCTCGTCGTCAACTACAAGAATGGTGGCCATACGGAGCGGTGGGGGCAATTCGGGCCGGTAGCAAGCGCGTCGATCGGGCTCAGGCGGCCCGCATCGCAGCGCCCGATTCGGGCTGGTGCAGAGTGGAAAATGATAACGATACCCGGGCCCCGATGATGGGGCTGCCGAGCGTCGGGCTGGTATGCAGGTTGCTCAGGCGGATACGCGCCCGATGTTCGTCGGCGATCTTCTTGACCACCGCCAGCCCCAGGCCGGTGCCTTTGCTCTTGGTCGTGACGTAGGGCTCGAACGCGCGCTTGAGCACATGTTCAGCAAAACCAGGCCCATTGTCGGTGATGACGAGGCGCACCGCGCGCAGCGTGCCATCTTCGGCCCGAAGCGGTTCGGTGCTGACCGTCACTCGGCCGTCGGCGCTGGCGGCCTGGCGCTCGGCGACCGCGTCGAGAGCGTTCTGAACAAGGTTGTGCACCACCTGGCGCAGCTGGGTCGCGTCACCTTCGATCTGCGGCAGGCTACCGTCGAGCCGGGCCACGAGCTGCCCCTGTTCCTGCGCCTGGCCGTACAGCGCCAGCACTTCGGCGACCAGCGTATTCAGTTGCAGCGGCAGCGGCTGCGCGGCGGGCAGGCGCGCGTAGTCGCGGAACTCGTTGACCAGCGACTTCATCGACTCGACCTGGGCCACGATCGTCGCCACGCTGCGCACCAGCAGCGCGCGCTCGCTGCCTTCGAGCTTGGACTCGAGCTTGTGTTGCATGCGCTCGGCCGACAACTGGATCGGCGTCAGCGGATTTTTGATCTCGTGCGCCAGGCGCCGCGCGACCTCGGCCCAGGCCTGCGCGCGCTGCGCCGAGACGACCTCGGTGATGTCGTCAAAAACGAGCAGCCTGGCCTGCCCCGGCAGTGTCGCGCCACGGGTGAGCAGGGTCACCGCGTCGGGCTGGCCGGGGTTGAGCACAAAAGCGTCCTGCCACTGCTCGCGCTCGCCGTCTTCAGGGGCGCTGGCCAGGGTCTCGAAGCGCTGCACCACGGCGTCGGCAAAATCTTGCAGGCCCGGGACTTCGCCCAGGCTGCGCCCGCGCGATGCCTGCACCGGCTGGCGCAGGATGCGCGTGGCGCCGGGGTTGGCGGTATCGATGTGGCCGAAGCGGTCGAACACGATGACCCCGGCAGTCAGGTTGTCCAGGATCGTCTGCAGCTGCGTGTGCGCTGTCTCCAGCTGGTGCAGGCTGCCCTGCGCCTGCGCCCGCGCATCGGCGAGCTGCTGGGTCATGTCGGCAAACGAGCGGGTCAGGCCGCCGAGCTCGTCGCCCGACGCGAACACCGGCTTGGCACGCAGGTCGCCCTGGGCGACTTCGCGCACGCCATCGGCCAGCAGCAGCAGCGGGCGCACGATCTGGTTGCCGAGCACGATCGCCAGCAGCACCGCGCCAAACACCGACAGGATCATCGCCAGCGTCAGCGTGCCGATATACATCCGGCGCAGCGCGTCGCGCGCCAGCGCGCGCTGCTGGTATTCGCTGTTCGCGGCCTGCACCGCCAGCGCATTCGTGACCAGGGTGCGGGGCAGCGGCTGCACGAGCAGCACAAAACGGTCGTCGCCGGCATTGAATGCGATATCGCTGCTCGGGATGCGCGCCAGCGCCCGGATGCGGGCGCCGCCAGGGGCGTCTTCGAGGCCCTCGATCTGGCTCGCCGGCCCACCGCTGCGCGCCTGGCGCAGCAGCGCCGCGCCGGGGCGCTCAGGCGCGATCGCGCTGGCCGAGGTGCCGGCCGTCATCAGCACCTGGCCGCTGGCCCCGAGCAGCGCGATCTCGCTGGCGCCGACCTGTTCACGCAGGCGCTCGAGCAGCAGCACACCCGGCATGCCCCGGGTCTCGGCCAGCCGGGACGCGGCGATGCCGGCCTTGGCCGCGACCTCGGCTTGCAGCGAATCGAGCGTGCCTTTGCCCAGGGCCAGGCCGGCATCGAGCGCGCCGGCCAGGCGGACGTCGAACCAGGCTTCGATGCTGCGCGCCGCAAACTGATAGCTAACGGTATAAATCAGCAGCCCCGGCAGGATCCCCACCAGTGCAAAGATGCCGGCCAGGCGCAGCAGCAACCGGCTGCCAAATTTGCCGCGGCGCAGGCGCACGACCATGCGCACTGCCGCCAGCACCAGCACCAGCGCGAGCAGCACCGCCACCGCGACATTGACCCAGAACAGCCAGACAAACTCGCGCTCGTAAAAACCACCGCGCTCGGCGCTGCTGAAGGACAGCGCAAAGGCGATCACCAGCGCTGCGGCGGTGACCGCCAGCGCGGCGACGATCAGGCCCCAGCGGGTCGAGGCGCGTGAAGTGGCCATGCAGCGACGTGCGGTTTCAGTCGACGCGCAGCGTGCGCTCGACGCGCAGCACCCAGTCGACCTGGGTCGTCAGGCCGATCTGCATCGGGCCCGGCAGCTGGGTCGTATCGAGGCGGAACTCGAACTCGACATAGTGGCGCGAATCGGCGTCGATCTGCGCCGCGTCGGCGAGTTTCCAGCCCGAGGTGCGCGACAGGGCGGCGAGTGCCTCGGGCAGCGTCGGGTAGCTTTGCGTGATCGCGCCGACACCCACCCGCCAGGTCGACGTCAGCGGCTGGTAGGCCAGGCGCCACATGCGGTTGACCCGCGCGACACGTTCATCGCGCCAATACCAGCGGCTGCGCAACAGCGTCGCCTGGGCCACAAAGTAGACCGGCACGCCGCGTTGCAGCGCATCTTCAACGGTCTTTGACAGATTCAGCCGGGCGCTGAAATCCAGCGACAGTGCGCCGTCCTGGCGCTGCAGCGCCAGCGTCGCCAGGTCGACCCCCTGGGCGCGGGCGAGACCCGGCAGCGCGGCAGCCAGCGCCCCTGCCAGCGCGAGCAGCAGTGCGATCAGTTGTCGCCGGACTCTCTGCATGCGCGGTGGCATCGGGCTTCAGATCTTGTTCTTCACTTCACTGGCTTGACGAGCAAGGCATAGAAAAAACCGTCCGCCAGCGCGCCCGGAGCGGCCCCGTTGGTGGATTCCCCATTGTCGGGCAGGGTGTGCAGATGCCCGGGCGACACCGGGTCGAGCCGCACCGTGCCGGGGCCTGCGCGTTGCAAAAATGCGTCGATCTGGGCCTGGCCTTCGGCGCGGAAGACCGAGCAGGTTACATACAGCAACCGGCCGCCGGGTTTGAGCAAGGGCCACAGCGCGTCTAGCAACTCGGCCTGGATGCGTGCCAGCGCGCTGACATCGTCGGCACGCCGTAGCCAGCGCACATCGGGGTGGCGGCGCACGATGCCACTCGCCGTGCAGGGCGCGTCGAGCAGAATGGCGTCGAACGGCCGGCCGTCCCACCAGCCCGCGGTGTGGCGCAGGTCGGCGGCGCGCAACTCGGCATGCGCGCCGATGCGATTGAGGTTGTCCTGGACCAGGCGCAGGCGCAGCGGGTCGCTGTCTGCCGCGAGCAGGTCGAGATCAGCCAGCTCGAGCAGGTGCGCGGTCTTGCCGCCCGGTGCGGCGCAGGCGTCGAGCACCCGCGCGCCGCTGGCCAGGCGCTCGGTGGCAGCGCCCGCGGCGCCAGAAGCAGCATCACCAACACCAACACCAACACCAACACCAACACCATCACCACGGCCACCGCCCACGAGCAACAGCGCCGCACGCTGTGCATTCGCGTCCTGCACCGAGACCTCGCCCTCGGCAAAACCCGGCAGCTGGGTCACCGGGCAGGGTTGGGCAAGGACCACCGCCTGGCCGCCAAAAGCCGGGTCGGTGAGCAGCGTCGCGGCGCGGCCTTGCGTGGCCAGCCTTTGCACATAGGCCGCGCCGGTGCTGCGGCGGATGTTCACGCGCAGCGTCATCGGCGGATGCTGATTGGCCGCCGCGAGCAGGCCCTGCCACTGCGCCGGCCAGTCCTGCTTGACACGGTCGATCCACCACAGCGGGTGGTTCCACATCGCCTCCGGCGCGTGCCGCACAGCGGCCACGACGGCATCGCGCTCGCGCAGAAAACGGCGCAGCACGGCGTTGACGAAACCCGCCGCGGCCGGCGTGCGCGCACGCGCCGCGCTCACCGCTTGGTCGACCAGCGTGTGGTCAGGATATGCCGGCGCCGGCACCGGCCAGAGCAGCGCCAGTGCCGTCGTCAGCAGCGCATCGACGCGTGGCGGCGGCAGCTTCGGTGCCAGCGCCACCCGCACCGCCTGCGCGCTGCCGAGCCAGCGCAGGACGTGGAAGCTCAGGGCTTGCACCGCCGGCCGGGCATCGGCGCTGACCTTGGCCAACACCTCGGTCAACGAGCGCCCGGCCTGGACTGCGGCCACCGC
>JANPDN010000148.1:0-10893 GCA_031431555.1 Rubrivivax sp.
GGCGGTGATGTTTTCGAGATCATCGAGCCGCTGACCAAGATGGCCGCGCCCGAGCTGCTGCGTTTCACGCGCATGACGGGCGACCTGGTGAAGGCGATCAAACATGCGCCGCAGCCGGTGATCGTGGCCGTCGACGGCATCTGCGCCGGTGCCGGCGCGATGATCGCGCTGGCCGCCGACCTGCGTCTGGGCACGCCAACTGCAAAAACGGCCTACCTGTTCACGCGGGTCGGCCTGGCCGGCGCTGACATGGGCGCCTGCGGATTGTTGCCGCGTGTCATCGGCCAGGGGCGCGCGGCCGAGCTGCTGTTCAGCGGCCGCTCGATGTCGGCCGACGAAGGCCTGGCCTGGGGATTTTTCAACGCGCTGCATGCCGGCGATCAAGTCGTGGCCCAGGCCGGGAAGCTGGCGCGCAGCCTGGCTGACGGCCCCTGGTTTGCGCACACCGTGACGAAGACGATGCTCAACCAGGAATGGGCGATGGGCATCGAGGAGATGATCGAAAGCGAAGCCCAGGCGCAGGCGCTGTGCATGCTGACGCAGGATTTCAAACGCGCTTTTGATGCCTTTGCGGCGAAGCAGACGCCGCGCTTCGAGGGCAATTGAGATGTCGATCGACAGCACGCAGACCACATCAACCGCGACCAGCGCGACCAGCGCGAGCGCCTCACGCAGCGCGCGCACTGCACACCTTCAGCTGCCTTTTTTTGATCACGGCCATCGGGCCCAAGCGGCAGCGCTGGACGCCTGGTGTGCAGCCCATCTGCAGCCTGGCGCACACCGTGATGTCGATGCCGCCTGCCGCGCCCTGGTGGCGCAGCTCGGCGCGGCAGGGCATTTGCAGTGGTGTGTGCCCGCGGCGTTTGGCGGCGCGCTGCCGACGCTTGATTCACGCTCGCTGGTGGTCGCCCGCGAGACCCTGGCGCGCCACGACGGGCTGGCCGATTTTGTCTTTGCGATGCAGGGCCTGGGCACTGGCGCGATCACGCTGGCCGGCAGCGACACGCTGCGTGCGCAAGTGCTGCCCAAGGTCGCGCGGGGTGAATGGATTGCGGCCTTTGCGCTGTCCGAGCCGGGGGCCGGCTCGGATGTCGCAGCGATGGTCTGCGCCGCGCGCGACGATGGCGACGCCTACGTGATCGACGGCGAAAAAACCTGGATCTCCAACGGCGGCATCGCAGATGTCTACACCGTCTTTGCGCGCAGCGGCGAAGCGCCAGGTACCCGGGGCATCAGCGCGTTTGTGGTCCACGCCGATACGCCGGGTTTGGAGATCGCCGAACGCATCGAGGTCATCGCTCCGCATCCGCTGGCGCGCTTGAGTTTCAACGCCTGCCGGGTGCCCAAAACGCAGCTGCTCGGCGCGCCGGGCGTTGGCTTCAAGTTGGCGATGCAGACGCTGGATATCTTTCGTTCTTCGGTCGCCGCCGCGGCTTTGGGTTTTGCTCGACGCGCGCTCGACGAAGCGATCGCCCATGCCCGCCAGCGCAAGCTGTTCGGCCAGACGCTGGCCGACTTCCAGCTCACGCAAGCGGCGATCGGCGATATGGCGGCGCTGATCGACGCCGCGGCGCTGTTGACCTACCGCGCGGCGTGGTTGCGCGATACTCAAGGCCAGCGCACGACACGAGAGGCGGCGATGGCCAAGATGGTGGCGACAGAAAACGCGCAGAAGGTCATCGACCGCGCCTTGCAGATGCATGGCGGGATCGGGGTGCAAGTCGGCTCGGTGGTCGAGTCGCTCTACCGCGAGATCCGCGCGTTGCGCATCTATGAGGGCGCGACCGAGGTGCAGCAGCTCATCGTCGGGCGCGATCTTCTGGCGTCGACGCCAGGCTGAGAGTTTCGCTCAAGCCAAGCGCTGGCGGCAGATCAGCTGCCGACCACCGTCCACAGGCGCGCGAGTTCCGCAGCACCTTCGTTGCCACCGACGCCGCGCAGCGTCTGCACGGCCTTGGCGCGGTTTTTTGGCAGCATCGCCATGCCCAGGCGCAGCTTGGCGTCTTCGGGCTTGGTCAGGCCGCCTTTGGCGATGCCTTGTTCGATCAGCTTGATGCCCTTGTCGGCCTCGCCCAGCGAGACGTAGGCATAGCCGACCTTGACCAGCGCGTTGCCGTCTTTCTGGGCTTCGGCTTCTACAGCCTGGGCGCCGATCGCGGCCTTGGTTTCGGCCTCGCGTTTGACCGCCAGGTCGCGCAGGCGCTTGTGGCGCTCGGCTTCGGCGCCGGTGCCCAGCGCGCCGGATTTGAAACCCTGCTCGACGATGCGCAGGCCTTCGGTGGGCAGGCCGGCCTGGATCGCCAGCTGCGCCATTTCCATGAAATCTTCGGTCTTGGTCAGCGTGCCGCTGGCCAGCCGCAGGCGCATCACGTCAAGCGCAAAGCGGTCGGCAAAACCGGTCTTGCGTGGCAGGCGGCCGAGGTAGGCGTTCCAGTAGTCTTTCTTCGGATAGTGGGCGAGCAGTTTTTCCAGCGTGCTGCCGTAACCGGCCATATTGCCGGTGCGCTGCTGGGCGTCAGCCAGGCGCAGCAGGTCGCCTTCGTCGGGTTTGCGGCCGCCTTGTTCGGCCGCTGAAACCGCGGCCGCGCTTTCGCGCCCGATCGCAGCGTAGTCGCCGCTCTGGCCCTGGACATAAGCCTGCAACTGCTTGAGTTGCGCGCTGTTGCTGCCGGCGGCCTGCGCGCGCTGGATCCACTGGCCGGTCTTGGCCCAGTCCTTCTGCTGCGAATAGGCAAACGCCAGGCTTTCGGCGATCTGCGCCTGCTCCGCACCGGCGAGCTTGCCGCTGTTGAACACCGCCTCGAAGGCAGCGATCGCGGTGCCGGATTCACCAGCGCGCTGCGCCGCCGCGCCTTTCATGCGGTCGATCATCAACTGCTCGGCGGCGGTCTTGCCACCTACCGAATCGGCCTCGCGGACCTTGGCCAGGGCTTCCTTGGCCTTGCCGCCGCGCAGCAGCTCACTGGCCTGCTGCAGTGGTTTGCCGACTTCGGCCCGCACACCTTGGGCCTGTGCCGTGCCGACCGAGGCGGCGGCCATCGCCATCGAAACCACCAGGATCAGCGCGGGGAGCTTGTTCATCGTCGTTGCCATCTCTCATCCATCTCAAGCTTGGTGCAGGCCCATCCAAGCACAACCGTGACCACAAACGATCAGAGGAACTGTTCGTTGCCGACGATGCCGATCTTGGTGACGCCCAGGCGCTGTGCCGAGGCCATGATCATCGCGACGTATTTGTAGGTAACGAGTTTGTTCGGCCGCAGGTGCACCTCGGGCTGGTCGGCCTGTGCGGCGACGAGCTGCAAACGCGCTTCGAGCGTATTGCGGTCGGCGATGATTTCGCCGTTCCAGCCGATCGTGCCGTCGAAGTCGACATCGATGCGGATGATCTCCGGCGGCTTGGGCGGTGGTGCGGCGTTGTTCGGCACCGGCATGTTCATCTTCACCGCGTGGGTCTGGATCGGGATCGTGATGATGAACATGATCAGCAAGACCAGCATGACGTCGATCAGCGGCGTCGTATTGATGTCCATCATGACTTCGGGTTCGCTGTCCCCGTCGCCGGAGGATCCGACATTCATAGACATGACATGACCCTCTAGTTCAGCCGCTGGCTGGCGCCGGCGGGCGGTTCGGTGATGAAACCGACCTTGAAGATGCCGGCGCGCTGGCAGGCCACGACGACCCGGCCGACCGACTCGTAACGCACCTCGCTGTCGCCGCGGATATGGACTTCAGGCTGCGGCTCCTTGACGGCTTCGACCTTCAGGCGCTTCACCAGCGCTTCGCTGTCAGGCATGCGCTCCAGGCCCCAGTACACCTCGCCGTCGCGGTTGACGGCGATGACGATGTTCTCGGGTTTGGTCTGCGTCGGCAGGTTGCGTTCTTTGGGCAGCTCGAGCTTGATCGACTGCGTGACCACCGGAATCGTGATCAAAAAGATGATCAGCAACACCAACATCACGTCGACCAGCGGCGTGGTGTTGATGGTGTTGTTGAGCTGGGGCTCGCCGTCGTCTGACGAAGAGCCTACGTTCATGGACATGGCGGGGACTCCCGGCGGTCGGTGGGGCGGGTGTGCAGACGGGTGCGCAGGCGGCTGTTGCGACGGGCGCTCGAGCCAGCTGTGACTCGGCCAGCGATCAACGCTTGCCTGCGATGAGCACGTTGTGCAGGTCGCCGGCAAAAGCCCGGGTCTGGTCCATCACCGCCTTGTTGCGACGCAGCAGCCAGTTGTAGCCCATCACCGCGGGCACCGCCACGGCCAGGCCGATGGCGGTCATGATCAGCGCTTCACCCACCGGGCCGGCGACCTTGTCGATTGAAGCCTGGCCGCTGATGCCGATCTTGACGAGGGCGTTGTAGATGCCCCAGACGGTGCCGAAGAGGCCGACAAAAGGCGCCGTCGAGCCGACCGTGGCGAGCACTGCCATGCCGTCCTGCAGGCGGTTGTTGACATTGCCCACCGCTCGGTCGACCGACATGCTGATCCAGGTGTGTTTGTCGATCGACTCGACCATCGTGCCTTCGTGGTGCTCGCTGGCCTTGATGCCCTGCTCGGCGATGAAGCGGAACGCGGAGCCCTGTTCGAGCACGCCGACGCCGGCACTTACCGAGCCGGCCTTCCAGAATTTTTCGGCCGAGGTCTTGGCGCTCTTGAGCATCGAACGCTGCTCGAAGAGCTTGGTGAAGATGACGTACCAGCTGCCCAGCGACATGATCGTCATGATCGCCAGCGTGGCGTGGGCGACCGAGTCGCCCTTGGTCAACAAGGTCTTCAGGCCGTAGGGGTTGTCAACCGCTTCTTCGGTCACGGCGCCGGCGATCGGCCCCGCGGCGGCGGGCGACGCTGCTGCGGCGGGCGCAGATGCGGCTTGCGCCCAGGTGGGCAGCGGCACGGTGGCTGCGATCGAGACTGCGGCAATCAGCGCAGCCGCAAACGACGCGCGCACAACGGTAGACAGGGACATGGGGCCTCCAGGGGATAGGGCGCTGAACGCGGCTGCGGGCGCCAAAAAAAATCGGAACGGGTGTGATCGCAAGAGCGAGGGAACGCTAGTTGAGTTTCCAGACGTACTCGACTTCAAAGCTGCCGCCAACGGCCTTGCCGTTTTCGTCGACGCCGGGTGTGAATTTGCAGTCGCTGAGCTTTTGCTGCGCGATCCGGTCGAGCGCCCGGTGTTCGCGCGACGGGCCGGCAGACTTGACGAGCTCGGCGCCAGCGAGCTTGCCTGCTGCGTCAACAGTGAAGCGGATCTTGGTCGTTCCGGTTGCTTCGGCGCGGACGGCCGCGGGCGGATAGTCGTCGGGCTGGGGCGCGCAGGCCGAGACGTTGCCGATCGCCGGCCGCGCAGCCGCCCGCGGCGGCGCCGGTGGTGCAGCCGGTGCCGGCGGTGCAACGACCGGCGGCGGCGCGATGCGCACTGGCGCTGGCGGCGGCGCCACGGTGGTCGTCGTGATCGTCGGTGCCGGTGTCGGCGGCGGATTGACCACCACCTCGGGCGGCGGCACGAAGCTCGGCGGCGGCGGCGCAAATTTTGGCGGCGGCGGCAGATTCTCAGGCGGCGGCGGCGGCGGCGGCTTGACCTCTTCGATGATCTTCGTCTCGATCGGCGCCTTGATGACTTCGATCATGCGCTGGGCCAGACCGTTCATCAGCGCCCAACCCAGCAACAGGTGCAGGGCGATCACGATCCCCAGGCCCACTACGTGCCGGCCGGGGTTGCGTTGCTGCGAGGCAAAATCCACTTGCTTCCTCCGGTCGACTGACGCCCTGTTTGGCGCGGTCGAATCGCTTGTGTTGGCGCTTGTGTTGGCGCTTGTGCTAGCGCTTGTGCTTGTGATCGTCGCTGCCTTGTGGGCCGCGCCTTGTTCGGGCTCACCCGACGGCGGCGACTATAGCCCGCCTCCCGGCCGATGTTGCTCAGGGCCTCACCCTAGCGCGGACTTTGATGCCTCAGAATGTAAATCCAATGCAATCGATTGCATTAGGTGCTAACCCTGGACGGGAACGTCATGCGGCACGCCGCCCCGCTGCTTGCCCGATGTGCCCGCCACGCGGCGAACCGGGACCGCCGGCGTCGACGCCTTCCGGCGTGGGCTCGTGGGTGCTTGCGTGCGCTTGCGTGTGCTTGCCTCGCAACGGCGAGCGTCACCCCAAGCGCCGCACGATCGCGCCGCTGACCCGCCTGAGCAACCACTTCGGGGTCGCGCGCGCCGACACGATGGTCGCGACGTTCAACACACCCGGCACCTTGATGACATCACCGCGCATGCAGGCTGCAAAGCCGTCATCGGCGACGGCGTCGGCGCTGCCGATCAAAAACCGCGGCAGCTTGTTGAGCTCTTCGCTGCCGGCCTTGGCCGCGCTGAGCATGTTGGTGGAGGTGATGCCCGGGCACAGCGCGGTCATCGTCACGCCGCTGCCCTTGAGCTCTTCTGACAACGACTCGGTGAGCGACAGCACATAGGCTTTTGTGGCGGCGTAGGTGGCCAGCGACGGCAGCGGCTGGAAGGCCGCGATCGACGCCACGTTCAACACTTTGCCCGCGCCACGCGCCACCATCGGCGGCACAAAGTGGGCCAGCATCGCGGTCAGGCCCGAGATGTTGAGGTCGATCAGCTGCTGGTGCCGCTGCGCCGGCATCTTCACGAACGGGCCATGTTCGAGCACCCCGGCGTTGTTGACGAGCACGTCAATCGGGCGCCGCGCGCGTTTCATCGCCGCGGCGAGTTTGGCCGCTGCGTCGGGCAACGACAGGTCGGCTGGCGAGACCCAGGTCTTGACCCCATGTTCTGCGGCCAGCGACTTGGCCAGCGCCTTGAGCTTGTCGGCACTGCGCGCGACCAGTACCAGGTCGTAGCCGCCGCGAGCGAAGCGCGCCGCGAGCGCTTCACCGATGCCCGACGAGGCCCCGGTGATCAGCGCGGTGCCGACGGACGAGGCTGACTTTTGCGCGGCCATCGGGTGCTCCGGGTGATGTTGAAAACGATGCTGTGCGACTCAGGCTGAGCGCCTCAAGCCTGCGGCACGATCAGGACCTTGCCGTCGCGCTCGCCGGTATTCGCCGCGCGTACCGCATCCTGGATGCGCTCGACCGGGTAGGTGGCGTGCACCGGGGCGCGCAGCTTTCCGCTGGCGATGAGTTGGGTCAACTCACCATAGAGCGCACGCTGCGCATCGCGGCTGGCTTTGGTGAACCACTTGGCGAGCCAGAAGCCACGCAGTGTGATGTCTTTGAAGATGAATGACTGCGCTGAAATCACTGACGCGTCGCCGCTCATCGACCCGTAGTTGACGAGCGTGCCGCCTTCGGAAAGGCAGCCCGCGATGCGGTTGGTGGCCAGGCCGCCGACGGCGTCGATGCCCAGCCGCAGCGGCGCGCCGGCCAGCGCTGCCTTGACCCGCTGCGGCAGGTCGTCGCCGTCGACGAGCACCACGTCACCACCCTGCGCCTTGACCGCTGCGATCGCCGACTCGCGCCGCACCACGTTGACCGTGTGCAGGCCACGCAGGCGCGCGAGTTGCACCAGATACGCGCCGACGCTGGAATTGGCGACGTTCTGGATCACCCAGTCGCCAGCATCGAGGGCCACAAATTCCGACAGCATCAGCGACGCGGTGGCCGGGTTGACGGTGAGCATCGACAGCTGTTGTGTGTCGGCACCATCAGGCAAGGGCACCAGGCGTTTGGTCTCGGCCACGATGTGTGACGCCCAGGTGCCGCTGCCGGCGGGCAGCAACACGGTCTGGCCGATGCGCAGAGCCACTCCAGCGCCAGTGCCGGGGCCAGTGTTGTCCGGGCCGAGTTCGACGACGCGGCCGACACCCTCGCTGCCACCGGTGGCCGGCAGCGGCGGCAGGATGCCGTAGGCGCCGGTGAGCATCAACACATCCGACGGGTTGATCGGCGCCGCGAGCACCGCCACCAACGCCTGGCCAGCAGCCAGCGGCGGCGGCGTGAAAGGTACCGCGTGAATCACATCCTGCGGCACCGGGCCGCGGGTTTCGTATTGGGCTTTGAGCATGGCCATGGTGCTTCGTTGGGTCGGGTTGGGTGCTGCACTGGCGCTAAGGCGAGACGGCGGCCTTACGCAGCGGATCGGGGAAAAACATTCGGCGCCGGCCCTTGCGCTCGAACGGCAACCAGCGCCCTTCGGGCTGCGCCAGGCGATCGGCCAACGCTTACAGCGCCAGCGGGTTCACACCCAGGCCGACATGGCTGGCCCGGACTTCGATATTCTCGACTAGCGCCCCCGGCTGCTCGACGCTGCATTGCCAGGCCACGATGCCGTCGCTGCGGCTGTAGATCGAGGTCGTCGGCACCGGCGGCGCCTGGCGCAAGTCGTCGCGCGAGATCGACACACCCGGCCTACGCCGGTTGAGCGAGTCATAGAGCCGGCCAGCGTTGCTGGCCTGGCGCGGGCCGGTAAAAGGGCTGCCCAGCGTGACCACACAACGCACCCCGTCGGGCGCGCGTTTGGCAATTTCACGCGCGTAGAGGCCGCCCAGGCTCCAGCCGACGAGGCTGATGCGGCGGCCGCTGGAGCGGCGCAGTTCGTGAATGCGCTGCACCGCGAGGTCCATCACCTCCGCGCTGGCAACCACGTTGCGACCCTGGCCCCAGCCATGCACATCGTGGCCGAGCCAGCGCAACAGCTGGCGCATCGGCCGCGTGCTCAGGTCAGAGCCCAGGAAGCCCGGGTAGACGATCACCGCATGGCCGTCACCGCACGGCGCAGTGGCCAGCCAGGGGGAAGCGGCGGCGCTGGCCGCAAACTCAAACGGCGCGCAACTCGAGTACCAGGCGCAGCCAGCCGGGTGCCGGTATCGATGAAGGATCGGCATCCACGTTGGGGTCGCTGTGCGGGCCGGGCATGGTCAGGTGCTGGCAAAGCCCGGGAGCACTGAGTTCTCCAGCACCTTCAGACTGCTAAAGACTTCTGCCGGGACATCCGTAGATGTCGGGATGGTGGGACGAGGAGGATCGAAAACGCCGCGCGAAGCCCGGAGGAGCCTCGCTCAAGGTGAGCCGGAAGCTGGCAGTTCCTGCAAAAGTTCCTGCACCGGCAGATCGGTGTACGCGTCTCGAAGCGCACCCGCAGCAGGTCGGCATACGGCACTAATGCCGCTTGACAATACTAAAATCGACATTCGATACTATCGACATGATCGAGAGCTTCGCAGACAAGCGCACCGCTGCGGTTTTCCAGGGTCTGGAGGTGCGCGGGCTACCTCGGGAGATTCAGGGGGTGGCACGGCGCAAGCTGAAGATCATCGACGCAGCAACGTCCATCGAGTCACTGCGGGTGCCGCCCGGCAATCTGCTGGAGCCCTTGAAGGGGGAACGCAAAGGGCAGTGGAGCATCCGGATCAACCAGCAGTGGCGTATTTGCTTCCGCTGGAAGGACGGCACTGCGCTCGACGTGGAGATCGTGGACTATCACTGACCCAAACGGGCCGGCAGACATTGGAGTGAGTCAGATGAGCATCGCACGCAACGAACTGAAGCAGCAATCATTCAAGGGCATCACCACCGGCCGCAAGCTGGCGCCGGTTCACCCCGGCGCGGTGCTGTTGTCCGACTTCATCGAGCCCATGGGGATCACGCGCTACCGCGTCGCCAAATCGATTGGTGTGCAGCAGCGTCGCATCGATGAGATCTGCGCCGGCGAACGCGGCATTACCGCCGACACGGCGGTACGTCTGGGCCTGGCATTCGACATCGATCCGCAGTTCTGGCTGAATCTGCAGGCACAGTACGACATCGAAGTGATCCAGCGCGATCAGGGCGCTCAACTCGCCGAGGAAGTGCACGCGCTGGCTGCATGAGGGGTGCGGCGCTGCCCACTGGTCCGTGGAAGTGCGTTCAGGCGCTCGTGACTGTGGTCGGGCAAACGGATCGTCTCGGCGGACGTGGAAAACCTCGAGGCATTGCTCAGGGGTCAACACTCTGAGCGAGGGGAACTTCAATGCACATCACGCAGGTTGCGCGTCACGATCGCCGCTGCGTAGAAACACCGAGCTCGTTTCGATCGACGCATTGGAATGTCGCCAGCGCAATCGGCCGCGATACTCACGACGGGTTGCGGGCCACCGTAGCGCTCTAAGCGCAGCAAGTTGAAACCAACAGTCACCTCGACGCGGCGCCCCTGAGACCTTGAGGAACTTGCCGAGACTTTGATGGCCGTCCCCAGACAACGCGGGTACGTCACACACGGTTTCTGATGCCGATCGCGATGCGCGTACACGATGCGCCCATGCGATCGTTTTGGAAGAAGGCCAGCGACAAACAGCTCGATCTGCTCGGCGTCGATGCGACTTCGCCTGCAGCATTGCGTCCTGAGGCGCAGGCCAGCAGCGAACAGATGCGCGACGCCAATACTTCAGCTTCACCGCTGCCAGCCGAATTTGTCGCGGCTCCCGCTGACGGACAGGCCCTGATCCTGCCGGTCTCGGCGCTCGAGGAGGATCCATACAACCCGCGCACGGAGTTCCCCGAGATCGAGCTCGACGAACTCACTGACGACATCCGCCGCCACGACATCCTGCAGCCGATCGTCGTGCACCCCGTCGATGCGCACGGCCTGTACCGCATCCACTTCGGTGCCAAGCGACTGCGTGCTGCCGCGCGCGCTGGACTGCAAGCCGTGCCGGTCGTCGTGCTCGACGCCCCGGCCGATCCCTACACCCAAGTCGCCGAGAACCAGAAGCGCCACAGCCTGACGCCGCTCGATCTGGCGCGCTTCATCAAGAGCCGGGGCGACGCCGGCGAATCGAACGCTACGGTCGCCAAGCGGCTCGGCATGAACCTGACAACGTTGGCTCACCACCTCTCGCTGCTTGATCTGCCGCCCGTCCTCGACCAGGCGCTGAAGTCGGGCCGCTGCACG
>JANPDN010000149.1:0-53614 GCA_031431555.1 Rubrivivax sp.
TGGTCACCTTCAGTGCCGCGCAACTGGCGCAGCTCAAGGCCGGCCAGTCGGTGACGGTGGCCACCACGGTCAGCCTGGCGCACCAGCACGATCTGAGCGCCGCCTGCGCCTGAGCGCGCCGCCGGCGCGCCGACGCGCGACGTGGGATCAGTTGGCGTGGCCCTACTGCTCCAGGATGGCCGGGTTCTCCAGCGTGCTGGTGTCCTGGGTGATGGCTTCGCCCTTGGCGATGCTGCGCAGCAGGCGGCGCATGATCTTGCCGCTGCGTGTCTTGGGCAGGTTGTCGCCGAAACGGATGTCCTTGGGCTTGGCGATCGGGCCGATCTCCTTGGCCACCCAGTTGCGCAGCTCGGTGGCGATCTTCTTGGCCTCGTCGCCGGTCGGGCGCGCGCGCTTCAGGACGACGAAGGCGCAAATGGCCTCGCCGGTGGTGTCGTCGGGCCGGCCGACCACCGCCGCTTCGGCGACCAGTTCGGTACAAGACACCAGCGCCGACTCGATCTCCATCGTGCCCATGCGGTGGCCGCTGACGTTGAGCACGTCGTCGATGCGGCCGGTGATCGTGAAGTAGCCGGTGTCCTTGTCGCGGATGGCGCCGTCGCCGGCCAGGTAGTAGCCCTTCAGCTCCGGCGGGTAGTAGCTCGCCTTGAAGCGTTCCGGGTCGCCCCAGATCGTGCGGATCATGCTCGGCCAGGGCTGCTTGACGACAAGAAGACCGCCTTGCCCGTTCGGCACGTCGTGGCCCGCTTCATCGACCACAGCGGCGGCGATGCCCGGGAAGGGCAACGTGCACGAACCTGGCACCAGCGGCGTCGCACCCGGCAGCGGCGTGATCATGTGACCACCGGTTTCTGTCTGCCAGAACGTGTCGAGGACCGGGCAGCGGCCGCCGCCAATGTGCTTGTGGTACCACTCCCAGGCCGCAGGGTTGATGGGTTCGCCGACCGAGCCAAGGATGCGCAAGGACGACAGGTCGCTGCGGTCCGGGTGCACGGCAGGGTTGGTTTCCGCCGCCTTGATCAGCGAGCGGATCGCCGTCGGTGCGGTGTAGAAGACGCTGACCTTGTGCTTCTCGATCGTCTTCCAAAAGCGCGCCGCGTCGGGGTAGGTGGGGATGCCTTCGAACACCACTTCGGTGGCGCCCACCGCCAGCGGGCCGTAGGTGATGTAGGTGTGGCCGGTGACCCAGCCGATGTCAGCGGTGCACCAGAACACGTCGTCATCCTTCAGGTCGAAGGTCCACTTCGTTGTCAGCGCCGCATGCAGCAGGTAGCCGCCGGTTGAGTGCTGCACACCCTTGGGCTTGCCAGTGGAGCCCGACGTGTAGAGCAGGAACAGCGGGTGTTCAGCGCCGACCCACTCGGGCTCGCAGGTGTCGGCCTGGGCCTTCACTTCTTCATGCAGCCAATGGTCGCGGGTGGCATCCCAAGCGACCGCGCCGCCAGTGCGCCGGTAGACGATGACGTCCTTCACCGACCCGCAACCGCCCAACCCGAGCGCCTCGTCAACGATGGCCTTCAGCGGCAACTGCTTGCCGCCGCGCAACTGCTCGTCGGCCGTGATCACCAACACCGCGCCGGCGCCTTCGATGCGGTCCCGCAAGGAATGCGCCGAGAAGCCGCCGAAGACGACCGAGTGCGTGGCGCCGATGCGCGCACAGGCTTGCATGGCGACCACGCCCTCGACGCTCATCGACATGTAGATGACCACCCGGTCACCCTTGGCCACGCCGCGCGCTCGCAGCGCATTGGCCAGGCGGCAGGTGCGTGCCAGCAGCTCGCGGTAGCTGACGTGGCTGGTCTGGCCGTCGTCGGCCTCGAAGATCAGCGCGGTCTTGTCGCCGAGGCCACCTTCGACGTGGCGGTCCAAGCAGTTGTAGGAAGCGTTGAGCGTGCCGTCTTCAAACCACTTGTAGAACGGCGCGTCGCTGCTGTCGAGCCCTGCGGTGAACGGCGTTTTCCAGCTCACGAACTCGCGTGCCAGGCGCGACCAATAAGCGCCCGCGTCGGCTTCGGCCTGCGCTACGAGCTCGTCGTACGCGGCCATGCCAGACACAAATGCAGCCTCGACGATGGCGGGCGGCGGTGAATACAGCGGGGATTCGTTCTTGTCCATTGGGTCTCCGAGCGGCGATTCTTCTCGTCCCGACAATCGTCGTCTTTGCGCTAGCGCAAGTTCTCGACGGCGCAAGGTGCATCAAAGTTGAGCTCATGCCCAACGCGTTCGATTTCTCAGCGTCGCCTTTCGACTGCCTCGACGCCGACGAGCGGCGGCTGGTGCGCGAAAGCGTCGATATCGCCTACTTCCGCACTGGCGAGACGATCCTCGACCCCGGCATCGACCCCGCCTGGCTGTACGTCGTTATCAAAGGCCATGTGTCCCAGTTCGACGGCCACGAGCTGGTCAGCACTTATGGGCCCAACGACTGTTTCGACGGCCGCGCGCTGGTGGCAGGCCGGGTGAGCAGCCGTTTCATCGCGGCCGAGGAGGTGCTGGCGTATCAATTGGCCAAGGCGGCGGTGAACGAATTGATCTCGCGCAACGCCACCTTCAGCGCGCTGCTGTTTGCCGACCTGTCGATCAAGTTGAATGCGCTGGCGCAGCGCCACAGCCAGCGCGAGCTTCAGGCGGTGACGATGTCCCGTGTCTCTGAGGCCTTTCTGCGGCCGGCGCATGTCATCGAAGGTGAAACCTCAATCATCGGTGCTGCCGCGCAGATGCAAGCGCAGCACAGCAACAGCGTGCTGGTGCGCGACGGCGACCGGCTGGGCATCTTCACCAACACCGGATTGCAGCGTGCCATCGTCGATGGCCGGCCACTCGACGTGTTGGCCGTGCGCGACCTCGCCACCTTCGAACTGGTGACGATCACGCCCGACGCGCCCTTGTTCGACGCGTTGGCCTTGATGATCCAGCACCAGGTGCACCGGCTGGTGGTGGCCGAGGGTGGGCACATCCACGGGCTGCTGGAGCAACTGGATCTGCTCAGCTTTCTGTCCAACCACTCCTACCTCATCACGGTGCAGATCGTGCGCGCTCAGGACCTCGCGGCGCTGCAGGCGGCTGCGGCGCAAATCACGCGGCTGGTGGCACTGCTGTACCGGGGCGGCACCGGCGTGGGCCAGATCGGCAAGCTCGTGCAGGCGCTGAACGCCAAACTGTTTGAGCGCGCCTGGCAACTGATTGCACCGTCGGACTTGCTGGCCAACAGTTGCCTCTTCGTGATGGGCAGCGAAGGGCGCGGCGAACAACTTCTGAAGACCGACCAGGACAATGGCTTGGTGCTGCGCGACGGCATCGGCTTGGACGCGCACGATGTCGCTGACGCCTGCCAGCGCTTTTCGGCTGCGCTGCGCGGGTTTGGCTATCCAGACTGCCCCGGCGGCATCATGGTCAGCAACCCGTCCTGGCGGCGCAGCGAAAGCGACTTCCGCAGCACCGTACGCCAATGGCTGCTGCGGCCCGACCCCGAAGGCTTGATGGCGCTGGCGATCTTCATCGACGCGCACCCGGTCGCCGGGGACGCCGCACTGCTGGCCGGCGTGCGCGGCGAGGTCGATCAGCTGGTCGCCGCCGACGATGCGCTGCTCGGCCGCTTTGCCGCGGCCATCGACTCGTTTCCCGATGCGTCGGGCGGCTGGTGGAACCGTCTGCTGTCGATCGCAGACCCCGACAAGCAGACGCTGGATCTGAAAAAGGCCGGCATCTTTCCGATCGTGCATGGCGTGCGCACCCTGGCCTTGCGCGAGCACCTGCGCGAGCAGAGCACGGCCTTGCGCCTGGACGGGCTGGTGGCCGCGGGCCGCCTGCCGGCCGACATGGCCACCGACCTCACCGACAGTCTGCACTTCATGATGGGCTTGAAGCTCAAGGCCGGCCTGGCTGAAGCCGACATCGGGCGCAGCGCGACGGGCCTGGTGCCGACCGACAGGCTGAGCAGCCTGGAGCGCGACTTGCTGAAGGACGCGCTGGCGGTGGTCAAGCGCTTCAAGACGCTGGTGCGCCACCAGTTTCACCTGGAGGCGTGATGGGTCCATGGTGGGTTGCGTTGCGCCGTCGCTGGCTGCTGTATCACCTGGCGGACCCGCGGTTTTCGTTCATGCTCGACACGCCGCCCGATGGCGAATGGGTGGCGCTGGACTGCGAGACCACCGGCCTGGACGTGCGCCGCGACAAGATCATCTCGATCGGCGCGGTGCACATCGTCGGCAACCGCCTGCTGACGAGCCAGCGCCTGGAAATGCTGGTGCGGCCCGAACGCGCGCTCAAGGCCGACAGCGTTCGCGTGCACCGGCTGCGCGAGCAAGACGTGGCGCATGGCATGCCACCCGAGCAGGCGATGCGCCGGCTGCTCGAGTTCATCGGCAGTCGGCCGCTGGTGGGTTATTACCTCGAGTTCGACGTCGCGATGGTGAACCGCGAGATCCGGCCTCTGCTTGGTGTCGGCCTGCCGCAGCCCAAGATCGAGGTCTCGTCGATGTACTACGACTACAAAAATCGTGGGCGGCCGCTGCACGAGCGCGGCGGCGCCATCGACCTGCGCTTCGCCACAATCATGAGCGACCTAGAACTGCCGCCACGTGACGCGCACGATGCCCTGAACGACGCCGTGATGGCAGGACTGGCGTTCCTGAAGCTGCGGCGCTTGTTGCGCGATCCATGAGCTGGCAAGGGACAGTCCCTCGGATTTCCGCCAAGCCGGACGCGGTGATGATCGGCTTTGAGCAACTGGACGGCCCAGCGGACTTAGAGACCAGAACATGAAAACCGCCGTCGCAACGCCAACCAAGCGCGCACCGCGCGAAACATTGAATCTGCGAATTGCGGCTGAGGAGCTCGCGTTGCTCGAGAGCCACCCATTTCGCTTGTTCGACTCGGCCACGGGCGTCAGACGGGCAAAACAGACGGTCTTCGCCCCGCCTGCCCGCCAGAACTCTGTTGCCCATCCTGTTGCCAAGTGACCCAGAAAGAGAAACGGGCTAGCCCCTTGTGAGAGCTAACCCGTTGATTTCATTGGTCGGGGCGGCGGGATTCGAACTCGCGACCCCTTGCACCCCATGCAAGTGCGCTACCAGGCTGCGCTACGCCCCGACAAGAAGCTGCGATTATACGTTCCGGACGGTGCCCGCCCGGGCGTCAGACCTCAAGCAGGCGACGGATCGATTGCAGTTCAGCGCGGATCGACCGTGGGGTGCTGAGCACGTTGACCGGTGCCTGCACCGGTGGCGCCGGGGTCAAGTCGGTGACCACGACCTCGACTTCAAGGACTTCGATTTCAGGCGCTTCGTCGGCCTCGCCGGAGTCGAGGTCGCCGATGCGACGCCTCGGCATTTCGGCCGATACCGCGTTGCTTGCTCGGGCCGGTGCGCGCGCGGCGGCGGCTGCATCGGCGAGCCGGTTGCGCGCGCCGCTGATCGTAAAACCCTGGTCGTACAGCAGGTCGCGGATGCGCCTGATGAGCAGCACCTCGTGGTGCTGGTAGTAGCGCCGGTTGCCGCGCCGCTTCATCGGTTTGAGCTGCGTGAACTCCTGCTCCCAGTAACGCAGCACGTACGGCTTCACGCCGCACAAATCGCTCACCTCACCGATGGTGAAGTAACGTTTTGCGGGGATGGAGGGAAGCGCTTTCTCCATTGAAATCAATATGTTTCAGCAGGAAAGCTAAGACTCTACTCGAAGTCCTCCGGAGGTGGCGTGTCACCTTGCACAATTGACTTCAACTTGTGACTTGCGTGAAAAGTCACGACATGCCGGGCCTTGATCGGGATCGCCTCGCCGGTGCGCGGGTTGCGCCCTGGGCGGGGGGCTTTGCGGCGGATATTGAAGTTGCCAAAGCCCGACAGCTTGACATCTTCGCCCTGCACCAGCGAGGCGTCGACGAGCTCGAAAAACGCCTCGACCATGTCTTTTGATTCGCGCTTGTTCAACCCCAGCCGGTCAAAGAGCAGCTCGGCGAGGTCGGCCTTGGTCAGGGTCGGCGTTTCCAGCGACGGCAGGATGACAGGCTCTGCCCGCACCGGCGCGAGGTTGTTGTCGGGTTCGTCCATGGCTGTTTGGGTCCGAGTCGAGCCGGCTCTAAGCGCGCAGCCTGGCACCGCAGGCCGAGCGTGCGCGTTCGATGGCGGCAGCTACGGCGGCGTCGATGCGTTCGTCGGTGAGCGTCGTTCCGTCATCGAGCAACTCCAGCCGGATCGCCAGGCTGCGTTCGCTCGCATCCATCCCGGCCACCGGTTGGGCGGGTTGGTAGATGTCGAACAGCGTCGCAGACTGCACCAACGCCGCCGGGTCGGCAGTGATGGAGGCGATCAAGTCGTCATGCAATACCCGCCTGCTGACGACCAGCGCGAGGTCTCGGATTGCGGCTTGTTGTTTGGGCAGCGGCACGAAGGCCGGTAGCGGCCGATGCATCAACGCGTCGAGGTCCAGCTCGAACAACAGCGTCGCTTGCGGCAACTCGTAGCTCTGGCGCCAGCGTGGGTGCAGTTCGCCGACATGGCCGATCAAAACACCTTCGATCGTGACGCGCGCGCAGCGCCCAGGGTGCATCGCTGGGTGTTTATCCGCCGCAAATTGCGCCGGCCGGCTGCCGAGCAGCGCCTGCACATCGCCCTTGGCATCGAAGAAGTCCGCACTGCGCGCGGCTTCGCCCCATTGAAGGCTGCTGTTACTGCCGTAAAGCAGGCCCGCCAGCCGCATCGGTTGATGCACGCCGGCCACGGTGCTCAGGGTGTCGCCGACGGTGGCATCGCGCTTGAATACGCGGCCGATCTCGAAGATGCGCGCGCGGGTCGCCTTGCGTGCAAGGTTGGTCTTGAGCACGGTGATCAAGCTGCCAAGCAACGACGAGCGCATCACCGACAACGGTGCGGCGATTGGGTTCAAGACCCGAATCGGATCAGCGTTGCCAGCCAGATCGTGCTCGGTGCGTTCTTCGACAAAGCTGAAGCTGATCGTTTCCTGGTAACCCAGGCCAGCCATCGCGTGGCGCAAGGCGTTGGCACCACGCTGGGCCTCGGGCTGCGGGCGCGCGCTGATGGCTGCGGTCGGTGGCGTATTCGGCAGGCGGTGCAGGCCGATGACCCGCATCACCTCTTCGATCAAGTCTTCTTCGATGACCAGATCCATGCGCCAACTCGGCGGCGTCACGACGATCACGCCATCGCGTTCGACATGCTCGAGTTTCAAGCGGCTGAAGACATCAGCGCACTCGGCCTGGGTCAGCGGCAGCCCCAGGACCTTGGCCGCGCGGGCCACCCGCAGCGTCACCGCCTTGCGCTCTGGCAAGGCGACGATGTGGTCGTCCATCGGGCCGGCCTGGCCGCCGCAGATTTCGAGGATCAACGCCGTGATGCGTTCGATGTGCTCGACGGTGGTGGCAGGGTCAACACCGCGCTCGAAACGATGGCCAGCGTCGGTGTTGAAATTGAACCGGCGCGAGCGTCCGGCAACCGCTTCGGGCCACCAGAATGCGGCCTCGACATAGACGTTCTGGGTCGCGTCGCCGACTGCGGTGGCAGCGCCGCCCATGATGCCGGCGAGCGACTCGACCCCCTGGCTGTCGGCGATGACACCCACCGTGCCATCGACCTCGATCGTGTTGCCGTTGAGCAGCGTCAGCGATTCGCCTTTGCCGTTGTCGACCCGGCCCCAGCGCACGATGAGCTTGTCGTGGATCTTGTCGAGGTCGAAGATGTGCGACGGCCGGCCGTACTCATACATCACGTAGTTCGAGATGTCGACCAGCGCCGTCACGGGGCGCTGGCCGCAACGGGCCAGGCGGTCGACCATCCAGGCCGGCGTGGCGGCCTGCGGGTTGACGCCGCGGACGATGCGGCCCGAAAAACGGCCGCAGAGATCAGGGGCCAGCACGTCGACCGGCAGGCGCTGGTCGTGCACCGGTTGCACCGGTTCGATGCGGGGTGTCTTGAGGGCTGAGCCGGTCAATGCCGAGACTTCGCGGGCGACGCCGTAGACACTCAAGGTGTGACCCAGGTTGGGCGTTAGCTTGAGCGTGAAGATCGTATCGTCGAGCTGCAGCACGCCGCGCACATCGGCACCGACGGGCGCATCGAGCTCGAGCTCGAGTTCGAGCAGGCCGCCATGGTCGTCCGAGAGTTTCAACTCGCGTGCCGAGCACAACATGCCAAAACTGTCGACACCACGCAACTTGCCGACAGCGATCTTGAACGGCGGATCACCGTCCTTGGCCGGCGGCAGCGTCGCACCCACCAACGCCAGCGGCACGCGGATGCCGACCCGCGCGTTGGGGGCGCCGCAGACGACTTGCAGCGGGCCGTTGGGCGAATGCGCGCCAGCGTTGACCATGCAGACACGCAGCTTGTCGGCGTTCGGGTGCGGCTCGGCGGCGACGATTTCGCCGACCACGATCTGCGTGAACGGCGGCGCCACGGGACGGGTTTCTTCGACCTCCATGCCCGACATCGTCAACAGCTCGGCCAGCGCCGCGGTGGTCAACGGCGGATCACAGAACTCGCGCAGCCAGCTTTCTGGAAATTGCATTGGCGTCTCTGAATATCGGTCAGCGGTACTGCGCCAGGAAGCGCAGGTCACCTTCAAAAAATAGGCGCAGGTCAGGCACGCCATAACGCAGCATCGCCAGCCGGTCCGGGCCCATGCCGAAGGCGAAGCCGATGTGGCGCTCGGGGTCGAGGCCGTAGTTGCGCACCACGTTCGGGTGCACCTGCCCCGAGCCGGCCAGCTCGAGCCACTTGCCTCGGAGCGCACCGGTGCTGAACATCATGTCGACTTCGGCGCTGGGCTCGGTGAACGGAAAGTAGCTCGGCCGAAATCGCGTCTCGAGCCCGTCATCTTCAAAGAAGCGGCGCAGAAAGTCGGTGAAGACAACCTTCAGGTCCTTGAAGCTGATGTTCTCGCCTATCCACAAGCCTTCGCACTGGTGGAACATCGGCGAGTGAGTCGCGTCGCTATCGACGCGGTAGGTGCGGCCGGGTGCGATGACGCGGATCTCCGGCATCGGTAGGCCCTGCGCCAGCAGGCCGGCGTATTTTTGGGCATGCACGCGGGCGTAGCGCACCTGCATCGGGCTGGTGTGCGGGCGCAGGTTGAGCCAGTGGCCTTGGGCATCCTTGATGTCGACGTAGAAGGTGTCCTGCATCGACCGCGCCGGGTGGTTCTCGGGGTTGTTCAACGCCGTGAAGCTCATCCAGTCGGTTTCGATCTCGGGGCCTTCGGCAACGTCAAAGCCCATCGAAGAAAAAATCGATTCGATGCGCTCGATGGCGCGGCTCACCGGGTGCAGGCCGCCTGCGCCGCGTTGGCGGCCGGGTAAGCTGACGTCCAGTGCCTGGGCTTGCAACTGCAGCTCAAGTTCGGCGTTAGCCAGTTCTTCGCGCCGCGCCACCAGCGCGGCTTCGATGCCTGCCTTGAGCTGGTTGATCGCTGCGCCGCGGGACTTCTTCTCCTCGACGCTGACAGCGCCCAGGCCCTTGAGCAACTCGGTCACGCGGCCGCTTTTGCCAAGATAGCGGGCCTTGACGTTTTCGAGCTCGGCGGCGTTCGGTGCCGCCGCAAATTCGCTGCGTGCGCTGTCCAGGATCGACGTGGTTTCGTTCATCGAGTCTTGCCGGGAGACAAAAAAAGAGGCCGCCACAAGGTGACGGCCTCCGGGATGCTGGGCAGATGCCGGCGCCGCGCGCGTCGGCAGCGGGCCGATCAGCTCAGATGGGCCTTCACCTTGGCAACGATGCTGCCAAACGCCGCCGGGTCACGCACCGCGAGGTCGGCGAGCACCTTGCGGTCGATACCGATTTGTGCCTTCTTGAGACCTGCCATGAACCTGCTGTAGGTGACCCCAAGCTCACGCGAAGCGGCGTTGATGCGGGCGATCCAGAGCTGGCGGAAGACCCGCTTGCGGGTGCGGCGGTCGCGATAAGCATATTGCCCGGCCTTCATCACCGCCTGCTTGGCGATACGGAAGACGTTCTTGCGGCGGCCGCGGAAGCCCTTGGCGAGCTTGAGGATCTTTTTGTGGCGGGCGTGTGCGGTTACACCACGTTTGACGCGAGGCATTTTCTAGTCCCCCTTTACAGGCCGGCGAACGGCAACATCTTTGCCATCCCGCGCATGTTGGTCTCATGGACCTCGGTCGAACCACGCAGATGGCGTTTGCGGCTGGTGGTCTTCTTGGTCAGGATGTGGCGCTTGAAGGCTTGGCCACGTTTGACGGTGCCTCCCGGGCGCACGCGGAACCGCTTGGCCGCGCTTTTTTTGGTCTTCATCTTGGGCATGAATGCTCCTTCTAATGCACCACTGCAGGCGACCGCGATTGGCGGTACTTGTCAGGCCTGCAGCAGCTTGCTCTCCCCGCGCCAGATGACCAGACCTGGCGCAGAAAACTTAAGATTTCCTCTTCGGTGCCAGGACCATGATCATCTGGCGCCCTTCGAGCTTGGGCATGTGCTCGACCACCGAAACGTCGGCCAGCTCATCACGTATCCGCTCCAACAAACGCATGCCGATATCCATGTGCGTGATCTCGCGGCCGCGGAACCGGAGCGTCACCTTGCCCTTGTCGCCGTCTTCAAAAATGAAGCGGCGCAGGTTGCGCATCTTGATGTTGTAGTCGCCCTCATCGGTGCCGGGGCGAAACTTCACTTCCTTGATCTCGATGATCTTTTGCTTGGACTTGGCTTCGGCGGCCTTTTTCTGCTCCTGGTATTTGAACTTGCCGTAGTCCATCAACCGACACACCGGCGGGTCCGCCGTGGCTGCGATCTCTACCAGATCGACATCGAGTTCGCCTGCCATGCGCAGGGCTTCCAGGATGGGCACGATGCCCAGTGGTTCATTCTCGACGCCGTTCAAGCGCACCTGCGGTGCCATGATCTCGCGGTTCAACCTGTGCTTGCGCTCCGCATTCGGAACGCGCCGGTCCATGAAAGTAGCGATGGTTCAAACCCCTTTTTGCAACCCCAAGGCACGAGGGGCGGCAACAAAAAAACAAAGGCGCGCCGAAGACAACTCAAGCCTTTCGGTTGATGTCACTGAGAAGCTTCTGCGAGAAGTCTGCCAGGGGCATCACACCGAGGTCAGTATTGCCCCGGGCGCGCACCGCAACGGCTCCGTTGGCCTTTTCCTTGTCGCCTGCGACGAGGATGTACGGAACCTTTTGCAAAGAATGCTCCCGGATTTTATAGTTAATTTTCTCGTTGCGCAAATCGGCAAGCGCCCTAAGCCCTTGTTTTTGCAGCGTTTTCACCACTTCGCCGACGTAATCGTCGTGTGCACCCGTAATCCCGCAGACAACCACCTGCGTCGGCGCCAGCCAGGCCGGCAGCGCGCCGGCATGTTCTTCGATCAATATGCCGATAAATCGCTCCAGGCTGCCGACGATCGCCCGGTGCAGCATCACCGGGTGGCGCCGGCCGCCGTCATCGGCGACGTACACCGCGTCAAGCCGCTCGGCCATCGAAAAGTCGACCTGCATCGTGCCGCATTGCCACTGTCGGCCGAGTGCGTCTTTGAGCGTGTATTCGATCTTCGGGCCGTAGAAGGCGCCGTCGCCGGGTGAGATGACAAAGTCCACGCCCGATCGGCGCAGGCTTTCCATCAGCGCAAATTCGGCCTTGTCCCAGACCTCGTCGGCACCGATGCGCGCCGCCGGGCGTGTGGCGACCTTGTAGAGGATGTCCTTGAAGCCGAAGTCGGCATAGACCCGCTGCAGCAGCGCCGTGTACGCGATGCACTCGTCCAGGATCATGTTTTCGGTGCAGAAGACATGGCCGTCGTCCTGCGTGAAGCCGCGCACCCGCATGATGCCGTGCAGCCCGCCGGTGGGCTCGTTGCGGTGGCACTGGCCAAACTCGCCGTAGCGCAGCGGCAGGTCGCGATAACTCTTGATGCCCTGCTTGAAGATCAGGATGTGGCCGGGACAGTTCATCGGCTTGAGCGCGTACTCGCGCTTCTCCGATTCGGTCGTGAACATGTTGTCGCGGTACTTGTCCCAGTGACCCGTTTTTTCCCACAGCGCCTTGTCCAGCAACTGCGGACCCTTGACCTCGTGATAGCCGTTGTCGCGGTAGACCGCGCGCATGTACTGCTCGACTTGCTGCCACAGAGTCCAGCCCTTGGGGTGCCAGAACACCGTGCCGGGCGAATGTTCGTCCAGATGGAAAAGGTCGAGCTCGCGGCCGAGCTTGCGGTGGTCACGCTTTTCGGCTTCTTCGAGCATCGTCAGGTAGCGCTGCAAATCGTCCTTGCTCGCCCAGGCGGTGCCGTAGATGCGCTGAAGCATTTCATTGCGATGGTCGCCGCGCCAATAGGCGCCTGCGACCTTCATCAGCTTGAAGTGTTTGAGCTTGCCCGTGCTCGGCACATGCGGGCCGCGGCAGAGATCCTCAAACGTGCCTTCGCGGTACAGCGAGACATCCTGGTCGGCCGGGATGCTGCCGATGATCTCGGCCTTGTAGTGCTCACCCTGGGCCTTGAAATGCGCCACCGCATCGTCGCGCGGCAGCACCCGGCGTTGGACGGCGTCGTCCTTCGCCGCGAGCTCCTTCATGCGCGCCTCGATGGCCACCAGGTCTTCCGGCGTGAACGGCCGCTTGTAGGCAAAGTCGTAGAAAAATCCGTTCTCGATGACCGGGCCGATCGTCACCTGGGCATCGGGGAACAGCTCTTTGACCGCATAAGCGAGCAGGTGCGCCGTCGAATGGCGGATCAGGTCCAGGCCATCTGCATCCTTGTCGGTGACGATGGCCAGCACGGCATCTGCTTCCAGCAGATGGCGCGTGTCGACGAGCTTGCCGTCGACGCGCCCGGCGAGTGCCGATTTGGCCAGGCCGGGGCCGATCGACGCGGCGACGTCGGCCACCGTCAGCGGCGCTGCGTACTCGCGTTTCGATCCATCGGGCAGCGTGATCTTGATCATGATTCGAGGCTCCAAAAACAAAAAAGCGCGGTGGTGAGCCGCGCTTGTGTCTTGAGGGGGAAAGCTTGAGCGTGACTGCGCGGCCGATTACTGAACTTCGGGGACGTTGGAAGTAGTTCGCGGTGTCATAACCAAGGTGCCTTTCTCGCTCTTGCCAACGATCATCCAAGCTGATCGATCGGCCATTCTAGACGAGCGGCAAAGCTTCGATGCTGCCACCTGCACCGCTGAGACCGCTGCCCTGCCCGACCAACCCCGCAAACTCGTCGGCCAACTGCTGACTTTGCGCCACTGCCCGGCGCCAGTCCCGCACGCGGCCTTCGAGGTCGGTGCCGTCGCGCTTGAAGTCGTCCCGGTCGGGCAGTTTGCCCCCCGGCAGGCCGGCAATCCACTCGGCGCGCGGTGCGAGCACGATGACGTTGTCCAGCGCCGGGCTGGCCCGGTGGCGCCGCTTCCAGGCCTTGTCCAGCCAGCCCGGCACCACGCTGCGCTGGAAATGCGGATACAGCACCAGGCCGCTGGACATCTGCGCGTAGTTCAGGTGCAGGTGGTAGTCGGTGATGCCGCCGTCCCAGTAAGCGCCGCACGGGCCGCCGGGGATGTCATGCACAGCGTCGAGCCAGAACGGGATCGAACAGCTTGCCAGCACTGCAGGCGACAGGTTCTCAGGCGTCAAGGCGACGCTGCGACTGCGAAAGTCCGACAGCGAAAACGGCAGCGGTTCACGCGGATCGGTAAACACCACGCGCTCGAGCCACGCGCCTAAGGCGCGCCGGCTCGCCGCGTTGGCCAAGAATGCGCCGGCATACCCGAGCTTGGTGCGCAGGCCGCCTTCGCGCGCAAGCAGCCCGTGGCCGTGGCTGGTGACGATATGCAGCCGCCGCGTCGGGTGCGCCAGCAACTCCGCCGCATGCAAGCCGAGCCGCGTGTCGAGCGTGCGCCCAAAAACCTCGCTCACGTGGCGGGCGGTTGGTGCCTTGCCCGGCGCGGCGTCATAGCGCTGGGTGATGTAGTCGTCGGCCATCTGCGCCAGCGCGGCGTCGGCGTCAGCCGCGCAGGCGCAGGCCATGCGCCATGCGCCGATCGAAGCGCCGATGAGGTGGACGGTTTGAGGTGCGTCGCGCATCCAATCGCCGAAGATGAAGCGGTCCAGCGGATTCAGGATCAGGCCTTTCGGCCCGCCAGCAGCGGCCGGGATCACGGCGACATCCGCCGGCGCCAGACCGCGCTCGCGCAGATGCTGGCGCGCCCGCGGCCCGGCATAGATCTGCAATGCCGTCATGACGGTCAAGGGCGCCTTGGTCTTTAGAACTTCAAGGTCAACGAAGCGTTGAACGAAGTCCGGTTGTTGCGCCGGTCGCTGATCAGCTGCGGCAGCTCATCCGCGTAGTCCACCGCCGTGCGCGTGGTGGTGTCGAGCGGCGCGATATTGCCGGCCGACAACCGGAACGTGGCCTCGCGGCTGAAGGTCCAGAGCAGATAAGCATCGAGCACGCGCGCACGGCTGCCTTCGAACAACTGCTGAGTGGTCTGCTGCACCGCATAACCGGGGGTGTAGGCCAGGCTGGCGCCCCAGGTCAGTGGCGTGCCAGCGACGGCGTGATCAAACCCGGTTGTCAGCGACCAGGGCTGCTGGCCGTCGAGTCGGTTGTCGGGGCCGGGAATATCGTCGACTTGGCTGCGGTACACCGCCAGCGAGCCGCGCAGGCTCAAGCCCGCCGGCGCGCCCCAACCCGCGGGCAGCAATTCGGCGGCACGGCCTTTGAGCTCCAACTCGACACCCAAGCTGCTGGCGCGTTCCAGGTTCACCGGCCGCTGCACCCAACGTGGCACCGTTGTCCAGGGCACCGTCTCCAAAGACGTTGCGTTGCGCACCAGCCCGCTGATGCGGCGGCCAAAGACGCCGATGCTCATCACGCCGCCGTTGGCGAAATATTTCTCGAATGCAATGTCCAGCCCGGTCGACAGCTCCGGCTCCAGCGCCGGGTTGCCAACCCGGTCGGGCGCGATCGCAGCGTTGGGCCCGCTCAGCGGGTAGTTGTTGTTGATGCTTGGCCGCGCCATCAACGCGTTCAACTCAGGCGCCCGATAGCTGCGTGTGAGGCTGGCACGAATCAGATCGCGGCCCTGGGGGTCGAACTTGTAGTTCAGGTGCCAGAGCGGCGTGACCACGGTGCTCGTGCTTGCCAGCGTGTCGGCGCTGCCGCGGCTGGTGGTCGCGATGCGCTCGGCGCGCAGGCCGAGGTAGGTGCCCCACTGTGGCGAGATCGACCATTCGTCTTGCAACCAAAGCGCCTGCCGCGCGATCTTGGCGTTGAACGGCTCGCCATCAAAACCGCGCAGCTGCGAGACGCCGTTCTCAAGCGTCGAGCGGACTTCGCCCCGCTGTTTTTGCTCGACATCCCAGCCCGCCGCCAGCGTGTGCGCCTCGGCCAGCGGGCGGGTGTATTTGCCACTGGTGGTGCGGCTGGTCTCGTCGATGGCCCCTTCATTCAATCGCGCAAACGCCGCCGCCGCCGGGGGATGCGCAATCCCGTCGGTGCGGAATTCGTTGTTCGACCTTTGCAGGCCGACTTTGGCCTCGAGCCGCGCGCCGTCACTGCCGCGGCGCACGAGTTGCAGGCTGCTGCGTCCCATCTGCCAATGGCCGCGCGTCACGTAATCCTCGCGCACGCTGCTCGGCGCGGCACCCAGCACCGACTCGGCGGTGGTCACCCCGCCGCTGCGAAATTCATTGCGCTGCACCAGCGACTGCGACTCGATTGTCGTCGTCGCGTCGACCTTCCAACTCAGGCGCGGGCCGAAGGTGGCGCCACCGCCTCGCCACCAATTGCGGCCGCTGGTCAACACCCGCTGTGGCTCGCCCAACGCATCAGGCACGTCGCGATCGCTCGTCGGCTCGGCGCCGCCAGCCCATTGGTACGCCGACAGCGGCAAGGCCAGGCTGAGATCGCCAAAACTCTCGGAGAAATTGGCGTTGATATTGGGCACCACGCGCCGCACCTGGTAGTTCAGGCCCAACCGCAGTTCGCGTTGGCGCTGGCGTGTCGCGGCCCGCAAGATGATGTTGATCGTTCCG
This sequence comes from Rubrivivax sp., assembly GCA_031431555.1. GTDB lineage: Bacteria > Pseudomonadota > Gammaproteobacteria > Burkholderiales > Burkholderiaceae_C > Rubrivivax. Next base: position 15,990 of record JANPDN010000149.1, read on the forward strand.
GCGACGGCCTGTGTGCTGTGCTCCGCCGTCGGGCCCTTGGTGACCTCGATGCGCTCGACCTGCGATGGCGACAGGTTGTCGAGCGAAAACCCCGGCGGCGGCGCTTCGCCGTTGATCAGGATCAGCGTGTAGCCGGCGCCCAGCCCGCGCAGACGCGGGTTGCCGCCCTGCATATTGACGCCGGGCAGGCGCTTGAGCACATCGCTGACACTGACGTCGCCGTACTTGTCCAACTCCTCGCGGCCGACGATCGTCTTGGCCACCGACTCGCGCCGGCGGCGGTCGGTATCGCTGGGCTCGGGCGCGGTGATCTCGACGCGTTGCGTTGACGCTGCAGGCGCAGGTGTTGATGGTGCTGATGCAACGCCATCCTGCGCATGCGCCGATGTCGCGCCGGCAAGCCCGCCGGCCGCAACGATGGTGACGATCGCGGCGACGCGGGCTGACGAAGCGACATGCAGCCGCGTGGCCGGCAGCGCCATCAAGGCCGCGCCTTGAGCTTGCCAAAAGCCGCCGCCATGGCGCCCGGCGCTTGCGCTTGTGCCTGCTCCTGCGGCGGCGCGCGGCGCTGGCCGCCCTGCCGTGGCGTGGCCTGAAATCGGTTGTCGCCACCACCGGTTTGCGCGGCAGGCGGCGCATCCAGCCGCATCGTCAACGCGATGCGTTTGCGCGCGAGGTCGACCTCGACGACACGCACCTTCACCACTTGCCCGGTGCGCACCACTTCGCGCGCATCGTTGACAAAACGGTTCGCCAGTTGCGAAACATGCACCAGGCCGTCCTGGTGCACACCGAGATCGACAAAAGCACCAAACTGCGCGACGTTGCTCACCGTGCCTTCGAGCAGCATGCCGGGCTTCAGATCGGCCAAGGTGGTCACCGTGTCGTCGAGCTGGGCAACACGAAAATCCGGCCGCGGGTCGCGCCCCGGTTTTTCAAGCTCGACAAAAATGTCCTTGACCGTGATGACACCAAACCGTTCGTCCGCAAAGGCTTCGGGCTTCAGCGCACGCAGCACCTCGGCACGGCCCATCAGCTCGGCGATCGGCTTGCCGGTGCGCTGCTGGATGCGCTCGACGACGGGGTAAGTTTCCGGGTGCACCCCGGTCAGGTCGAGCGGGTTGTCGCCGTCGCGGATGCGCAGGAACCCGGCCGCTTGCTCAAAGGTGCGCGGCCCCAAGCCGGTCACCTCGAGCAACTGCCGGCGGCTGCGGAATGCACCATGCACATCGCGCCAGCGCACGATGCTCGCCGCGACCGTGGCCGACAGCCCCGACACCCGTGCCAGCAACGGCGGCGACGCGGTATTGAGGTCCACGCCGACGGCATTCACGCAGTCCTCGACCACTGCCACCAGCGACCGCGCCAGGCCGCTCTGGTTGACGTCATGCTGGTACTGGCCGACACCGATGCTCTTGGGGTCGATCTTCACCAGCTCGGCCAGCGGGTCTTGCAGGCGGCGTGCGATCGATACCGCGCCGCGCAGGCTGACATCCAGATCAGGCAGCTCCGCACTCGCCACTTCGCTGGCCGAGTACACCGATGCACCGGCTTCGCTGACGATCACCTTTTGCAGCTGCCGATCAGGTGAAAGTCTATGCATGTGCTGCACCAGATCGGCGGCGAGCTTGTCGGTCTCGCGGCTGGCCGTCCCGTTGCCGATCGCGATCAGGTTCACACCATGCTGCGCGACGAGCCGGGCCAGGCTGTGCAGCGCGCCGTCCCAGTCGCGCCGCGGCTCGTGCGGGAAGACGGTGTCGCATCCGAGCACCTTGCCGGTATCGCTGACCACCGCCACCTTGACCCCCGTGCGGATGCCGGGGTCCAGGCCCATCACGATGCGTTTGCCGGCCGGCGCAGCGAGCAGCAGGTCGCGCAGGTTGTCGGCAAAAACCTTGATCGCCACCGTCTCGGCGTCTTCGCGCAGCCGCGTAAAAAGATCGCGCTCGATGCTCAAAGAGAGCTTGACCTTCCAGGTCCAGCCGATGGTCTTGCGGATCAGACCGTCGCCGGCGCGTTGATTGTGTTGCCAACCAAGGTGGCGTGCGATGCGGCCCTCGGCGAGTGTCGGCCGGCCGGGCACCAGCTCTTCGTCAACGAGCAATTTGGCGTCGAGCCATTCGAGTGATCGGCCGCGGAAAATCGCCAGCGCGCGGTGGCTCGGCACGCTGCCGATCGGCTGAGAAAAATCAAAGTAGTCGCGGAATTTTGCGGCGTCGGGATGTTCACCATCCTTGCCCGGCGCCAGTTTGCTGCTGAACAGGCCGTCGGCCCACAACCATTCACGCAGGCGCCCGATCAGCGCGGCATCTTCGGCCCAGCGCTCGCTGAGCAGGTCGCGCACGCCGTCGAGCACCGCGGCGCCATCGGTGAAGCCGGCATCGATGTTGACGAAGCCGGCGGCTTCGGTCATCGGCACCAGCGTCGGGTCGGCAAACAGCCGGTCGGCCAGCGGCTCCAGGCCCGCCTCGCGGGCGATCAGGCCCTTGGTGCGGCGGCGCTGCTTGAAGGGCAGATAGAGGTCTTCGACTTCCTGTTTGGTCGCCGCCGTTTCGATCGCGACGCGCAGCGCAGGCGTCAACTTGCCTTGTTCGTCGATGCTCTTGAGCACCGCAGAACGACGGTCTTCGAGCTCGCGCAGATAGGCCAGGCGGACCTCGAGTTCGCGCAGCTGAACATCGTCGAGGCCGTCGGTGGCCTCCTTGCGATAGCGCGCGATGAAGGGGACGGTGGCGCCACCGTCGAGCAGATCAACGGCGGCCTGGATCTGTGCTGGCCGGGCCTTGATTTCGACGGCAAGCTGGGCAACGATTTTTGTGGGATTCAAGAAAACGGCGGTGGCAGTGAGGTTGCGGCCGAGTTTATCGGGCCGGTGTGGCAGCGATCCGCAGCGGACTCTTCAGTCGGCGATGCCGGCCTGTCCTGCCTGCAGCGCCAACCAGCGCAATGCGCCATGCCCGGCTGCGCGGCCGGTGGCAAAAGACGCGGCGAGCAGATAGCCGCCGGTCGGCGCTTCCCAATCGAGCATCTCACCGGCGCAAAAAACGCCGGGCAGCGCTTGCAGCATCAAGTGCTCGTCCAGACCCTCGAAGCGCACCCCGCCGGCCGAGCTGATCGCTTCGTCGATCGGGCGGGTGCGCAGCACGGTGATCGGCAGCGCCTTGATTGCAGCGCCCAGTTGCAGCGGGTCGGCGATCTGGTCGCGGTGCAGGCATTCGTAGAGCAACGCGGCTTTCACGCCGTCCAGACCAAGACGAGATTTCAAGTGCGTGGCCAGGGATCGGCTGCCGCGTGGATGGGCGAGTTCAGCCGCAACCCAATCGGCGCTGCGCGACGGCAGCAGGTCGAGATGAAATGTCGCCTGGCCGTCGGCTTCGATGCCGTCGCGCAGGGCTGCGCTGAAGCCGTAGACGAGGCTGCCTTCGATGCCGTAGTCGGTGATCACGAGTTCGCCGGCCTGGCGGCGCGGCGCCTGGGCAACCAGGCCAAAAGTGATGGCGACATTTTTCAGCGGCTGGCCGGCATGGCGCGATCGCAGGTGCTCGGTCCACGCGACTTCAAAGCCGCAGTTCGATGGCTTCAACGGCGCGACATCCACACCGGCGTGCGCCAACAGCGCCGCCCAGCGGCCGTCTGATCCGAGCCGCCACCAACTGGCACCGCCCAGCGCGAGCACAGTCGCCTGGGCATTGACTTGTACTTCGCCGAGCGGGCTTTCAAAACGCAGCCTGTGTGGATCCTCGGCATCGAAGCCGATCCAGCGATGGCGCATATGCAGACGCACGCCCTTGGTCCGCAGGCGCTGCAACCAGGCGCGCAGCAAAGGGGCGGCTTTCATCTCAGCCGGAAAGACCCGCTGCGAGCTGCCGACAAAGGTGCTGATGCCCAGCCCCGCGGCCCAGGCGCGCAGCGCATCGGCGTCGAAGCTGGCGAGCAAAGGCTGCAACTGCAGCGCGCGATCGGCATACCGCGTGATGAACCGTTTGAAGGGTTCCGCGTGGGTCAGGTTCAGCCCGCCCTTGCCGGCCAACAGGAACTTGCGGCCGACCGACGGCATGCTGTCGTAGACGTCGACAGGCACGCCGGCGTGGGCCAGCACCTCGGCGGCCATCAAGCCCCCCGGGCCAGCGCCGACGATCGCCACGCCAGCGAGGCGGACGGCAGGCTGTGGCGCTGTGCTTGACGACATCGGCCGACTTTACGGCAGCGACTTCTTGACGCACTTGTCAGACTCTGGCCGCGGCCGCGACCAAAGCCACTCGAAGCACGCGCCCGACTGGAGTTTTGATGACCCGATCGCTCACCAAGCTGAACTGCATCTCGCGCTGGTCGCGGCTGGTTGCGACCGCACTGGCACCTGCATACTTGCTTGCACTCTTGCCAACGCTCTTGCCTGCGCTCGCGAACGCAGCGCCGGCGCCGAATTGCTCGGCACAGGCCGAAGCGAAGACCACGGTCGTCGAGCTCTACACCTCCGAAGGCTGCAGTTCCTGCCCACCGGCTGACCGCTGGCTGTCGACGCTCAAGGGCCGGCCCGATGTGATCGCGCTGGCCTTTCACGTCAACTATTGGGACCGTCTGGGCTGGCCCGACCGTTTTGCCACCGCCGCGACCACCGACCGCCAGCGCGCCGTGATGGCGGGCAGCGGCAGCCCCTATGTCTACACGCCGCAGGTCATCGTCAATGGTGCCGACTGGCGCGGTTGGCCGAAGTTGCCTGCGGCCGGTGGTGCGGCCCCGGCCCAAGCGACGACTCCCGCGCCGACGCTGTCGCTCAGCCGCAGCGGCAAGGTCGTCAGCGCTGAAATCGGGCCGGGCGCAGGCCGCCTCGGCGGCTATTGGGCTCTCGTCGAGGACGGCCACGCGAGCAACGTGCGCGCTGGTGAAAACCGCGGCGAAACGCTGCGCCACGACCATGTCGTGCGCCGCTACGAGCCGGTGCCGGCGTGGACCGCGGACACCAACAAGCTTGTGCAGTGGACGGTCGAAGAACCCGTTGCCGCAGGCCGCCGCGTGGTCTTTGTGCTCACCCCCAGCGGCACCAGCCAACCGCTGCGCGCCGCTTCGCTGGCCTGTTGATGCCGGTCGGAGCGCCTTGTTTTGGGGCGCGGATGCACAAGTGGTGAGCGTACGTGCGGTGCGCCGCCTACATCCGGTGCACGAACCAGCCCATTGCTGCGCACCAATCAAGGCACAACTCTTGCTCATCCTGGTGCTGACCCGGACCGCCGTGGTGCATCAAACACCCGCGCGACCCGCCCCACCAGGAGACACAGACCATGGATCAAGTCAAGCAGGGCACGGACGCCCTATTCATTCTGCTCGGCGCCATCATGGTGCTCGCGATGCACGCCGGTTTTGCATTTCTCGAACTCGGCACCGTGCGCAAGAAAAACCAGGTCAATGCGCTGGTCAAGATCCTGGTCGACTTTTCGGTATCGACGGTGGCCTACTTTTTTGTCGGCTATGGCGTCGCTTATGGCGTGAGCTTCATGACCGGCGCCGAATCGCTGGCGGCCAAAAACGGCTACGAGCTGGTCAAGTTTTTCTTCCTGCTGACCTTTGCGGCAGCTATTCCCGCCATCGTCTCCGGCGGCATCGCCGAACGTGCGCGTTTCGGGCCGCAACTCATTGCCACCGGCGTGCTGGTCGGGCTGGTTTATCCATTTTTTGAAGGCATCACCTGGAACCAGGCGTTTGGGGTGCAGGCCTGGATCAAGGCCACCACTGGGCATGAGTTCCATGACTTTGCCGGCAGCGTGGTCGTGCACGCCGTCGGCGGCTGGCTCGGGCTGGTCGCGGTGCTGCTGCTTGGCGCGCGTGCCAACCGCTACCGCAAGGACGGCGGCATCAGCGCGCACCCGCCGTCGAGCATCCCGTTCCTGGCGCTGGGTGCCTGGGTGTTGGCGGTGGGTTGGTTCGGCTTCAACGTGATGAGCGCGCAGACGATCGACAAGATCTCCGGCCTGGTCGCGGTGAACTCGCTGATGGCGATGGTCGGCGGCACGCTCGTCGCGACGCTGGTCGGCCGCAACGACCCCGGCTTTGTGCACAACGGGCCGCTGGCCGGGCTGGTGGCCGTCTGCGCCGGCTCCGACGTGATGCATCCGGCTGGCGCGCTGGTTGTCGGTGGCATTGCAGGCGGCATCTTTGTCGTCATGTTTACGCTGACGCAGAACCGCTGGAAGATCGACGATGTGCTCGGCGTCTGGCCCTTGCACGGCCTGTGTGGCGCCTGGGGTGGCATCGCCTGCGGCATCTTCGGCTTGCAGTCGTTCGGCGGCCTCGGTGGTGTGAGTTTTGGTGCTCAAGTGATCGGCACCCTGCTGGGCATCGGCTGGGCAGTGCTCGCCGGGCTGATCGTCTACGGCGGGCTCAAACTCACGATGGGCCTGCGCCTGAGCGCCGAAGAAGAGCATGAAGGCGCCGACCTGTCGATCCACAAGATCGGCTCGACACCCGACCGTGAGGTGAGCTGGTAAAGCCGCCCGGCGTCGGCGACCGCGAGCATCAGCCCTCGCGCAACGCCGCGCGCAACTGCGCGCCGATTTCCGGCTTGCCGGCAAACGGGTCACTTGGGTTGCGCGCGGTCATGATGTCCTCGAGCCGGGTCTGCACGCTGGCCAGGCTCTTCGGGTGGCTGTAGATGTAGAAGCGATTCGCCAGCATCGCATCAAAAACAAACTGCGCCACTTGCGCCGCACTGATGCGGCCGCTGGTCACCGCCTTGTCGGTCATCGCTTGCTGGATGAGCTGGCTGCGTGTCGGCTTGGTGTTGATGTCGGTCGAATCTGCGGGGCGGTTGCGCTCGCTCGACTGGATGCCGGTTGGCACAAAAAACGGGCACAGCACATGCGCGTGGACCTGCTCGCTGACCAGCGCCAGATCCTGGTACAGCGTTTCGCTCATCGACACCACGGCATGTTTGCTGACGTTGTAAACACCCATGTTGGGCGGGTTCAACAAGCCGGCCATGCTCGCGGTATTGACGATGTGGCCACGGTAAGCGGGGTCGGCCTTGGCTGCGGCCAGCATCAGCGGCGTGAACACCCGCAGGCCATGCGCCACGCCCATCAGGTTGACGCCGATGACCCATTCCCAGTCTTTGACCGTGTGCTCCCAGATCAGGCCACCCGCGCCGACGCCGGCGTTGTTGAAGACAAAGTTCGGCGCGCCGAAGGCCTGCATCGTGGCCGCACCCAATGCTTCGACTTCGGCGGCTTTGGCCACGTCAAGGCGAAACGGCAGCACCTGTGCGCCCGAAGCGCCGATCTCGGCCGCGGCGCGGTCGAGCGCGTCTTGCTGGACATCGGCCATCACGACCTTCATGCCCTGGCTGGCTGCGATGCGGCTGGCTTCGAGGCCGAAGCCCGATGCCGCGCCGGTGATGACGGCCACGCCGCCGTTGAATGGACTGACCATCATTTCTCCTGTTTGAGATGAAACCCGGCGCGCGGAAAATGCACATGCACGGTGCCGGCGCGGTCGTCGGTGCGACGCAGGGTCATGCTGGTTTCGTCCAGACCGACGAGGGTGCCCGTGACCGGGTCGACGCCATAGTCGGCGGCCGCTGCGGTGACCAGCATGCCGGCCTCGTAGCCCAAGCCGGGCGTCACCTGCACCGGCGCATGGCTGGTTGCAGCAGCGGCGATTTTGATCGCTTCAGCGCTGCTGATCGGCGTGCGCTGGCCGTGGCCGAAGTCGAACATACGTTGCATCCAGCTTTTGAGTTTTGGGTGCAACTCGAAGACCACCGCCGGCGCAACGCCGGTGTGCACAAACCACAGGCAATGGGCGACCGAGAAGTCGGCGATCGTCGCCTCGGCGCCGAAGAGAAACTTGCGCCCGTCGGCGAGTTGCGCGTCGATGGCGCGCAGATGCCGGCGCAGTTGCGTGCCGGCATCGACCACGCTCATGCGGCGCATGCCATTGGCCATCGCGGCGCGGTCGGCTACGAGCGCGCGTTTGTCGTCATCGGCCATGCCGGCGAGCATCACCGCAGCACCGGCCGGCTGCATCGCCCAAGGCACCGCGGCGGCGAACAGCGTCGTGTCGGCCCATTGCGCCAACTGCGGCGCCAGGGGCGCGCTCGCCGGATAGAAGGTGGGCGTGGGTTGCAGCCGCTCGAGCACCATCGCGATCAGTGTCGTGTCGCAATAAATGTCGGCACCGATCTGCAGGCTCGGTGTGCGCCGGTAGCCGCCGGTGAGTGCCACCACATCCGGCTTCGGCATGACCAGCGGCACCATCACGCCGCTCCAGGCCAGGCCCTTGTAGCCCAGCATCAGGCGCGCCTTTTCGGCGAAGGGCGAAATCGCAAATTCATGAAGGATCAGGGTCGATGGGGTCAGTGTCATGTTGTCTCCGCGGGCAGCGCCCGCTTGATGATGGAAGGAAGGTCCAGGCCGGCAGGCAGCAGGCCGAAGATATCCGCAGCGCTGCCGATCCGGGATGCAGCAAAGGCGTCAAAGACGGCATCACTGCTGTGTTGGCGCAGTAGCGCTGCTTGCAGCAGGAGGGCCAGGTCACGTGCCAGCCGGCGGCCTTGGGCTTCATCGTTGATGCCGTCGATGGCCAGCAGCGTCGCATCGACGCGGGCTTCGATCGCTGCGCCGGCACCAGGACCGATACCACGCAGCGGCGCGAGTTCGATCTCGAGCGCTGCTGCCACCGCAGCACCACGCAGCGCGCGCCGCAGGTCCAGCGCCATGATGTTGGCGGCACCTTCCCAGATCGAGTTCAGTGGCATCTCGCGGTAGATGCGCGCCATCGTGCCTTCGCCCTGCTCTTCGACATAGCCATTGCCGCCGAGGCATTCCATCGCCTCTTGCGCAAAGTGGCTGCCCCGTTTGCAGACCCAGAATTTGGCCACCGGCGTGAGCAGGCGGCGCATCACCGCTTCATGTTCATTGGCCGGGTCGTGCTCGCTGCGATCGACCGCGCGCGCCAGCCGCATTGCCAAGGCGGTAGCGGCTTCGCTCTCAACGGCCAGGTCGGCAAGCACGTTCTGCATCAACGGCTGCTCGATCAGCGCACGGCCAAAGGCCTTGCGCTGCGACGTGTGATGCAGCGCCAGAGACAGCGCCTGGCGCATCAGCCCGGCGGTGCCAAGCGCGCAGTCGAGCCGCGTCATCGCACCCATCGCCAGGATCTGCGGCACGCCGCGGCCTTCTTCGCCCACGAGCCAGGCGGTGGCGTCGTGGAACTCGACTTCAGAGCTGGCATTCGCCTTGTTGCCGAGCTTGTCTTTGAGGCGCTGGATGTGGATTGCATTGAGGTTGCCGTCGGGTAGCCAGCGCGGCAGAAAGAAGCAGCTCAAGCCTGCCGGCGTTTGCGCCAGCACCAGAAACGCGTCGCACATCGGCGCCGACATGAACCACTTGTGGCCGGTGACCCGGTAGCGCCGGCCCCAGGCATCGTCGCCGTCGAAGGCTGCTGCGGTGGTGTTCGCGCGCACGTCCGAGCCGCCCTGTTTTTCGGTCATGCCCATGCCCATCGTGAGGCCGGCTTTCTGATCGAAGGGGATCAAGCGCGCGTCGTACTGCGGGCTCGCCAGCCCGGCGCTCCAGGCGGCGTGGATTGCCGGATTGGCGCGCAATGCTGGCGCCACGGCGTAGGTCATCGAGATCGGGCACAGCACCGACGGCTCGGATTCGGTGAAGAGCATGAAGGCGGCGGCACGTTCGATATGCGCACCCGGCCCTTCGAGCCAGGGGCTGCCGTGCAGGCGCTGGCTGCATGCAAGCGTCATCAGTGCGTGGTAACTCGGGTGGAATTCGACGCTATCGCTGCGGTGGCCAAAGCGGTCGTGCGTGTGCAGCAGCGGTGGGTGCACATTCGCGAGCCGCGCATGCGCCTGCACTTCGGCGCTACCGAGCGCGCCGCCGAGGGCTGCAAAGCGCTGCTTGTCGTAGCCGGGGTGATGAAAGGCCAGCGCATCCTGCAAGCCGCGGTTGCCGGCGAAGAGATTGACGTCGACCAGCGGCCGGCTCTGGTTGGTGACTTCGTGGGTGTTGATCATGGCAGCGACCTCTTCAGCATCTCGACGTGCGCAATGTTGTCCTCAAGATACTCGTCGCCATCGATGGCAAACCCGAGGCTTTCATAAAACCGCTGCAGCCGCGACTGCGCGCTGATGCGGATGCCTTGCCCGGGCCAGGCCGCGGCGCAGAGGCGAACGCCTTCTTGCATCAGCACCCGGCCGAGCCCGCTGCCGCGCCGCTCGGGTGAGGTGACGACACGGCCGATCGAAGGCTCGGGAAATTTGACACCGGGGTCGACAACCCGCAGGTACGCCTGCAGCACACGCTCGTCATCGCGGCCAAGCAGATGCCAGCATTGGCGATCAATGCCATCCGGGTCGAGATACGGCCCCTGCTCGATCACGAAGACCCGGCAGCGCAATGCCAGCGCGTCGTACAGGCTTTCGACGCCGAGATCTTCAAAACGTTGCCAGGACCAGTTCACGCTACCGGCCTTGTCAAAACTCAGATCAGCTTGACGAGTTGTTTGCCGAAGTTCTGGCCCTTGAGCATGCCCAGAAAGGCCTGCGGCGCGCTGGCGATGCCTTGGGCCACCGACTCGCGATATTGCAGTTTGCCGCTGACCACCATCGCCGCCAGCTCGTCGCGCGCCTGCGGCCAGAACTGCAGGTGCTCGCTGACGATAAAACCTTGCAGCTTCAGCCGCTGGGTCAGGATCAATGCCGGCTGTTCAAGCGCCATCGGTGCACCGTCGTAGCCAGAAATCATGCCGCACATCGCCATCCGGCCGAAGGCGTTCATCTGCCCGAGCACCGCGTTGAGGATCGCGCCGCCGACGTTCTCAAAATTGCCATCGATGCCGTCCGGGCAGGCGGCTTTCAAGGCCGCGCGCAGTGACGCCGCATCGGCATGCGCCTTGTAGTCGATGCAGGCGTCGAAGCCGAGTTCATCAACCACAAACGCGCATTTTTCAGGCCCACCGGCGAGCCCGACCGCGCGGCAACCACGCGCCTTGGCCAACTGGCCGAGCACGGTGCCCACCGCACCACTGGCTGCGCTGACGACGATCGTCTCGCCGGCCTTGGGCGCGATGATCTGCGTCAGCCCGTACCAGGCAGTGATGCCCGGCATGCCAACCGCGCCGAGGTAGGCCGGCAGCGGCACGGCTGAGACATCGAGCTTGCGCAAGGTGCCCGGCTGGCGAACGTCGACAAGGCCGAATTCCTGCCAGCCACCCGAACCCGCGACCTTGTCGCCCACCGCAAATTTGTCGCTGCGCGACTCGACCACTTCACCGACCGTGCCGCCGAGCATCACGGCGCCGATCGCTTGCGCTGCGGCATAACTCTTGGTGTCGTTCATGCGCATGCGCATGTACGGGTCCAGGCTCAGGTAGTGGTGGCGCACCAGCACATGGCCATCGGGGACAGCCGGCAGCGGTGACGATTCGAGGCGAAAGTTGTCGACGCTGGCAGCGCCCGCGGGGCGCGAAGCAAGAACGATTTGTTGATTGATGGTCATCGGGTTCTTCAGTCTGAAGCGTTGAGTTTCTGGATCTTGCGCCCACCGTCACCGACCGGCAGCGCGCGGATGTACTTGAAGGTGCCGGTGGCATGCCCGACCAGCTTGCCGCTGGCGTCGCTGACGCTGGCTTCGCAAAAGGCCAGCGACGCGGTGCGGTGCAGGAGCCGCCCGCTGCCCAGCAGGCGGCCGGTGCCGGGGCGCATGAAGCTGGTTTTCATCTCGACCGTGACCACGCTCAGCGTCTGCGGCTCGCCGCCGGCCTCACTGGGCGCACGCGCGGCATGTGCCATCACGACGTCGAGCAGCGTCATCGTCACCCCGCCATGCGCCACACCCCAGGAGTTGGTCAGCTCCTCGCGCAGCTCGACGCTGATCTCCGAGGCGACGTGATCAAAACGATGCAGTTCGAAGCCGAGCCACTCGGCAAAGGGAATCTTGGCTCTGAATTTCATGCTGTCGCGCCGGCAAGGGCGGCCGCGGTCAGGCGTGCAGACTTAGGTGAAAGTTTAGCCACCGGTCACACAACTCACGCCGCCGTCGACGGCAAGAATCTGCCCGGTGATGTGCTTGCCAGCGGCGCTGGCGAACAGCAGCACCGCGCCCTTGAGGTCGTCGTCGTCACCGATGCGCTTGAGCGGCGCCGCAGCGGCTAGCTTGTCGACGCCGAAGTGCGCGAGCACGCCCTTGGTCATCTTGCTCGGGAAGAACCCCGGTGCGAGGGCGTTCACGGTGATGCCATAAGCGCCCCACTCTGCTGCCAAGGTACGCGTGAAATTGACCGCCGCACCCTTGCTCGTGCCGTAGGCGATGAACTTGACGTCGATCGACCCACCCAGGCCGGCGATCGATGCGACATTGATGATGCGCCCGCTCTTGCGCGGGATCATGCTCGCGCGGCCGACCGCCTGCGCAAACATGAACAGGCTGCGGATATTCAAGTTCATGACCTTGTCCCAGGCGGCCAGCGGGTGGTCTTCGGCCGGTGCGCCCCAGGTCGCGCCGGCGTTGTTGATCAGGATGTCGATCTGGCCAAAGCGCTGCATTGTTTCGTCCACCACGCGCTGCACATCGGCCGGCTCTGCGGCGTCGGCCGCCACCCAGCGGGCGTCGATGCCTTTGGCCTGCAATTCGGCGGCGGCCTCTTCGAGGTCAGACGCTTTGCGCGAGCTGAGCATGATCTTGGCGCCGGCTTCACCCAGCGCCTCGGCCATCTGTAGCCCCAAGCCACGCGAGCCGCCGGTGACGAGCGCGACCTGGCCGGTGAGGTCGAAGAGTTTTTGAACCGGGGTGCCCATGGGGTTGTCCTTGTTGGGTTGACGAAAATTGAAACGACGAGCAAGGCAAGGTCAATCACGAAGTCGCGATCGCACCCAGACCAGCACCACGCCGACCGCCGCCGCCACGCTACCGATGCCGACCAGCGTCCAGCCGACGGGGTTGTGGCTGCGTTCGATGAACAGGCCGACGCTGAGCAGGCCCAAGCCGCCAAAGACCAGCACCCAGATCAGGCGGTCGAGTTTTTGTGCCAGCGTCATGGTCAGAACCAGCTTTCGTTCATTTGGCGGCAGACCGGCTCGCGGCTGGCGACAACTGCCAGCCAGGCGTCGATCTTGGGCAGCTCGTAAGCGAAGAAGTAGCGCATCGCAGCGACTTTGCCTGGCGTGATTGCTGCGTCGACTTTGGCCGCAGTGAGGGCCACGTCAAGCCACAACCAGGCGAGCACGAGGTGGCCGAAGGCTTGCAGATAAGGTGTCGCGTTAGCCAAGGTCTCTTCGGGTTCACCACCCGACCAGGCAGCCTGGGTGGCGTCGACCAGCTTTTGCAGCGAGGCCGCAAGCTGCTGCGCCGCTGCCGCGGTGGTGGGGCTGCCGGCGGCGCGATCCACCGTCGCGCCGATGCGCGCCGCGAGCAGCTTCAGCCCGGCACCACCATTCGTCACCACCTTGCGCCCAAGCAGGTCCAGGCCCTGGATGCCGTGCGTGCCTTCGTGGATCATGTTCAGGCGGTTGTCGCGCCAATGCTGCTCGACCGCGAAGTCGCGCGTGTAGCCATAACCGCCGTGGACCTGGATCGCCAACGAGTTGGCTTCGAGGCACCACTCACTCGGCCAGCTCTTGGCCACCGGCGTCAGCACTTCGAGCAAGGTGCCGGCTTCGCGCGCTGCCGCAGCGTCGCCGGTGTGCAACTCGTCGACCAGGCGCGCGCAATACAGCTCCAGCGCGAGGCCGCCTTCGACATACGCCTTTTGCGCGAGCAGCATGCGCTTGACGTCGGCATGTTGAATGATCGGCAACTGCGGTGCTGCAGGGTCCTTGCCGGCCGGCCCGATCGCGCGGCCCTGCGGGCGCTGGCGCGCATAGTCGAGGCTGGCTTCGTAGCCGGCGTAGCCAAGCATCACCGCGCCCAGGCCGACGCCGATGCGCGCCTCGTTCATCATGTGGAACATGCAGCGCAGGCCTTCGCCGGGCTGGCCGACGAGGTAGCCAACGGCGCCCTGCACCTCGCTGTCAGACGACCCCGCGCCAGCGCCGGCGACTGGGAATCGGCCTTCGCCAAAATTGAGCAGGCAGTTGGTGGTGCCGCGATAGCCGAGTTTGTGGTTCAGGCCGGCCAGTGCGACATCGTTGCGCACGCCGGTCAGCGCGCCACCAACATCGACCAGCTTCTTCGGCACGATGAAGAGCGAGATGCCGCGGGTGCCCGGCACCAGCTTGCCATCGGCCGCCGGGATCTTGGCCAGCACCAGATGGATGATGTTCTCGGTGATCTCGTGCTCACCGGCGCTGATCCACATCTTGTTGCCACGCAGCCGGTAGCGCGGGCCGAGCGGGTCGGCGTCGGAGCCGGCGCCATCCGGCGTGGCGCGTGTGTTGACATCGGACAGCGACGAGCCGGCCTGCGGCTCGCTCAGGCACATCGTGCCAAACCAGCGGCCGGAAAACAGATTCTTCGCGAAGACCTCGCGCTGCACCGCGCTGCCATGCGCCATCAGCAGGTTGGCGTTGCCGCCGGTCAACATCGCGTAGCCGCCCATCGCGACGCTGGCCTTGCTGAAAAAAGCATTCGCCGCCATCTCGATGACGCAGGGCAGTTGCATGCCGCCAAGTTCATAGTCCTGTGCCGCAGCGAGCATGCCCGAGCCGACATAAGCCGCCAGCGCCGCGTGTGTCGACGGCGGCAGGTGCACCTGCTCGCCATCGAAGTGCGGCTCTTCGGTGTCTGACAGCCGATTGAAAGGCGCGTACTTTTCGCGTGCGATGCGCTCGCAGGTATCGAGCACCGAGTCGAAGGTTTCGCGCGAGTGGTCGGCAAAACGCGGCCGCTGCAGCAGCGAGCCGACACCGAGCCAGTCGTGCAGAAGGAAGTCGAGCGTGACGCGCATCAGCGGGCCGTCCTTTCGGTCGCGACCACGGCCATCGTGGCCGAGGCTTTCATGACGAGCGTGCGATTGGCCCCGTCGACGGCGAAGACTTCGGCTTCGGTAAAGCTCAAGTTGCGCCCGGCCTTGATCACGCGCGCATCGCAGACCAGACGATCGCCGCGGCCGGGGCGCAACTGGCTCGTCTTGAGCTCGGCGGTGATCGCCCAATGACCATCGGGCGCGACGGTCTGCGCCGCGGCGCCCATGGAGTGGTCGGCCAGCGTGGCCATCACACCGGCATGGACCTGGCCGGTATGTTGGTTCAAACGCGGTTGCAGCGTCATCTCGGTGCGGACCAGGCCGTCGGCCACGGCGACTGGCTCGATGCCCAGGTCGACCATGAAAGGCGACATGCGAAAGAAGGCCCGCAACGCTTCGAGATCGATCTTCATCTTGCCAGCCTGAAATGCGCCAACGCGCCCGCTGCGATCGGCGCGCCCCACTCCTGCAAGAAGTGGCCACCTTCAGCGACCTCCAGTGGTGGCGGACAACCGCGGATGCGTTTTTGCAGTGCCCGCATCGGCAACTCACCGAGTACCGGGTCTTGCATGCCGATGGCCATGAAACTCTCGCCTGACCATTGGTCTTGCCAGAAGCGTCCGGCCTCCCGGCTGAGTGCAGCACCAGGCGCGTCAACACCATCAGGTACCAGGTTCGGGAAGGCACGCAGCGCGGCTTTGTAGCGCGCATCGGGGAAAGGTGCATCGTAGGCCGCGACTTCGGCGTCCGTCATGTCGGGCTTGCCACGCCGGATGAGTTTGCCCACCGGCAGGTCAACTTGCTGGTTGGAATAGTCACGCCATTGGCGAAAGCCTTCGGTGACGTGGCCGGTGGCCAGGCTCGTATTCATGACGAGCAAGCGCGTGAAACGTGCTGGCATCGCCATCGGCAGTGTCAGCCCGAGCAGGCCACCCCAGTCCTGACAGACGAGCAGGATATTTTTCAGGTCCAGCCGTTCGATGAAGTCGAGCAACATCGAACGATGAAACTCGAAACTGTGTGCTGCAACGCTTTCGGGTTTGTCGGAGCGGCCGAAGCCGATCAAGTCAGGCGCCACCACCCGAAGGCCGGCAGCGGTGAAGACCGGGATCATGTGCCGGTAGAGATAACTCCAGCTCGGGTTGCCGTGCAGGCACAGCGCGGTGACCGATGCTGCAGACCCGTCGGCCGGGCCCTCGTCGACATGGTGCACCCGCAGCGACGCAAACTCGCTGTAGCGCGGGGCAAACGGGAAACCCGGCAGCGCATTGAACCTGGAGTCAGGGGTGCGCAAAATTTCGGCAGTCATCCAGGTGGCCTCGAAAGGTGATCTCTGACTTCGTCGTAGTCGCGGTCGGCATCGGCGTACTTGAAGACCCATTCCAGGCGGACGGGTTTCAAGTCAAGTCGCGCGAGATCCGGCGGCGGCAGCGATCGCGCCGCCTCCGACAGCGCGTTGCGCAGGAACTGGCGCCGCTGGCTGCGCGCCCAAAGGGATTCGGCGGAGGCGCTGCCTGTCTCCGGCGGGAACTCGATCAACCAAGTTTCTGGGGGCTCGGCCGGCTTGATCGTCACATGCAGACTCGCGCCTTGTGAAGGACTGCCAATCCGTACCCACGCATGCATGCGCGCCGCCGGGTGGCCGCGGTCGACGGCGAGCTGCAAAAGTTCTGCAGCACGGGCGGGGGCTACGTCGACACATACGCCGTGCTCGAAGAGTTGGGCAGCGGCCAGCAGGGCCTCGGCCTCACCGGCCTGAATACCCGCGTTGACATGGGCGACAAATTCGCGGCAGGGCTTTTTTGACACCGGATTTGTCGACCAGGGCTCAGCTGCCGAAGCCAAGCCGGCGGCCATCACCAGCGGCCCTAACAGCGGCCACGAGAGCGGCCGCGACAGCGGCCGCGACAGCGGCGCCGCCCAAGCCTGGCCTGATCGCATCAGAGCACCTCGAACACACCCGCGGCGCCCATGCCGCCGCCGACACACATCGTGATGCAGACTCTTTTTGCGCCGCGGCGTTTGCCTTCGATCAAGGCGTGGCCCGTCAGGCGCTGCCCGCTGACGCCATAAGGGTGGCCGACGGCGATCGCGCCGCCGTTGACGTTGAGGCGATCCATCGGGATGCCCAGGCGATCGGCGCAATACAACACCTGCACCGCGAAGGCTTCGTTGAGTTCCCAGAGGTCGATATCGTCCATCGTCAAACCGAGGCGGGCCAACACCTTGGGCACCGCAAAGACCGGGCCGATGCCCATCTCGTCGGGCTCGCAGCCGGCGACCGCAAAGCCGAGAAAGCGGCCGAGCGGCTTGAGGCCATGTTTCTCGGCGTAGGCGTCACTGACGATGACGCAGGCGCCCGCGCCGTCGCTGTACTGGCTGGCATTGCCGGCCGACACCACGCCGCCGGGCAGCGCCGTGCGGATACCTTGCACGGCCTCAAACGTGGTGCCGGCGCGCAGGCCTTCGTCAGCGCTGACGGTCACCTCTTTGCTGCGCAGACCGAGCTGCGCATCGGCGACGCCGGCTGTCACCGTGCAGGCAATCGTCTCGTCATTGAACTTGCCGGCTTCTTGCGCGGCACAGGCCTTTTGCTGGCTTGCGGCGCCAAACTGGTCCATGCGCTCCTTCGGGATCTTGTAGCGCTTGGCGACGTTTTCTGCGGTCTGCAACATCGGCAGGTAGATGTCGGGTTTGTTTTCCTTGAGCCAGCTGTCGATCATCATGTGCTGGTTCATCTCCTGCTGCACACAAGAGATGCTCTCGACGCCGCCGGCGACGTAGACATCACCTTCACCGGCGATGACACGCTGCGCTGCCATCGCGATGGTCTGCAGGCCGCTCGAGCAGAAGCGGTTGATGGTGGCGCCGCTGACCGTGATCGGCAGCCCGGCGCGCAGTGCAATCTGGCGCGCGATATTCATGCCGGTTGCGCCTTCGGGGTTGGCGCAGCCCATCAAGACGTCTTCGATCGCGCCGGGGTCGATGCCGGCACGTTCGACCGCGGCCTTGACCGCAAAGCCGCCGAGCGCGGCGCCATGGGTCATGTTGAAGGCGCCCTTCCAGCTTTTGGCCAGGGGTGTGCGGGCGGTGGAAACGATCAGGGCTTGGGTCATCTCAAACTCTCCTGGGGAAAAATTGAACGCGAATCAAAAGCGGATCAAAAGCGAATCACGCCAGCCGCTGCGGCTACTTAGCCGGCGACAGTTGAGCTGCGGCGGAGTTCAGCAGCAGCTGGTGATAGAAGCGCACCAGCTCGACAAGGTTGGCACTGGCAATGCGTTCGTTGTTGCCGTGGAATCGGGCCAAATCTTCGGGCTTGGCGCGCACCGGCGAAAACTTGTAGATATGGTCGGCGATGCCTTCGAAGTGGATCGAGTCGGTGCCGCCGATCATCAGCCCGGGGGCGACCACCGTGCCCGGGAACAACTCGCGCACGGTGCGCTCGATGAGGCGGTATGAAGCGCTCGAAGTCGGCGCCACTTTCGACGGCTCGGTCGCACCCGGCAAGGCAAATACTTCGAAGCGGTCGTTGTTGACGGTCTGCTTGACATGCGCCAGCACCGACTCGCGGGTGTCGCCAGGCAGCAGGCGGAAGTTGACCGTCGCCTCGGCGTGACCGGGCAGCACATTTTCCTTGTTGCCGGCATTGACGATCGTCAGCGCAGTCGTAGTCCGCAGCATCGCGTGGGTGCTGGCGCCGGCCTCGAGTTGCTTTTGCACCAGCGGGCCGAAGAGCCAGAGGTTGGACATCGCGATGCGCGGCAGGCCGCTCATCTCTGGCGCCACCGCTTCGAACATCTCGCGCGCGACTCCGCGGATGCCGGCCGGCAATTGTTCGTCGTCCACCCGTTTCAGCGCGGCACTCATCATTGCGATCGCGCTCGTGCCCTTGGGTGGCGGCATCGACGAATGTCCGGGTGTTGCCGGCACCCGCAGCACGACCGACATATAACCTTTTTCAGCGATGCCGACGATCGCCGCCGGCGCCTTGAGGCCAGGCAACACCCCTTCGGTGATCAACAGGCCTTCGTCGATGACAAAGTCGACCTTGACCTTGCGTTCGGCCAGCAGCGCGGCGATCGCCTTCGCACCGCGCTGCCCGCCGACTTCTTCATCGGCGCCAAAAGCCAGGTACACGGTGCGCGGCGGTTTGAATCCTGCCGTGAGCAAGGTCTCGATGGCTTCGAGTTGCGCGATCAGGTTGGCCTTGTCGTCCCAGGCGCCGCGGCCCCACACATACCCGTCTTTCACGGTGCCGGCAAAGGGCTCGACGAGCCAGTCTTTTTCAGTGCCCGGCGCGATCGGCACGACATCCTGGTGCGCCATCAACACGATCGCAGGGGCTTGGTTGTTGGCGCCTTCCCAGGTGTAGAGCAGGCTCAAGCCTCCGACCACTTCGCGCTTTAGCGTGGCATGCAGTTTGGGGTAACGCTGCTCGATCCAGGCGTGCAAGGCCTTGAACTGGTCGGCGCTGAGGTTCGCATCGTCGCGCGACGAGATCGTGCGCGCGCGGATCGCGCCGGCGAGTGACTCCGACACCCGCGCGCCGTCGACCGCCAGCACCGCCGCCGGCGGCACGTCGACTTGGCGCGACGGTGTCAGCAGCAGCGTCTTGACCGCCACCGCAATGACCAGCAGCGAGACCAGGCCGAGGATGCCGATGAGCAGACGTTTGAGCATCGCGGGCCTTGTCGAAGCGCGTGGCAACCAGGGCCTGATCAGGTGAAGGTCTTGCCTTCAGCCACCAGCTTTTGCAGCAGCGGCGCCGGCTTCCAGAAGCTCGCGTCGTCAAGCGGGTTCTGCGCAAAGCGCTTCATCGACTGCACGACATTGAACAGGCCTTGCGAGTCGGCATAACACATCGGCCCGCCGCGGTGCAGTGGGAAGCCGTAGCCGGTGAGGTAGACCATGTCGATATCGCTGGCTTTGCTGGCAATGCCTTCTTCGAGGATCTTGGCACCCTCGTTGACCAAGGCGTAAACCAGCCGCTGCACGATTTCTTCTTCACTGATCTTGCGCGCGGTGATGCCTTGCGCGGTGCGGTGGTCGGCGATCATCTTTTCGACCAAAGCGCTCGGCATCGCATCACGTTTGCCGGCCTGGTAGTCGTACCAACCAGCGCCGGTTTTCTGGCCAAACCGGCCGAGTTCACACAGCAGGTCTGCGGTCTTGCTGTAGCGCAGGTTCTCGCGCTCGACCGCGCGCCGCTTGCGGATCGCCCAGCCGATGTCGTTGCCGGCAAGGTCGCCCATGCGGAACGGGCCCATCGCAAAACCGAAGCGCTCAGCGGCCTTGTCGACTTCGGCCGGCGTGCAACCTTCTTCGAGCAAAAAACCGGCCTGGCGCGAGTACTGCTCGATCATGCGGTTGCCGATAAAACCGTCACACACACCCGAGACGACTGCTGTCTTGCGGATCTTCTTGGCCACGCCCATCACGGTGGCGAGAACGTCCTTGGCGGTCTTTTCGCCGCGCACGACCTCGAGCAGCTTCATCACATTCGCCGGGCTGAAGAAGTGCATGCCGACGACGTCCTGCGGGCGCTTCGTGAACGCAGCGATTTTGTTGACGTCCAGCGTCGACGTGTTGGAAGCCAGGATCGCGCCGGGTTTCATCACCTCGTCCAGTGTCTTGAAGACTTTTTCCTTGACGCCCATTTCTTCGAAGACGGCTTCGATGACGAGGTCGGCGTCCTTCAGGTCGGCGTAGTCGAGCGTCGTCGACAACAAGGCCATGCGGGCTTCGTAGTTCTCGGCTTTGAGCTTGCCGCGCTTGACCTGCGACTCGTAGTTCTTGCGGATCGTGGCGACGCCGCGGTCGAGGGCATCCTGCTTCATCTCGAGCATCTGCACCGGCACGCCGGCGTTGAGGAAATTCATGCTGATGCCACCGCCCATCGTGCCGGCGCCGATGACCGCAACCTTGTTGATGGCGCGCACCGGCGTGCTTTCGGGCACGTCGGGGATCTTCGACGCCGCGCGTTCACCGAAGAAGGCATGCCGCAGCGCCTTGCATTCGGGCGTGCTCATCAGCGAGATGAAAGCCTCGCGTTCGTAGACCATGCCGTCGTCGAATTTGAGCTTCAACGACTGTTCGACACAATCGAGGCAGCGCGCCGGCGCGGGGAAGTTTTTCGCCATCGCCTTGACCGTATTGCGCGCGAACTGGAAGTACGCGTCTGGGTTCGGGTGGCTGACCTTCAGGTCGCGCACAATCTTCAGCGGCCGCACATCGGCGACTTCGAGTGCAAAGGCCAACACACCTTCGAGCAGGTCGCCGGTGATGATGCGGTCGAAGAGTTTCTGGCCGGGCTGCGCGGCGAGCACCTCGCTTTTCACCGGCTCGCCGCTGACGATCATGTTCAGCGCGGTCTCGACACCCAACACGCGCGGCAGGCGCTGCGTGCCGCCGGCGCCGGGGACGAGGCCGATCTTGACTTCGGGCAACGCGACCAGCGTGCCCGGTGCGGCGACGCGGTAGTGGCAGCCCAGCGCCAGCTCCAGCCCGCCGCCCATGCAGATACTGTGAATCGCCGCGATCACCGGCTTGGCCGAGGTCTCGGCAAGCTTGATCAATGACAGCAGGTTCGGCTCGGCAATGGCCTTGGGCGAGCCGAACTCCTTGATATCGGCGCCGCCTGAAAAGGCCTTGCCTGCGCCGGTGAGCACGATGGCCTTGACACTGGCGTCGGCCAGCGCCCGCTCGATGCCGTCGGCGATGCCGCGTCGGGTCTCAAAGCCAAGCCCGTTGACCGGCGGGTTGTCCAACGTGACCACGGCCACCGCACCACGAACTTCGTATTTCGCGCTCATCGCGTCTCTCCTTGGCGTACATCGACAACAAATTCAACAGCAAATGCCGACCGTGAATTTCTACGGTGAACATCAACCAATAGAACGATCGTTCGATTCTAGGTCGACCGCACCGCCGCCCTTGTCGTGGGCGTGACAGCACCCGGGTCTTGCCAGGCTGCGGGTTGCGCAAAGCCGGATGCTAGACCTCCAGCCACTCCTTGCGGATTTCGCCATTCGCGCGCAACTCGGTCGGCGTGCCTTCGAAGACGATCTGGCCGTGGCCCATCACGAGGCAGCGGTCGGCAACCTCGAGCGCAATCGTCAGCTTCTGCTCGACGAGCAGCACTGCGATGCCGCGGGTCTTGAGTTCGCGCAGGTACTGGCCGACGAGTTCGACGATCTTCGGCGCCAGACCCTCTGTCGGTTCGTCGATCATGATCAGTTCTGGGTCGCCCATCAGCGTGCGGCACAGGGTCAGCATCTGCTGCTCACCGCCCGACAGCACACCCGCTTCGGTGTGCTGGCGCTCCTTGAGGCGCGGGAACAGGCTGTACATATCGTCGGGTGACCAGCGGCCATTTTTGTTGGCCACCTTCTGGCCGAGCAGCAGGTTCTGCTGCACCGTCAGCGTCGGGAAGATTTCGCGGTTCTCCGGCACATAGCCGATGCCGGTGTGGGCGATCTCGAAAGCCTTGCGGCCGAGGATCTCCTGGCCATGCCACTGCACCGAGCCGGTGCCGTGCACCAGGCCCATGATCGTCTTCACGGTCGTCGACCGGCCCGAGCCGTTGCGCCCGAGCAGGGCCACGATTTCGCCGCCGGCGACATCGAGATGCACCCCATGCAGGATGTGGCTCTTGCCGTAATAGGCGTTGACGTCGCGCAGGCTCAGACTCATCTCAACGCCCCGCCTCTGCGGCCTGGGCATCGGCCAGCACCGAGCCGAGATAAGCCTCTTGCACACGCGGGTTGGCGCGCACTGCCTCGGGCAAATCGAAGGCAATGACCTCGCCGTAGACGAGCACTGCAATCTTGTCGGCGAGGCCGAAGACCACGCCCATATCGTGTTCGACGGTGAGCAGCGTCTTGCCGGCGGTGACGTCGCGGATCAGGTTCACAAAACGCGCGGTTTCGCTTTTGCTCATGCCCGCGGTGGGCTCGTCGAGCAGGATCACATCGGCACCACCAGCGATGGTGATGCCGATCTCTAGCGCGCGCTGTTCGGCGTAGGTCAGGTTCATGGCGAGGACGTCGCGGCGCTTGTCGAGCTTGATCATCTTCAGCACTTCTTCGGCACGCGCATTGGCGTCGTGGGCTTCGCTGAGGAAGCGCCAGAAGGTGTATTTGTAGCCCTTGCTCCAGAGCACGGCGCAGCGGATATTTTCGAACACCGAAAGGCGCACAAACAGGTTGCTGACCTGGAAACTGCGCGCCAGCCCCATGCGGTTGATCTGGTACGGCGTCTTGCCGGCAATGCTCTGCCCGTTGACCAGGATCTGCCCCGACGTGGCACCAAAGCGGCCACTGATCAAGTTGAACAGTGTGCTCTTGCCGGCGCCGTTGGGGCCGATGATGGCCACCCGCTCGCCGGGCTCCACACGCAGCGTCGCACCGCGGATGATTTCGGTCTTGCCGAAACTCTTGTGCAGATCCAGCAGTTCGACGGCGGCAGTGGTTGTGGCAGGCGCGCTCATTCGGCTTCCCGGCGCTTGATTTCGCGCTCGATGAACTGCTGGATGTCAGACCAGCGGCGGGCAAACCGACGGCGCGCAAATTCGAACGTCGTCACGCCGATGACCATGACGACCACGGCGCCGACCCAGTGCGCCGCCGCTTTGGTGTCCAACACACCCCCGAGGAACTTGATCGTCGAACCGAGCGCAGCATCGAGTTGAACGTGGTAGACCATCTCGATGATCGCCGCGCTGCCGGCCAGCGCCACCAGGCCGGTCACGGTCAGCGCCAGATAACCGCGCCACAACTCGCTTAAGCGGCCAAACGCAGCCACCCGCAGATTCATCATGATCAGGCTCGAGATGCCACCCGGCGCGAACATGACCATGACCAGGAACACCAGGCCGAGGTAGATCTGCCAGGCCTTGGTGATCTCGGAAAACAGCACCAGGGCCAGCACCAGCAAGACGCCACCGATGATCGGGCCGAAGAAAAAGACTGCGCCGCCAAGAAAGGTGAAAAGCAGGAATCCACCCGAGCGGATGCCGCTCAGCGCTTCGGCAGTGACACTCTCGAAATTGATCGCCGACAGGCCCCCGCCGATGCCGGCAAAAAACCCGGCGATCATGAACGCGAGGTAACGCACGATCTGGGTGTTGTAGCCGACGAACTCGACCCGCTCGGGGTTGTCACGCACCGCGTTGAGCATCCGGCCGAGCGGTGTCATCGTCAGCGCATACAGCGCTGCCGTGCAGATGAAACAGTAGACAGCGATGAGGTAATAAACCTGCAGGCCGGGCCCGTAGGTGATGCCAAACACCGGCTCGCCAATGACGCGGTTGGTGCTGATGCCGGCCTCGCCGCCAAAAAACCCGGGGAACATCAGCGACATCGAAAAGACCAGCTCGCCAACACCCAGCGTGATCATCGCAAACGGTGTCGCGGCCTTTTTGGTAGTGACATAACCGAGCAAGGCTGCGAAGAACAGACCCGCCAGGCCACCGACCAGCGGCATCAGCGAAACCGGGATCGGCAGCGAGCCCTTGGTCGCCATGTTCATCGCATGGACGACAAAGAACGAGCCGAGCCCGGAATACACCGCGTGGCCAAAACTGAGCATGCCACCCTGCCCGAGCAGCAGGTTGTAGCTCAGGCAGATGATGATCAGGTAGCCCATCTGCGACAGCATCGTCAGCGCCAGGCTGCTCGTGAAGACCAGCGGCGCAATGATGAGCAGCAGCGCAAAACCGCCCCAGACAACCAGCCGCCCGAGGTTGAAAAACTTCGGCGCTGTTGCTGCGACCGCTTGAGAGGCTCCCACGGCGTCAGCCCTCACGTGTGCCCATCAGTCCGCGCGGGCGGAAGATGAGCATCAGCACCAGAAAGAGGTACGGCAGGATCGGCGCCACCTGCGACAACTTCAGGCTCAGCACCGAATAGCCAAAACTCTGCGGCGACAGCTGCATACCCAGCGCGGCCAAGCCGGTGACCAGCGACTGGTCGACTGCCACCGCAAAGGTCTGGATCACGCCAATCGCCAGCGACGCGACAAAAGCCCCGGCGAGCGAGCCCATGCCACCGATCACGACGACGACAAAGATGATCGGCCCGACCGCCTGCGCCATGCCGGGTTCGGTAGCATAGGCATTGCCGCCGATGACCCCGGCCAGACCGGCCAGCGCGGTGCCGCCGCCAAAGACCATCATCAGCACGCGCGGCACATTGTGACCAAGCGACTCGACCATCTCGGGGTGGGTCAGCGCCGCGGTGATGACCATGCCGATGCGCGTGCGTGAGAGCAGCAACCACAACGACACCAGCATCACCAGCGCCACCCCCATCATGAAAGCGCGGTAGGCCGGAAACTGGGTATCGAAGAGGGTGAACAGCGGGACGTCGAGCTCCGTCGGCACGCGGTACTCGACTGCCGCACGGCCCCAGATCAGCTGCACGATTTCGACCGCCAGGAACGACAAACCGAAAGTGATGAGCAACTCGGCGACATGGCCGAACTTGTGGACCCGGCGCAGGCAGTAACGCTCGAACGCGGCGCCGGCAACAAAAGCCACTGCCGGCGCAACGATCAGCGCGGCCCAGAAACTGACGTATTTGGTTGTCGAATAGGCGACAAAAGCGCCAAGCATGTAGAAACTGGCGTGGGCGAAATTCAGCACCCCCATCATGCTGAAGATCAAGGTCAACCCGGAGCTGAGCATGAACAGCAGCAAGCCGTAGCTCAGGCCGTTCAGCAGCGAAAAGACAAACAGTTCCATGGCGCGACGGGCTACCCGAAAAAAGGGCCGCGATGTTTGGGCGCGGCCCTTGTGGTCAGCAGGCGGAGCCGATCAGGCTCTCATCAGGCCCCACTCGGCCGCTTCATCTGGCAAGAAGTGGGTGTGCTCGACACATAAGGCTCGAAGGTGCGCTCCACCGCCCAAGTCATGCCGGTGCCCTCGACGTCGTAGCTGTTCTTCGCGTCCTTTTTGCGCCAGGTGCCCAGGTACAGGGTCTGCTGCAGCTGGTGGTCGGCCTTGCGCATCGTGATCTCGCCGTTGTAGCTGGGCACGGTCAGCCCTTCCATGGCGAGCGCGACCTTCACCGGGTCGGTCGACTTGGCCTTGGCCATCGCCGCTGGCAGCAGCTTGAAGAGGTGGAAGATCGTGCTCGTGGAATAGTCTTCCTTGAACTTGGCGCGGAACTCGTCCTGCACCTTGCCATGCTCGCCACCGATATTCGGCGCCGAGCCGTAGACAAACTTGACCTTGCCTTCCATCGCGGTGCCGATCACGGTCGGCGTGCCGGCGGCGCCGGCGTAGTACGTGTAGAAGCTGGCAGTCAGGCCGGCGTCCTTGGCCGCCTTGATCAGCAGCGACATGTCGTTGCCCCAGTTGCCGGTGATGACGGTGTCGGCACCGGCAGCCTTCATCTTGGCGACATAAGGTGCAAAATCTTTGACCTGCCCGATCGGGTGCAGGTCTTCACCCACGATCTTCACGTCGGGGCGCTTGCGCCCCAGGTTCTCCTTGGCAAAGAGCGCCACCTGGTGGCCGTGGGAATAGTTCTGATTGATCAGGTAGACGTTTTTGACCGACTTGTCGTCTTTCATGTAGGTGGTCATCGCCTCCATCTTCATGCTCGTATCGGCGTCCATGCGAAAGTGCCAGAAGCTGCACTTGCTGTTCGTCAGGTCAGGGTCGACCGCCGCGTAGTTCAGGAAGATGACTTCCTTGCCCGGGTTGCGCTCGTTGTGTTTCCCGATCGCATCGACCAGCGCGCCGGCGATCGCCGAGCTGTTGCCCTGCGCGATGTAGCGGATGCCCTGGTCGAGGGCGGCCTTGAGCACGTTCAGGCTCTCTTGCGGCGAGCCCTTGCTGTCGAAGGGCACGATCTCGAACTTGACCCCGGCAGCATTGTTGGCGTCGCGCGCCGAGACATGCTGGAAGGTGCGGATCATGTTGTTGCCGATATTGGCAAACGGGCCCGACATGCCGTCGATCCAGGCGATCTTGACGGTTTCGCCTTTTTGCGCGAATGCCACACCCGCGGTCATGGCCAGCGCGACAACGACAGTCTTGCCGATCGAATTGAGCTTGAATTTCATGGGGAACTCCTGAGTGCGACTGAATACCGACAGTTGGTTACGTTAACGCCTCGAAGGCCTGTCGGGCTTCAGGGATTGCCCCCGGCCCGGTTGTCGCCAAATCGACATCGGCGGTCACCAGCCGGCAAGCCGGCAAGCCGTCAGGCGTCAGGCCGGCAGCTGGTGGCCCTTGAACTGCTCGCGCAGCTTGATCTTCTGCATCTTGCCAGTGGCCCCGAGGGGAATCGCATCGACAAAAACGACGTCGTCGGGCACCTGCCACTTGGCGACCTTGCCGTCGTAGAAGCTGAGCATCTCCTCGCGTGTCAGCGTCGCCCCGGGCTTTTTCACGACCACCAACAGCGGCCGCTCGTCCCACTTCGGGTGCGGCAGCGCGATGCACGCCGCCATCGCCACCGCGGGGTGGGCGATGGCGACGTTTTCGATATCGATCGAGCTGATCCACTCGCCGCCGGACTTGATCACATCCTTGCTGCGGTCGGTGATCTGCAAGAAGCCGTCGCCGTCGATCGTGGCCACGTCGCCGGTCGGGAACCACCCGCCGATCAGCGGGTCACCACCCTCGCCTTTGAAGTAGCCAGAAATGATCCACGGCCCTTTGACATGGAGGTCACCGCTGGACTGGCCGTCCCACGCCAGCTCTTCGCCGTCGGGCCCGACGACGCGCATCTCGACGCCGAAGACGGCGCGGCCCTGCTTGGCCATCACCGCGAGTTGTGCGTCGGCATCCAGCGCAAGCTGCCCGAGCTTGAGGTGGCAGACCGTGCCGATCGGCGACATCTCGGTCATGCCCCAGGCATGCAGCACGGTCACGCCGTAGTCGTCGCGGAATGTCTTGATCATCGCCGGCGGGCAGGCCGAGCCGCCGATCGCGGTGCGCCGCATGGTCGTGAATCTCAGGCCATGCTGCTTGACATGGTTGAGCAGCATCAACCAGACCGTCGGCACACCGGCGGCCATCGTGACCTGCTCGGATTCGAGCAGCTCGTAGACCGACTGGCCGTCCAGCGCCGGACCCGGGAAGACCAGCTTGGCGCCGGTCATTGCCGCGGCATACGGGATGCTCCAGGCGTTGACGTGGAACATCGGCACCACTGGCAGGATGCAGTCACGCGCCGAAAGACCCAGCGTGTCGGGCAAGGCCCCGCCGTACGCGTGCAACAGCGTCGACCGGTGGCTGAACAACGCGCCCTTGGGGTTGCCGGTGGTGCCGCTCGTGTAACAAAGCACCGCCGCGCTGCGTTCGTCGAATTGCGGCCAGGTGTACTGGTCGCTCTCGGCAGCGATCCAATCTTCGTAGCTGCGCAGGCCGTCGATGCCGGTATCGGCCGGCAGCGCATCGGCGTCGCACAAGGCGATCCAGTGTTTGACGGTCGTGCAATGCTGCCAAACGGCCTTGATCAGGGGCAGAAAAGTCATGTCGAAAATGATCACCTGGTCTTCGGCATGGTTGGCGATCCAGACCACCTGGTCTGGCGCCAGGCGTGGGTTCAGCGTGTGCAGCACACGGCCGCTACCCGAGACACCAAAGTAGACCTCGAAGTGGCGGTAGCCGTTCCAGGCCAGCGTGGCGACGCGGTCGCTGAAAGCCAGCCCGAGGCGGTCGATCGCGTTGGCAACGCGGCGGGCTCGCGCTGCGGCGTCACGGTAGGTGTAGCGGTGGATGTCCCCTTCGACGCGGCGCGACACGATTTGCGTGTCGTGGTGGTGGCGGCCGGCAAATTCGATCAGCGAAGAAATCAACAGCGGTTGGTCTTGCATCAGCCCGAGCATCGTGGTCTCCGTATTTTTGGGGGATTGGTCTGCGAAGCGCTCGCAGGGGACATTCTCACTGCATCGGGCAGCCGCTTGCCAGCCGGCGGACAATCTGGCCAATGAACGCGCCGCACGACCTTGACCGCCTGACCCTGCCCGCCTGGCGCCAGAGCCGCTTCTTCGCGGGCCTGGGTGAGCGCCTTGCCGATCGCAGCGCAGGCCGGATCGGTGATCGCGTCGCTGACCACATCGGGGATCGTGTTGTTGATCCGTTCGCCACGCCGGTCGCCGCCGCGGCCCTGCCACAACCCCATTGGGTGGCGCGCAACGACACGCTTGCCGAGCAAATGGGGGTCCCCGGCTGGATTGAGAGTGAAGCCGCGTTGCTGGCGCTGTCCGGCCAGCCGGTCGCGGGCCTCGGCAGCCCGCTGGCGACGGTGTATTCCGGCCACCAGTTTGGCGTCTGGGCCGGCCAGCTCGGTGACGGCCGCGCGCTCTTGCTAGGCGAAATCGACACCCCCGATGGCGCGCTCGAAGTGCAGCTCAAGGGCAGCGGCTTGACGCCCTACTCACGCATGGGCGATGGCCGCGCCGTGCTGCGCTCATCGATCCGCGAATTTCTGTGCTCCGAGGCGATGCACGCGCTGGGCATCCCGACGACGCGGGCGCTGGCCGTCATCGGCTCAAGCCTGCCGGTGCGCCGCGAGACGATCGAAACCGCGGCAGTGGTGACACGTATTGCGCCGAGCTTCATCCGCTTCGGGCATTTCGAGCACTTCACGCACTCCGCGCAGGACACCGACGCCTTGCGGGCGCTGGCCGATGCCGTAATCGAGAGCCACTTTCCCGCGCTCGCCGGCGAGCCCGAGCCGTACGCCGCGCTGCTGCGTGAAGTCACGCTGCGCACCGCGGCGATGGTCGCGCAGTGGCAGGCGGTCGGGTTCTGTCATGGCGTGATGAATACCGACAATATGTCGATCCTGGGCCTGACCATCGATTACGGGCCGTTCGGCTTTCTGGACGCTTTTGACCCTGGCCACATCTGCAACCACACCGACACCCAGGGCCGGTACGCCTACGCGCGCCAGCCGCAGGTTGCGTTCTGGAACCTGCACGCGCTGGCGCAAGCGCTGATGCCCTTAATCGGCGACAGCGACCAGGCGCTGGCCGCCCTGGAGCCCTTCAAGACCGCGTTCCCGCAAGCGCTGAATGCCCGCTTCCGCGCCAAGCTCGGCTTGCTTGAACACCGCGAAGGCGATGCGGCACTGATCGACGACCTGCTCAGCCTCATGGCCGCAGACCGCGCCGATTTCACGATCGTCTTTCGCACGCTGGGCCGCTTCAGCAGCGTCGCGGGCGTCAGCAATGACGCACTGCGTGACCTCTTCCTCGACCGCGCCGCGCTCGACGCCTGGGCGCTGCGCTACCAAGTTCGCTTGGCTGCCGAAGCCAGCGATGACGGCGGTGACAAAGGCGCTGACGACAACGCCCGCGCGCAGCGCATGAATGCCGTCAACCCGAAATTTGTGCTGCGCAACCACCTTGCCGAAGTTGCTATTCAACAAGCGCGGGCGGGTGATTTCAGCGAAACGCAGCGCCTGCTGAAAGTCTTGCAGCGCCCGTTCGACGAACAGCAGGACAACCCGAATGCTGCCGCCGATGCCGGCTTCCCGCCCGACTGGGCGCAACACCTCGAAGTGTCCTGTTCATCATGAGCCTGTTCAGCAAAAACAATCCTGCCGCGCCGACCCCGCACGCCCACGACGACCCGCGCTATGCGGTGCAGAAGTCCGACGCCGACTGGCGCGCGCAACTCGACCCGATGCAGTACCAGGTGGCACGTCACGCCGCCACCGAGCGTGCTTTCAGCGGCAAATACTGGGACCACTTTGCGGCCGGCCAGTACCACTGCGTCGGCTGCGGCATCGCACTCTTCGATGCCGGCACCAAGTTTGATGCCGGTTGTGGCTGGCCGAGTTACTGGCAGCCGATCAACAGCGAGGTGATCGAAGAAGTGCGCGACGAAGCGCATGGCATGGTGCGTGTCGAGGTGCGCTGCAAACAATGTGGCACCCACCTCGGCCATGTCTTTGACGACGGCCCGCAGCCGACAGGTGCCCGCTATTGCATCAACTCGGCGGCGATCGACTTTGATCCGGCCAAGTAGTCAAGCCAGCAGGCTGGCCCGCCACCCCCTGCGGCGCCGGCGCTGTGCACCGGCACAATCCGGCCTTGTCCCGCCTTTGTGGTCTGCGTCCAGCACATGAAACTGCTCTTCGACTTTTTGCCAATCATCCTGTTCTTTGCGACCTTCAAGATCGCAGGCAACGACAAGGCCGGCGCCGCCGCGTTGGCAACGCAGCATTTTGGTTGGCTGGTGTCGGGGTCAGTCATCGGGCCCGAAGAAGCGCCGGTGCTGCTGGCCACCGTTGTCGTCATCATCGCCACACTCGCGCAGGTGCTCTGGCTCAAGCTGCGCGGGCGCAAGGTCGACGCGATGTTGTGGGTCAGCCTGGTGCTGGTCGTGGTCCTGGGTGGGCTGACGATCTACCTCCACAGCGAGACCTTCATCAAGTGGAAGCCGACCGGCCTGTATTGGGCGATGGGCCTGGCCTTTGCACTGGCCCCGCTGTTGTTTGGCAAGAACCTGCTGCGTGCCTTGCTCGGCGAACAGCTGCAATTGCCGGCAGCGGTGTGGCAACGATTGAACGTGGCCTGGGTGCTGTTTTTTGCCGCGATGGGGCTGCTCAACCTTTGGGTCGCCTACAGCTACTCGACCGACACCTGGGTGAATTTCAAACTCTTCGGCGGCATCGGACTCATGCTGCTGTTCACGTTGGCGCAAGGCCTGTACCTGAGCAAATATATCGAGCCCGACGCGCCAGCTGCGGAATCGGCCAAGGAGACCACACCTTGAGCGCCGGCCCGGCCCACGGCGTGACCGCTGCCGATATCGAAGTGGTGCTGCGCGCGGCGCTGGTGCCGACCGAATTGGCCGTTCGCGACGACAGCCATCTGCACGCCGGCCATGTCGGCGCCAAGGAAGGCCGGCACTTTGCGGTGGCCTTGCGCTGCGCTTGTTTTGCTGGCGTCAACCGGGTCGGGCGGCACCGCCTCGTTTATGATGCTCTGGCGTCGCTGATGCCGCGCGGCATCCATGCGCTGGCGATCGATGCCCGCGCTCCCGACGAGCCCTAAAAGCCGATTGATTTGTCTCCCCCCGGTCGCGTGCGATGTGCCTTCGCGCCGCGCCACCCCCGCCGAAAGATCTTGTCCATGAAAAACCCGACCCTGGCCGTGCGCCTGACTCTCATCGCTGCCGTCGCCTGTGGCGCTGTACTGGCTGTGCCATTCGCAGCGCAGGCCCAAAACGTCGCCATCGTCAACGGCAAGGCCGTGCCCAAGGCGCGTGTGGATGCACTTCTGCAGCAAGCCCAGCGCTCCGGCCAGCAACTGCCGCCCAACGTCGAAGGCCAGGCGCGTGACCAGGTCGTGCTGCGCGAGATTTTCGCCCAAGAGGCCGACCGCAAGGGCATCAGCTCGTCACCCGAGTTTCGCGCGCAGATGGAGCTGGCGCGCCAGGGCATCGTGATCGGCCTGCTGTTCGCTGACTACAGCAAGAAAAACCCCGCCACCGACGCCGAAGCCAAAGCCGAGTACGACAAGTTCAAGGGCCAGGCCACCGGCACCGAATACCGCGCGCGGCATATCCTGGTTGAAAAAGAGGACGAAGCCAAAGGCCTGATCGCGCAGATCAAGGCTGGCGCCAAGTTCGACGAGCTGGCAAAAAAACACTCCAAGGACACCGGCTCGGGCCAGAACGGCGGCGACCTCGACTTTGCCAAGTCGGACTCCTACGTGCCGGAATTTGGCAAGGCTTTGTCGGAGCTGAAAAAGGGCGAGATGACGCCTGAACCGGTGAAGACGCAGTTCGGCTTTCACATCATCCGGCTCGAAGAGACGCGCGATGCGCAGTTCCCGCCGTTCGATGACGTCAAGGTGCAGATCAAGCAGCGCTTCGAGCAGCAGAAACTTCAGAAGTACCAGGAAGACCTGCGCAAAGCCGCCAAGACCGACTACAAGTTTTCTTCGCAGCCCTGATCCATCACCAGCCGCTCGGGGCGGCCGGTTCAGGCGACAAGCCGCCCGGCTTCGATGCGCAGCTGGCGATCACAGCGCTCGGCGATGGCGCGGTCGTGGGTGACCAGCACCAGCGTCGTGCCGGCCTCGCGGTTCATCGCGAACATCAGGTCCATCACCGTGCCGCCGGTTGCAAAGTCCAGGCTGCCGGTGGGCTCGTCGGCGAGCAGCACTGCGGGCTCGACGACAAACGCGCGAGCCAGCGCCACGCGTTGCTGCTCGCCGCCCGACAAGACCTTGGGGTAGTGGCCCAGGCGTTCGCCCAGGCCGACCCGGCGCAGCATCTCGGTGGCCAGCGCACGCGCGTTGGGCTTGCCGAGCAGCTCCAGCGGCAGCATCGTATTTTCAAGCGCGTTCAGGTTCGCCAGCAGCTGGAAACTCTGGAAGACAAAACCCAGCTTGCGTGCGCGCACCGCGGCGCGGGCGTCTTCATCGAGCACAAAGAGGTCGTTGCCGTCGAGCACGACGGTGCCGCTGGTCGGCACATCGAGCCCAGCGATGATCGACAGCAAGGTGCTTTTGCCCGAACCCGATGCGCCGACGATCGCCGCCGATTCGCGCGCCGCGAGCTGGAAGTCGATCTCATGGAGAATCGTCAGGGTGCCGGTGGAATCCACCACCTGCTTGGTGATCTTCTGGACGGCAATGATGGCTGGGGATGACATGCGTTGGACGAGGCGCCAGTGGTTGGCGCGCTGGGTGCGGATGGCCGGGGTGGCGCACTGTAGCGCCCTCGCGATGCCCCGCGTTTTGCCGCACGTATTGCCGCGCGTCTTGCCTGGCGGTCTGTCGCGCGTCGTGCCGCTTGCAGCGCCACTGCTTGCGGCTGGCGCGCTTGCGCAGACCGCAGCGCGCGTCGTACTCGTTGTCGGCGACAGCCTGTCGGCCGAATACGGCATCCCGCGCGGCCGCGGTTGGGTCGCCCTGCTTGAGCAGCGTATTCAGCGCGAGAAGCTCGCCGCCACCGTCGTCAATGCCAGCATCAGCGGCGAGACCAGCTCCGGCGGCCGCTCGCGCCTGGCCGCTTTGTTGAAGCTGCACAAGCCGGCGGTGGTCGTCATCGAGCTCGGTGGCAACGACGCTTTGCGCGGCCTGCCGCTGCCGATGACCCGGGCCAACCTGACCGAGATGACCCGCGCGGCCAAGGCCGCCGGTGCGCGCGTGGTGGTTGTCGGCATGCAGGTGCCGCCGAACTACGGGCGCAAATATGGCGACGATTTTTTTGCGCTGTTTGCCAGCGTCGCCAGCGCGCAGTCGGTCTCGCTGGTGCCGTTTCTGCTGGCCGGTGTGGCCGACGGGCCGCAGGCAGAAAGCCTGTTCCAGCCCGATCGCATCCATCCCAAGGCCGAGGCCCACCCGACGATGCTGGACAACGTCTGGCCGGTGCTGCGGCCGCTGCTGAAGTAGGCCAGCGGCGAGCGCCGGCGGCGGTGCCTCGGCACCATCGCGGCACGGCCTTGACGCGACCCTGACCTATTGCGAGTTGCTGCGCTCGCGTTGACCCTGGCGTGACTCCGGCGTGCGCGCCTTGCCATCACGCTGCTCTTCGCGCGCATCGTCGGGCCGCTTGTCGCCACGTTGTTGCGCCGCCGGCGCCGGCTTCAACTGCGGCGTCGGTTGCGCCTGCTGCGGCTGGCCTTGCGACTGCGCTTGCGGCTGGGCTTGCGGCTGCACCGGCCGCTGCGCCCCGGCGGCGGGCAACGGGTTTGGCGCGGTGCGTATGACCATCGGTTCGGCAGCGCGCTGCGGGCCCGTCGCTGCCGTGGTCGTTGCCGGCGCCTGGGATGGCGCTGGGTAAGCGTTAGGTGCCGCAGCGCCTCGCGCCGGTGCCGTGGAAACCGCTGGGCCAAAGCCCGCCGCAGGCCGGTCGCTGCGCTGCTCGTTTCGATGTTCGTTGCGATCCTGGCGCAGGTCGATGACACGCCCGGCACTTGCTGGTGGACTTGCGGTTGCCGAGCTCGGCGCTTCGGGTGTGCCTTGCGCAGCACGCGGGGCATGCGGCCCCATCGCGCCCTGCTCCGGCGGCCGCGGCGCAGGCGTCGCGCCACCTGGCGCAGCAATGACCGCCGATGGCGTGCGCGGCACATTCGGCTGGTGCGCCGGCATGTCATGCACGAAGCGCCCCTGATTCACCGCCCGCTGCACGGCCGCGTCGTTGACCATCGCCGCGGCCACCGGCTGGCGCTGTGCAAGCACATTCGCGGGCACCACCGTGACGGCGCCAGGCACGCCCTTGTTGCCGTACATGATCGGGTCGGTTGGCACTTGCGGCCGGTGTTGTGGATGGTTCGGCTGGTTCGGGTACGGGCGGTGCGGCCGGTTGACGTGGTCGAAGTAGCGCGGCCCGTAGCCGAAGGCCGGCACGTAGATTTCGCGCGGAGCCAGCGGCACCCAGCCGACCATCGGCCCGTAACCACCACCGCCACCACCACCGATCGAAATCGACACACTGGCATTCGAGCCACCGACCCAGGCCACCAGCGCCGGCGCAAACGCGGGACGCGGCACATAGCTGCCCGGTGCCCAGGCCCAGCGCCCGCCCCAGTTGACCCAGCGGCCGTAGTGAAACGGCGCGAAGCCCCAGGCGGCTTCGTCGTGCCAGGTCCAGCCCCAGCGCAGATGCCAGAACCAGCGGCCATGGCGGAACGGTGCCCAGCCGACCGTCACGTTGAACGGCGACCAGACCATGCCGAAATCAGGATGGCGCTGCCAGCGGCCATGGCGATCGAGGTCTTCGGCGCCGGTCATCTCTGGCGAGACGTATCGTTGCGGTGCGCTGCGTTCGTCGCGTTGTTCGTCGCGGACCACCCAGTCGGCAAAACTGTCGGTGGCCAGGTTCGACCACGACACCACCACCGTGCGGTCAGGGCGCTGCTCAAAAAACTCGGCGCGCCGGCCGGCCGGCACCGAAACCTGGGTCTCGCGGCCATCAAAACGCAGCGAGCCGCGCCAGGCCGACAGATAAGTGGTGTCGTCTTCGCGGTCGATGCGGTAGTGGCCGCTGCGCTCGGGCACGATGCGGCCCTCGGCGGTGCGCACCTCGATTTCGTCGGCGAGTTCGCGCGACTTCACGCGCAGCGCCAGCGTACCGGTCTGCAGCGTGAAGACCATGCGGTCATCGTCCAGGCGCGTGAACTCAAATTCGGTGCGCGGGCCGACCCGCAACTCGGTCGAGCCGATGCGCAGCTCGGCGCGGCTGCCGTTTTCGGTCGACAGGCGGTCACCGGTGGTCAGTGCGCGGTTGCGCTGGGCGTCGATCCACTGCCCCTGCTCGGTATCGAACAACCAGACCCGGCCCTGGACTTCGGCGACTCGGCCGACGCGGCCTGGCAACTCGCTCGCTTGCCCGCCGTGATGGGCGCTGCTGTTCGAGTTGTTCTGCGCGTTGCTGTAGGTATTGCCGTAGGTGTTGGGTTGCGCCGCGACCTGCGCCACTCCGCACAGACCGATCAAGGCCAGACCGATGGTCTTCGCGCTGGTTTGCCAAAGTCCGCTCATGCTGCTGTCCTCTCAGGTGCCGGCGCGTGCCGGTTCTCACCAAGCAACGCTCGGGCGGCCGGCCCCGCTGACATTGCTGCATGTAAATCCCGGCCGCCACAATGCGGCAGACGACCGCCCATCGACCGCCTATCGACTCCCGATTGACCAGCCCCGGAGCCCCCATGCCCGAATTCAATACCCTGCTCGCCCGCAAAGACCCGGCGCACCCGCGCGTCGCACGCATCACGCTGAACCGGCCGGAGCGGCTCAACGCCATCGGCAAGGACATGCCACGCGAGATCCGCGAAGCGGTGCGCTGGGCCGAAGCCGACACCGAAGTCCACGTCATCGTGCTCGACGGCGCCGGGCGGGCCTTCTGCGCCGGCTACGACCTGGTCGACTTTGGCTCCGGCCGCGCCGAACACCCCTGCCAGCAAGAAGCCTATCCCTACGACGCGATGGCCGACTACGCCGCGATGAAGGGTTACACCGAAGACTTCATGAGCCTGTGGCGCTGCGCCAAGCCGACCATCGCCCAGGTCCACGGCCATGCCGTCGCCGGTGGCAGCGACATCGCGCTGTGTTGTGACCTGCTGGTGATGGCCGACGACGCGCGCATCGGCTATATGCCGACGCGTGTCTGGGGTTGCCCGACAACCGCAATGTGGACCTACCGCGTCGGCCCGGCGCGCGCCAAGCAACTCATGTTCACCGGCGACACCATCGACGGCCGCACCGCCGCGTCCTGGGGCCTGGCGAACATCTCGGTGCCGGCTGAAGACCTCGAAGCCGCGACGCTGAAGCTCGCGTTGCGCATCGCCGGCGTGCCGCACGCGCATCTGGCGATGCACAAGATGGTCGTCAACCAGGCGATGCTGACGATGGGCCTGGAGCAGACCCAGATGTTCGCCACGCTCTTCGACGGCGTCACCCGCCACAACCCCGAAGGCCTGTGGTTCCGCCGCCAGGCGCAGGTGCATGGATTCAAGTCAGCCGTCGAATGGCGCGACAGCGGCCGGCCGATCCCCGAAGGCGACGAAGCGCGGGCGTTGATCGCGGAACTTGAAGCTCGGTTGCGGTAGGCAGGTTGCCGTACTGCTGGTTCGGTAGCGCTTGCTCGGTAGCGCTTGCGCAGTAGCGCGCAGAGCCGCCGCGGGGGGGGGCCCGGGACGTTTGTGGTAATTTTAACCACACCCCCCGGGCCCCCCCCCGCCCCCACTGGCGGCCGTGGGGGTTGGGGTCCCACACGGTCCCCAATTGGGCCATGTAAT